>CAILRJ010000083.1 GCA_903836575.1 uncultured Burkholderiales bacterium
TGCGGCGGCGGCGCAAAGTTGTCACCCGCCGAGCGCTGACCGAGCTGATCGTATTCGGCCCGCTTCTCGGGGTTTTTCAGGGTGGCATAGGCTTCGGCCACCGCCTTGAATTTCTCTTCGCCCTTCGGATCCTTCGAGACATCCGGATGATATTGATGTGCCAGCTTGCGGTAGGCCTTCTTGATGTCTTCGAGGGTGGCATCGCGCTCGATCCCGAGCGTATCGTAATAGTCTTTGTACTTCATCGGATTCCTGCGTCAGGGTGGCTGCCCGATTACGTGATGCAATCGGGCGTAGGCGAAGGTCAAAGTCGCCCGGTCAGCAACATGATAATCAGAATCACGACGATCAGGCCGGTTATCCCGCTCGGACCGTAGCCCCAGCTACGGCTATGCGGCCAGGACGGGAACGCGCCTATCAGCACGAGGATGAGAATAATCAACAAAATAGTGCCCATGGCAACCCCCTGAACAGATTGAACTGCGGATTTCTTCATTACTGAAGACGTCTCGAGGCTAACCAGAAATAACCGTACCATCCGTGCGCTAGCGCACGAAACCTGCACGATACGTCAACGCAAAAATGCGATCAGGAGTCGGGTATCAGGGTCTCAGGGTTTCCGCAACGCACTCGCCGCACTGGCCAGTGCGGTGATGCGCGCCCAGTCTCCGGCAATCATCGCGTCTTTTGGCGTGAGCCATGAACCGCCGACGCAGGCGACATTCTTGCAAGCCAAAAATTGCGGCGCGGTGGCCAGCGTAATCCCGCCGGTCGGGCAGAACATCACATCACCCAGCGGTCCGGCAATCGCACCGAGCATGCCGACGCCGCCTGCCGGCACGGCCGGAAACAGCTTGAGCTGACGAAAGCCGGCTTCGCGTGCGGCCATCACCTCAGAGGGTGTCATCACGCCGGGCAGCAGTGGCAGGCCACTCGTTCGCGCTGCCGCAATGAGCGCCGGGGTCAGGCCGGGCGAGACACCGAACACGGCACCGGCGTCGCGTGCGGCGGCAAATTCTTCCGGCAATGTCAGCGTACCGACACCGAGAATCGCCTCGGGTACCTGCTCGGCCATCGCGCGGATCGCCGCCAGTCCGTGGACTGTACGCAAGGTCACTTCGAGAACGCGGATACCGCCGGCCACCAGCGCCCGTGCCAGTGGCACCGCATGGTCAAGGTCATCGATGGCGATGACCGGGATGACCGGCGACGTGCGCATGATGTGGAGCAGGTCGGGCATCAGATTGGGAGCTTGATTCATGAGGTCACTTTCTCGACGGCAGACAAAACGGGGGGCAATTCAAACGTCGTCGCGCCTTCTTCGGCAGCGCTGACGGTGGCGCGAAACATACCAAACAGTTCGCGGCCCATACCGACCTGGTTGTTGCGCAAGTCGGCCGTGGCCTGTTCGCGCGCGTCCCAGAGCTCGGCCGGTACATCGGCACGCAACACGCCGTTTTCGGCATCGAGCAGCAGCATGTCGCCGGTACGAATCCGGCCCAGCGGACCGCCGGCCAGCACTTCCGGCGAGACGTGAATGGCGGCCGGCACTTTGCCGGAAGCGCCCGACATGCGGCCATCGGTGACCAGCGCGACATGGAAACCGGCATCCTGCAAATTAGCCAGCGCCGGTGTCAACGCATGCAGTTCCGGCATGCCGTTGGCACGCGGCCCCTGGAAGCGCACCACCGCAATGAAATCACGATTGAGTTCGTCGGCCTTGTAGGCGCGCATGAAATCTTCTTGCGAATCGAACACGATGGCCGGTGCTTCAACGCGGCGGTATTCCGGTTTGACCGCCGAGACCTTGATGACGGCACGCCCGAGGTTGCCAGTGAGCAGGCGCAAACCGCCATCGGCCGAAAACGGCTCGGCGGCAGCGCGTACAACATTGCGGTCGGCGCTTTCCAGCGGAACCGGACGCCAGACTACGGCATCATCTTGCAGGAACGCCTCGCTGCAATGTGCCCGCAAACTCTTGCCGAGCACCGTGGTGACATCGTCATGCAGCAAACCGGCATCGAGCAATTCGCGGATCACGAAACCGGTACCGCCAGCCGCGTGGAAATGATTGACGTCGGCATCACCATTTGGATAAATCCGCGTGAGCAGCGGAATGGCCGCAGAGAGCGCGGCAAAATCATTCCAGTCGATGACGATCCCGGCGGCCTTGGCAATGGCCACCAGATGCAGTGTGTGATTGGTCGAACCGCCGGTGGCAAGCAAGGCGATGATCGCATTGACGATACATTTTTCATCGACCAGTCGACCGACCGGCGTGTACTCGGGCGTGTGCGTGGCGATCTTGACTGCACGGGTGGCGGCGGCGGCCGTCAGCGCATCGCGCAACGGCGTGCCCGGCGTGATGAACGCAGCGCCCGGCAGATGCAAGCCCATCACTTCCATCAACATCTGGTTGCTGTTGGCGGTGCCGTAGAACGTGCAGGTGCCGGCGCCGTGATAGGACTGCGATTCGGCTTCGAGCAATTCGGCGCGGCCGATCTTGCCCTGCGCATAGAGCTGGCGCACGCGCGCTTTTTCGGAGTTGGACATGCCGCTGGTCATCGGTCCGGCCGGGATAAACACTGCAGGCAAATGACCGAAGTGCAGCGCGCCGATCAGCAGGCCCGGCACGATCTTGTCGCACACGCCGAGGTATACGGCCGCATCAAACATGTTGTGCGACAGCGCAATGGCCGTCCCCATCGCAATCGTATCGCGTGAAAACAGCGACAGTTCCATACCGGGCTGGCCTTGCGTGACGCCATCGCACATGGCCGGCACGCCACCGGCAAATTGGGCCACGCCGCCAGCCTTGCGCGCGGCGTCCTTGATCAGTTGCGGAAAGCGCTCGAACGGCTGATGCGCCGACAGCATGTCGTTGTAGGCAGAAATGATCGCCACCGATGGCAAGCGTGCCTGCCGTAACGCCAGCTTGTCGTTGACCGGAAAGGCGGCAAAGCCATGCGCCAGGTTGGTACAGGACAGCGCATTGCGTTGCACGCCTTGCTGCAAGGCCGCTTCCATACGGGCCAGATAAGCGCTGCGGGAGGGACGGCTACGGTCGATAATACGATCGGTGACGGCAGTCAGAACGGGATGCAATGTCATGAGAACTCCTTGCGTGAAGACTGAATAGGTAATTTTACTACAAAATATTTAGACTATAAATTGGATAAGACAAAAGAAATTTTGACCATTAAATAGGTCACTCCAATTTAAATTGCTTGCTAGACTCATCCGACAAAGGATGCGGAACAAGCTATTAAAGAACGAATTTTCTCTTTTTTTGTAGTGAAATTACCTTAACCTCAGGTATAGTCAATGACAACTATCCTACTTCAAAGGACTCCCGTCATGGCTGCAACATCGCTAAACGACAGCCCGGCTTTTCACCGTTTGCAAGCTCGTCATGCAGAAACAAGTGCAATCACCATACGCGCGCAGTTCGCCAGCGAACCGGACCGGTTCCAGCAATTCTCGATGCATGCCGCCGGCCTGACCCTGGATTACTCGAAGAACCGCATCGACACTACCACCCTGGGCCTGCTGCTCGACCTGGCGCGCGAGCGCGCTGTCGAAGCACAGCGCAGCAAGCTGTTCGCCGGCGAAAAAATCAACACGACCGAACAGCGCGCAGTGCTGCACACCGCCTTGCGGGCACCGGCTGGCCAGACGTTATGGCTTGATGGCCAGAACGTCGGCGCCGATGTGCAGGCGGTACTGATGCGTATGCAGGCTTTCAGCGAACAAGTGCGCTCGGGCGACTGGACCGGCCGCGATGGACGCGCGATCACCGATATCGTCAACATCGGCATCGGCGGCTCCTACCTCGGACCGAAGATGGTCTGCCAGGCGCTGCGCTCTTTTGCCCATCCGCGCCTGACCTGCCATTTTGTCTCGAACGTCGATGGCCACGATCTCGCTGCGGTACTGGCGCGGCTCGATCCGGCCACGACCTTGTTCATCATTGCCTCGAAAACTTTTACCACCGCCGAAACCATGATGAATGCGCATTCGGCGCGCAGCTGGTTTCTGCAAGACGGCAGCACCGGCGATCTGGCAAAACACTTTGTCGCGGTGTCGACCAATCTCGCCGGCGTTACCGCCTTCGGCATCGATCCTGCCAACATGTTCCCGTTCTGGGACTGGGTCGGCGGACGCTATTCGATCTGGTCGGCGATCGGGCTGTCGGTGGTGCTGCTGGTCGGCTTCACACACTTCCGGGCCTTTCTGGATGGCGCTCACCAGATGGACAGCCATTTTCAGGAAGCACCGCTGGAGCGCAACATGCCGGTGCTGCTGGCCATGCTGGGTATCTGGTATCGCAATCTTCATGGCAGCAGTTCGGTCTCGATTGCGCCCTACCATCAGGACCTGAGCCTGTTCTCCGGCTACTTGCAACAGCTCGACATGGAGAGTAACGGCAAACGCGTCAGTGCCACCGGCGAACCGTTGACGATCGCCAGCGGTCCGGTTATCTGGGGCGACACCGGCACCAATGGCCAGCATGCGTATTTCCAGTTGCTGCACCAGGGCAGCGACCTCATTCCGATCGATTTCATTGCGGTACTCGGCGCCAGCCACACGCTACCCGGACATCACGCGGCATTGCTGGCGAACTGTTTCGCGCAAGCTGAAGCCTTCATGCGCGGCAAAACTGCCGACGAAGTGCGGGCCGACCTGACCGCACAGGGTCTCGGTCCCGTTGCCGTCGAGGCACTGGTGCCGCACAAGACCTTCCCCGGCGACCGTCCTTCCAACATGTTGCTGATGGAGGCACTGACACCGGCCACGCTGGGTGCACTCATTGCCCTCTACGAGCACAAAGTGTTCGTGCAGGGCGTAATCTGGGGCATCAACAGCTTCGACCAGTGGGGCGTCGAACTGGGCAAGGTGCTCGCGAAGAACATCGAGCAGGAACTGACCGGTCTGGCGCAGCCAGAACGACATGACAGCTCAACAAATGCCCTGATCGCCATGGCCAGAGCTGCCGCGTCAAGCAAATGATGCACAATGACATCGCTCCCGATTAACTTGCACACAATTTAATGGAACCCATGGCAATAGCTGATTTCGATCTCGTATTATTTGGCGGCAGTGGTGACCTGTCGATGCGCAAACTGCTGCCGGCGATGTACGCCCGCGACCGCGCCAAGGACTTTCCCGATGCCGCGCGCATCATTTGTGTTGGCAGACATGACCTGAGCTCGGCCGATTTTCTCGCCTCGGTCGAGTCCGGCTCGAAGCCGCATATCCCTGCGGACAATCTGGATGCCGAAGTCTGGCAACGTTTTTGCCAGCGCATCGAGTATGTTGCCGTCGATGCCGACAAACCCGGAAGTTATTGCAAGCTGGTTGCCGCGTTGCGCGACGATCCGGCATTGGTACGGGTGTTTTATCTGGCGACGCCACCGACCCTGTTCGCGACCATTTGCCTGAACCTGGCCGCCTGTGGCGGAGCCACCCCGAATTCGCGCGTGGTGCTCGAAAAGCCGCTCGGTCGAGATCTGGCCAGCGCGCGCCAGATCAATGCCGATGTCGGCAGCGTGTTTGCCGAATCGCAGATTTACCGGATTGACCATTACCTCGGCAAGGAAGCCGTACAGAATTTGCTGGCACTGCGCTTCGGTAATGTGCTTTTCGAACCGCTCTGGCGGCGTGAATGGATATCGGATGTACAGATCACGATCGCCGAAGAACTGGGTGTCGGCAATCGCACCGGCTACTACGATACGTCCGGCGCGTTGCGCGACATGCTGCAAAACCATTTGCTGCAATTGCTCTGTATCGTCGCCATGGAGCCACCGACGACAATCACGCCCGATGCCGTGCGCGACGAAAAACTCAAGGTCTTGCGCTCACTGAAAAAATTCACCACCACCACGCTGACGCAGAATGTCGTCCGCGGTCAGTACCGCTCCGGCCATGTCAATGGCGTGGCGGTTCCGGGCTACCGCAAGGAGCCCGGTGCCGACCCGGACTCGACGACCGAAACCTTTGTCGCCGTGCGCGCCGAAATCGATACCTGGCGCTGGGCCGGTGTACCTTTTTATTTGCGGACCGGCAAACGCATGGCCGACCAACTGGCCGAAATCGTCGTGCGCTTCAAGTCGATTCCGCATTCCATCTTTGCGCAATCGAGCGGCAGCTTCCAGCCCAACAGCCTCGTGATCCGGCTGCAACCGGATGAAGGTCTGCATCTGAACCTGATGGCCAAGACGCCGGGCGACAACATGCGCCTGAAACCCGTTGACCTCGAACTCGATTTTCGTGAAACCTTCAAGACACCACGCATGGATGCCTACGAGCGCCTGCTGCTCGACGTCCTGCGTGGTCAACTGACCTTGTTCATGCGCAGCGACGAGCTCGAAGCCGCCTGGGAATGGGTCGAGCCGATCCTGACCCACTGGGAGCAGGAAGAAAATGAACCGATTCCGTACACGGCCGGTACCTGGGGACCCGCCGCTGCCAGCGCGCTGATCGGTCGCGACGGTTTGCAATGGCGCGAAGAAGCGCTGCCGGAAATGTGACGACGATGCTGCTCGATTCGATACGGTCGCAGCTTGACGCGCTGTCCAAATCCGAACGCAAGGTCGGGCTGGCCGTACTGCGCGACCCGACCCTCGCAGTATCGGGAAACATCACCGCGCTGGCGCGCAACGCGCAGGTTTCGGAACCGACCGTTGTGCGTTTTTGCCGCGCCATCGGCTTCGATGGCTGGCAGACATTCAAACTGAAACTGGCACAGGCACTGGCCGTTGCCCTGCCCGGCGCGAACGAAAACCTGACGCCTAATGACATGGCGGCTGATCTCGTTGCCAAAATTTGCAGCCGCTCGATCAATGCGTTGCTCGATCTGCGCAACATGCTTGATCCCGGCGCCATCGAGCGTGCACTGGATTTGCTGGCCAACGCCCACAAGATTGAGTTCTACGGTCAGGGATCGTCAGGCATTATTGCCACCGACGCGCAGCACAAATTTTTCCGCGCTGGCGTGCCGACTGTCGCGTATTCCGATCCGCATATTCACAGTATCGCAGCGGCGCTATTGAAAAAAGGCGATGTGGTGGTGGCTATTTCACAGCGCGGCAATAGTGTGGCCTTGCTGCGCAGCGTGCAACTGGCGCGCAAGGCAGGTGCCGCCGTGATTGCGTTGTCGCCCAGCGGTACGCCACTGGCAGACTTGGCGACAGTGCTGGTTCCGATCGACCTGCATTTTCATACCGATCCTTACACACCGATTTCAGCGCGCCTGGCCCATCTGGTGGTCATCGATATTCTCGCGGTCGGACTCGCCCTGCGGCGTGGACCGGAATTGCGCAAGCAAATGCAAAACGCACAAAAGGCCCTGCAAAAAATAGACATGCAATTCGATTCATTCCTGCGATCACCGCTGCGTCATGACGAAGAGGGCTGACGCCTTTCTTCTTAGCTGAGCCATGCTTTCGTCGGCTTCATCGGCTTCATCGGCTTCATCGGCCTCATCGGCTTCATCGAACACGCAACCAATTCCTTGCTGGCTTTCAACGCTGCGCAAGCTGGGAAAATTAACCCACCTTGCGCACCACTCCAATCAGTCCGGCTGATCGACACTATTGGCAATCTCGGCGATTACTTGCCAGGCTCTGGCGGCGGTGATCCCGGCGTGGCTGATGCGCCTGGCGTAGCCGGTGGCATCGGCGGACTCGGCATCATCGAAGAAGGCAAATTGCCCGGCGCGCCGGATGACGGCATGCCGCCGGCACCGGGCTGATCTGTCGTCGGCGAACGGCGGTCGCAACCGCCCAGCAAGGCCGTGCCAAGCACGGCAGCGAACAAAAATGGCAGAGTAGAAGAAGATACTTTCATTGATATTCCCTTAAGGTAAAGACCGCTAAAAAGGCGGTCTGTTTTCAACAGGCGGGAAGCCTGTGAACAGCGTAGCGTGATCGCTCATGCTGCCTTTGATCCTGCGCAATCCCTATTACCTCAACGGGCCTGCATGCTGGCGATCGCCTCCATCAGCAATGCGGCATCACCGAGTGCCAGCCGCTTCGAGTCTGATAGCGTCTGCCGAAAATGCCGTGCACCAGGCAGCCCGGTCATCAAGCCGAGCATATGGCGCGTGATGCTATTAAGACGCGGGCCGCCTTTCATAGCCACCGACGGCGTTGGCCCGAGCTGGCGACGGATATACGGCAGCATCGCTTCGAGCACTTGTGCGCGCGAGCGCGGCACGGCGGGGTCATCGTAGTAGCGCGCATCGAAACCCGCCATCAGGTACGGATTGTGATAGGCCTCCCGTCCGAGCATGACGCCGTCGACATGCTGCAGATGCTGGTCGATCTCGGCCTCGGTCTTGATACCGCCGTTAATGATGATTTCGAGATCGGGAAACTCACGCTTGAGCTGATACACCGCGTCGTAGCGTAGTGGTGGCACTTCACGATTTTCTTTCGGGCTCAAGCCTTTCAGGATCGCATTGCGGGCATGGACGATGAAGGTGGTGCAGCCCGCGTCAGCCACCGTACCGACGAAGTCACGCATGAATTCGTACGACTCGTTCTTGTCGATGCCGATCCGGTGCTTGACCGTGACATCGATAGCCACCGCATCACGCATCGCCTTGACACAATCGGCGACCAGCTGCGGCTCCGACATCAGGCAGGCACCAAAAGCACCTTTTTGCACGCGCTCGGACGGGCAACCGCAATTGAGGTTGATTTCATCGTAGCCCCACTGCTGCCCGAGCCGCGCGCTGTGCGCCAGATCGGCCGGGTCACTGCCGCCGAGTTGCAGTGCAACCGGGTGTTCTTCGTCGTTGAAATCGAGGTGGCGCGCGACATCGCCATGCACCAGCGCACCGGTCGTCACCATCTCGGTGTAGAGCCAGGTATGGCGGGAAATCTGGCGATGGAACAGGCGACAGTGCCGGTCGGTCCAATCCATCATCGGAGCGGCGGAGATGCGCCGGCTCTTGTACTTGCTTGTTTTCATTTACTTGAATTTATTTGTAGAGAGAAATTTCTTTGGAATGCGCACTGTACGAACCGGCGCGAAACCAACATCGATGAGCACAGATACCAACATGTGCAGCTGATTGCAAGCATTTCCATAGCGACGATGACTATACGCAAGACGACCGAACACCACATTACTGAAAATCTGCAGCATACCAGCCCGGGTCGTCGCCCCAGATACGACATCAATCAGCTGAAAACCCGATGACGTTGACGTCAACAATGACGTCGATGTCGATCATCAAGATACCGGGAAAAAGGTAACCATGAACGAACATCCTGCAGGTTTGGCACCAGCGCCGGAAGGTTATGCCGACTGGCTCACGGAACTAAAAAGCCGCATCCACACCGCACAACAGCGCGCGACTCTCGCGGTCAATCGGGAACTCGTGCTGCTGTACTGGCAGATCGGACAGGATATTTTGCTACGACAAGCGGCACAGGGATGGGGGGCCAAAGTCATCGAGCGACTGGCGCTGAATTTGCGTGCGGCCTTTCCGGAAATGAAAGGGTTTTCACCGCGTAATCTCAAGTACATGCGCGCTTTTGCGGAGGCCTGGCCGGATCTCCAATTTGTGCAACAAGCTGCTGCACAATTGCCGTGGGGTCACAATTTAGTTTTACCGGACAAACTACCCGGTCCGAAAACACGCTGCTGGTATGCCGCAAAAGCCATCGAACACAACTGGTCTCGCAATATCCTGGCCATTCAAATCGACGCCCGCCTATTGGAACGCACAGGAGCCGCCGTCACCAACTTCACAACCAGCCTGCCCAAACCGCAGTCCGATCTGGCCCGCGAGTCGCTGAAAGACCCCTACCGTTTCGACTTTCTGGGACTGACCGACAAGGCCCGCGAACGCGAGGTCGAAAACGCCCTGGTCAAACACGTCACCGATTTTTTACTGGAGCTGGGCGCAGGCTTTGCCTTTGTCGGACGGCAGGTGCTGCTGGATGTGGGTGGTGACGAATTCTTCATCGACCTGCTGTTCTACCATCTGAAGTTACGCTGCTATGTGGTGATCGAAATCAAAGGCGGCAAGTTCAAGCCCGACCATCTTGGCCAGCTCAGTTTTTATCTCACTGCCGTGGATGCTCAGGTCAAGCATCCGCAAGACGGCCCGACGATTGGCCTGTTGCTATGCACTAGCAAGAACAAGGTGGTGGCTGAATACGCGCTGCGCAACGACGCCCAACCGCCCGGCGTGGCTGAATACAAGCTGCTCGAATCCTTGCCTGCAGAATTACAAACCAGCTTGCCCAGCATCGAACAGATTGAGCGCGAACTTGGAGGCCGCGACACCGCACCATGAGCCATGAACCATGAGGAATCCAAAATACGCCGCCACCTGCCGGCAAACAGGATTACCATCATTGGCTTACCTCATTAACCACGGACCTGCTGCCATGCTTAACACCGACCATTTCTGGATGCCGTTTACCGCCAATCGCCAGTTCAAATCCAAACCGCGCATGATGGTCTCGGCGTCCGGCATGTATTACACGACGGATGACGGCCGCCAGATTCTTGATGGTACCGCCGGGCTGTGGTGCAGCAATGCCGGTCACTGTCATCCAAAGATCACCGAAGCGATCCGCCGTCAGGCCGGCGAAATGGACTTTGCACCAGTGTTTCAGATGGGCCATCCGAAAGCCTTCGAGGCAGCCACTGCGCTGGTGTCGCTGGCACCGGAAGGACTGAACCGGGTCTTCTTTTGTAATGACGGATCAGAAGCGGTCGACTCGGCGCTGAAGATCGCGCTGGCCTACCACCGTGTCCGCGGTGATGGCATGCGCCACCGGCTCATTGGCCGTGAGCGCGGGTATCACGGCGTTGGATTCGGCGGCATTTCGGTTGGCGGAATTGCCGGCAACCGCAAGCATTTTGGTCCGGGCTTACCAGCGGTCGACCATCTGCGCCATCCGCTCGACATCGGCAAGAATGCGTTTTCAAAAGGCTTGCCGGAACACGGCGTAGAAATGGCCGACGAACTCGAACAGCGGCTGCTGGCACTGCATGACCCGGCTACGATCGCGGCCGTCATCATCGAACCGCTGCAAGGCTCGACCGGCGTGATCCTGCCGCCCAAAGGTTATCTGCAAAAAATCCGTACCATCTGCGACAAGTACGGCATCCTGCTCATTTTTGACGAGGTCATCACCGGTTTTGGCCGGCTTGGCACACCGTTTGGTGCCGACTATTTCGGTGTCGTACCGGACATGATCGTGTGTGCCAAGGGACTGACCAATGCCACCGTTCCAATGGGAGCTGTCATTGTGCGGCAGGACATCCATGACACCTTCATGAGTATGGCGGCAGAAAATGCCATTGAGTTTTATCACGGCTATACCTATACCGGCCATCCACTGGCGGCGGCAGCGGCAGTTGCCACGATTGACGTGTACAAAACCGAGCACCTGTTTGAGCGTGCCGCGGCAATGGCACCCTACTTCGAGCAGGCCGCGCACAGCCTGAAAGGTTTGCCGTACGTCAAAGACATCCGTAATCTGGGACTGGTCTGCGGTATCGAACTCGATGGCGTGGCTGGCAAACCGGGCATGCGTGCATTCGATGTTTTCCTGAAGGCGTTCTGGGAAAAAGGCGTGCTGGTCCGTACCACCGGCGACATCATTGCGTTGTCGCCGCCGCTCATTATCGACAAGCATCAAATCGACCAGTTGTTCAGTGCCATTGGCGCAATCCTGAAAACACAAAAGACCGTGCCGGATGTCGAGGAAGTGATGGCCTGACAAACACCGCTGTAAATACGGTTGACATCGCTGGAGCGAGCGGGTTCGTTGCGCCAGCAGTCGGCTGGCTTCTTGTTGTCGAAGCCAGCAACACAAAACCCGCCTGCCCCGTACCACCAATCGAGGCAGCCGGAAACCAGGCGGGTTTTTAGCGATGGATCAGACCTATGGCCTGATGCTTTCACGGCAGATTACGCGTCGCGCGATGCTTTCTTGCGATCGGCTTCTTTGAGATAACGTTTACGCAAACGAATGCTCTTTGGCGTGATTTCAACCAGTTCGTCGTCATCAATGAATTCAACGGCATACTCAAGCGACATCTGAATAGGCGGAACCAGACGAACCGCTTCGTCAGTGCCTGACGAACGCACGTTGGTCAATTGCTTACCCTTGATCGGATTGACGACCAGATCGTTGTCACGTGAGTGAATACCGATGATCATGCCTTCGTACACCGGGTCGTTGTGAACCACGAACATACGACCGCGATCCTGCAGTTTCCAGAGTGCGTACGCAACCGCGGCGCCGTCGTCTTGCGAGACCAGCACGCCGTTACGGCGCGAAGCCATTTCGCCACGGGTGTTGTCGACTGCGGCGTATTCGTCAAAAATATGACTCATCAAGCCGGTACCACGCGTGAGGGTCATGAACTCGCCCTGGAAGCCGATCAGGCCACGGGCCGGGATACGGTACTCAAGACGCACGCGACCTTTGCCGTCGGATTCCATGTTTTGCAGATCGCCACGACGACGACCCAGCTCTTCCATGACGCCGCCCTGGTTGACTTCTTCAACGTCCACTGACAGCAACTCGAATGGCTCATGACGCACACCATCAACCATCTTGAACACGACGCGCGGACGGGAAACCGCCAGCTCGAAACCTTCGCGACGCATGTTTTCAATCAGAATCGTCAGATGCAATTCGCCGCGACCGGAGACTTCAAAAATCGTGTCATCGTCAGTCGGTGCAACGCGCAGCGCGACGTTGGCTTTCAGTTCGCGGTCGAGACGCTCGCGTAACTGACGGCTGGTAACGAACTTGCCTTCACGACCTGCCAGTGGTGAATTGTTCACCATGAAGTTCATGGTCAGCGTCGGCTCATCAACGGTCAGCATCGGCAGCGCATCCGGCATTTCCGGTGCACACACCGTAGTACCGATACCGAGTTCATCGATACCGTTGATCAGGACGATGTCGCCGGCGACCGCTTCGTCGACCAGCACGCGATCGAGACCCTTGAAGTTCAGAACCTGATTGATACGGGCTTTGCGTGGCACGCCGTCAGGGCCGTCCATGATGATGACGTCTTGCAGACCACGCACGCGGCCACGGGTGATACGGCCAATACCGATCTTGCCGACGTAGGACGAGTAATCGAGGGAAGAAATTTGTAATTGCAACGGACCGTCCTGGTCATCTTCGCGCGCGGGAACGTGGCGCAGGATGGCATCAAACAGTGGCTTCATGTCGCCTTCGCGAGCGGTCGACTCAAGGCTCGAATAGCCATTGAGTGCCGAAGCGAATACAACCGGGAAATCAAGTTGCTCTTCGGTTGCACCGAGCTTGTCGAACAGTTCAAACGTTGCGTTGATGGCCCATTCAGGACGTGCACCCGGACGATCAATCTTGTTGACGACAACAATCGGCTTCAAGCCCAGTGCCAGTGCCTTACGGGTCACGAAACGCGTCTGCGGCATCGGACCTTCTTGTGCATCCACCAGCAGCAACACGCTGTCAACCATCGACAGGACGCGTTCGACTTCGCCGCCGAAGTCGGCATGGCCCGGGGTGTCGACGATGTTGATGTGGGTGCCTTCATACTCGACGGCGCAATTTTTCGACAGAATCGTGATGCCACGTTCTTTTTCGAGGTCATTGGAATCCATCACGCGTGCATCGACTTGCTGGTTTTCGCGGAAGGTACCCGACTGACGCAGCAACTTGTCAACGAGGGTGGTTTTGCCATGGTCAACGTGGGCGATGATGGCGATGTTACGGATGGCGCGTTTTGTATTTGACATGATCTTTTCGGGCTGAATTCTTGCGTGGTTCGTTCTTGCTAGTATCTTGCTTAGTGCTCGGTGGAGGCTTGCTTCGAGCTAGAAGCGTCAAGAGATGAGTATGAAATTTCGAAAACCGTGCATTCTATCATGTTGCGCTGCACGAACCGTTAAATCAGATTGGAGTTTTTGATGCGGTGTGCGCATCCCACAGAAGGCACTTCCATTGTGACTAGCGTGCAGTTGATACCAGCCGCTCCGGTGCCAGCACGCCGAATTCCTGCATCAGACCGGTGCCGAGCAAGCAGACATCGGAAGCCCGGTACACCCTCACCCGTCCAGCGCTCGCTGGTAGCGCGATGGCTTCCTTGCCCAGCGACAAACGCTGTCCGTGCAGGAAGCGACGCGCCAGTTCATCATCAAGCGACAACACAGGAAAGCTCGCCAGCAAGGCGTCGACCGGCGCCAGCAGCGCAGTGCGCTGATCTTCATCGACCGCGGCTAACTGCTCCAGCGTAACCGCATCGGCCAGCACCAGGCTGCCGACTTGCGTGCGTCTCAGCGCATTGAGGTGGCCACCACAACCGAGCGCTGCACCGATGTCTTCACCTAGTACGCGGATGTAGGTACCTTTGCTGCAACTGATGCGCAACGTCAGGAACGGTGCTTCGTAACGAACGAATTCCAGCAAGTGAATCACGATCGGACGCGCTTCGCGCTCCAGCGTAATGCCGGCACGTGCGTATTCGTACAGCGGCTTGCCATCGCGCTTGAGCGCCGAATACATCGGCGGCACCTGATCGATCGGCCCACGAAATTTTTCCAGTACGCTCTCGATCTGCGCCTGCGTGACATCGACCGGCAAGGTCTCGAGGATCACGCCTTCGGTGTCGCCGGTATCGCTGCGCAAGCCGAGATGCACCACGGTTTCATAGGTCTTGTCGGCCTCCAGCAAATCCTGCGCGAACTTGGTCGCCTCGCCAAAACACACTGGCAACAAGCCGGTCGCAAACGGATCAAGGGTTCCGGTGTGACCGGCTTTTTCGGCATTGAACAGTCGCTTGGCCTTGATCAGCACATCGTTGCTGGAATGTCCGGCAGCCTTGTCCAGCAGCAGCACGCCATGCACCGGAACACGTTTTTTACGGGGAGGGAAAGTCGCCATCGTGATACGCAATCAGACCTGGCTTACGCCTGGTCGTCATCCTTGGCGCGTGTTGCGTTGGCTTCGTCGATGAGCTTCGACAGTTCGATGCCGCGCGCGGTCGAGGTGTCATGCACAAAATGCAGTTCCGGCAGCGTATGCACATGCAGACGCCGCCCGAGTTGGCCACGGATGAAACCGGAGGCGATCTTCAAGCCGGTGACGGTGTTCTTGATCGCTTCTTTGTCGTCACTGAGCATCGTGAAGAATACTTTAGCGTGCGCGTAATCCGGTGTGAGCTGGACTTCGGTAACAGTGATCATGCCGACGCGCGGATCTTTTAATTCGTAAGCGACGATTTCTGCCAGATCGCGCTGGATCTGATCGGCCACGCGGATACCGCGGACGGGGATAGTTTTGCTGTGCTTTGCCATGATGATGACTCGATAAATTCGTCCGCGGAAAAAGTCCGTCCGGCCGAAGTACTGCGAATGGGAGGCCCCAAATAGTACAGGCCTGTGTGTCCGCGCGAAACCGGATCCTGAAGATCGCGATCTCGCGCAGCCACGCAGGCCTGCGCATGTTCATGCAACTGTTTTACAGGGTACGCGCGACTTCCTGGACTTCGAAAATTTCCAGTTGATCGCCTTCCTTGATGTCGTTGAAGTTCTTCAGGGTCAGGCCGCATTCGAAGCCGAACTTGACTTCCTTGACGTCGTCCTTGAAGCGCTTGAGCGAATCGATCTCGCCCGACCACAGGATGATGTTGTCGCGTAACAGTCGGACCGATGCGCCACGGCGTACCAACCCTTCGAGTACATAACAACCGGCAATCGCGCCGACCTTGCTGACCAGCAGAACCTGGCGAATCTCGACCAGACCCAGCGATTGTTCGCGCTTCTCCGGTGACAACATGCCCGACATCGCGGCTTTGATTTCGTCGACCGCATCGTAAATGATGTTGTAGTAACGAATATCGACGCCGTTCGATTCGGCAACCTTGCGTGACTGCGCATCGGCACGGACATTGAAACCGATAATGACGGCTTTCGATGCCACGGCCAGGTTGACATCGGACTCGGTGATTCCACCAACGCCGGCGTGTACGATCTGCACCCGCACTTCGGACGTCGACAGCTTTTGCAGCGACTGCGCCAACGCCTCTTGCGAACCCTGCACGTCGGTCTTGATGATCATCGGCAGATTCTTGACTTCGCCTTCACCCAGATTGTCGAACATGTTCTCGAGCTTGGCGGCTTGCTGCTTGGCCAGTTTCACGTCGCGGAACTTACCTTGACGGAACAGGCCGATTTCGCGCGCCTTACGCTCGTCGAGCATGACCATGACGTCTTCACCGGCGACCGGCACTTCGGTCAGACCCTGAATTTCGACCGGAATCGATGGACCGGCTTCGGTGATCGATTTGCCGTTTTCGTCAAGCATTGCACGAACGCGACCGTAGGCAGAACCCGCCAGGACGACGTCACCGCGACGCAAGGTACCGGATTGCACCAGAATTGTTGCGACCGGACCGCGACCTTTGTCGAGGCGCGCCTCGATCACCAGACCTCGGGCAGGCGACGTGAGCGGCGCCATCAACTCAAGAATTTCGGCTTGCAACAAAACACTTTCGAGCAGGTCATCGATACCCTGCCCCGTTTTGGCGGAGACCGAGATAAATGGCGAATCGCCACCGTACTCTTCCGGCAAGACGCCTTCGGAGACCAGTTCCTGCTTGACGCGATCAAGGTTACCGCCCGGCTTGTCGATCTTGTTGATCGCCACCACCAGCGGTACGCCGGCAGCTTTGGCGTGCGCAATTGCCTCTTTGGTTTGCGGCATCACACCATCGTCGGCAGCCACCACCAGAATAACAATGTCGGTTGCCTTGGCACCGCGAGCACGCATGGCCGTAAAGGCTTCGTGACCCGGCGTATCGAGGAAGGTGATCATGCCGCGTGGTGTCTCGACGTGATACGCACCGATGTGCTGAGTGATCCCGCCGGCTTCACCGGAGGCAACCTTGGCACGACGGATGTAATCGAGCAGCGATGTCTTACCATGGTCAACGTGACCCATGACGGTAACGACCGGCGCACGTGGCAGCAGTTCGGCATCGGCGTGTTCGACACCATCTTCGAGCAGTGCTTCAGGATCATCGGCCTTGGCGGGATGCGCCGTGTGGCCCATCTCTTCGACCAGGATCATTGCTGTTTCCTGATCAAGTACCTGGTTGATCGTGACCATCTGGCCCAGCTTCATCAAATGCTTGATGACTTCGGATGCCTTGACCGCCATCTTGTGCGCCAGTTCGGCGACAGTAATTGTCTCCGGCACCAGCACGTCCTTGATGACCGCTTCAGTCGGCGCCTGGAAATTCGTTTCACGATCATCCGCACCACCATGCGATGGACGGCGACCCTTGGCACCGCGCCACGCATCGCGACCGCCGCCAGCATTACCGCGGGTCTTGATACCGGCACCACGCTTCTTGGCATCATCCTGCCAGGTCGACGAGACATTAGCGGTCTTGATCGCCTTCTTGTCGACGGCCACAGCCGGCTTCTTCTCGTCTTTCTTTTCGCCCGGCTTCTTGTCTGCGGGCTTGTGCAAGGTCCCTTCAGCACTCTTGGCCACGACGGCTGGCGGCGCTACCGGCTCCGGCGCCTTGATGACGCGGCGAGGCGCACTCATCATCGCCTTGATCTGTGCCACTTCATCTGCCACAGCCTGACGTGCCTTGTCCGAGGCAGCCGCTTTTTCGGCAGCTTCCTTGGCGCTTTCCTTGGCTAACAGGGCGGCTTTTTTCTTTGCCTCTTCGGCGTCTGCACGTTTTTTCTCTTCGATCACTGAACCGTCCGGCTTGGAAACTTCAACAGGAGCTTCGGCGGCGGCGGCTTTTTGGGCCTCCAATTCCGCTTTCTGCATGGCTTTGGCATGTGCCAGGTTATCAGCGTCGAGCTTGGCAAGACGCTCCTGCTTTTCGCGCAACGCAGCTTCCTGCTGCGCGATCAACTCGGCCTGATGGCGTACTTCTTCAGCACGACGCGCCACTTCCGCCTCATCGACAACCGGCACCACTGGTGCCACTACGACTGGCGCAGCCACCGGTGTTTCATCACGCTGCACGAAAGTGCGCTTCTTGCGAACTTCGACCTGAATGGTGCGTGACTTGCCTGTCGCATCGGCCTGTTTGATTTCGGTGGTTTCCTTGCGGGTCAGCGTGATTTTTTTTGCTTCGCTAGCCGCGGTTGCACCATGCGCCCGCCGCAGATGATCAAGGAGTTTGTCCTTATCATCTTTCGACAGCACATCATCAGTCGTCATTTTTTCTACGCCAGCAGCGCGCAGCTGAGTCAGCAGCAAATCAGCCGGCATCTTCAGCTCGGTCGCAAATTGGGCTACGTTGTTACTCGCCATTCAGTCCTCTTTTCTATGTGGCGCGGTAGATGATAATCGAACTTCTCGGATCATTTGGTTTCCGCGAGGTTCCATGCTTTGGCTTGAAGCGCCTTGACACGATCATCGTACTTGGCATCGATGAGCTTCATCTCTTCATCGGTCACATCTTTAAATTCATCATCGATCAATTGCCGTGCGCGGTCCGCTGGCAAAGCCAGGATCGCGCCAAACTCGTCGTAGGCCAAGCCGGAAAATGCCGCCAGCGTTTTCACGCCAGCCAATCCGAGCTTGCCGGCGGTAACCCGGTCCATACCTTCCATCGTGGCTAACGCATCGTCCATACCCTCAAGACCTTCTTCGGAAGCAATCGCCTCCGTCACCAGGGCATCGCGGGCGCGGGTGCGCAGCTCATTGACGGTGTCTTCATCGAACGATTCGATCTCCAGCATTTCACTGATCGGCACGTAAGCGATTTCTTCCAGGCTGGCAAAACCTTCATCGACAAGAATGTCGGCGACTTCCTGATCAACATCGAGCTTTTCCATGAACAAAGCGCGAATTGCAGCGGTTTCATTGGCGGATTTGCTAGCGGACTCTTCGGCCGTCATGATGTTGATTTGCCAGTTGGTCAGTTCTGCTGCCAGACGGACATTTTGTCCGCCGCGACCGATCGCAATGGCCAGGTTTTCTTCGTCGACCACGACGTCCATCGCATGTTTTTCTTCATCGACAACGATCGATGACACGTTCGCTGGCGCCAGCGCACCAATGACAAATTGCGCCGGGTCTTCAGACCACAACACGATGTCGACGCGTTCGCCACCAAGTTCGCCGGTAACGGCCTGTACCCGCGAACCGCGCATGCCGACGCAAGTCCCGATCGGATCGATCCGCTTGTCGCTGGTAAACACAGCGATCTTGGCGCGTACGCCAGCATCTCGAGCTGCCGATTTGATAATCAACAGACCTTGCTCAATCTCTGGCACTTCGAGCTCGAACAATTTCATGATGAATTCTGGCGACGTACGCGACAGGATCACTTGCGGGCCGCGAGCGTTGCGATCGACCCGCAGGATGAACGCACGAACGCGATCACCGATGCGCAAGTTTTCTTTAGGAATCATCTGATCGCGTGGCAGTCGCGCTTCGATCTTGCCGGACTCGACGATCGCATCGCCACGCTCCATGCGCTTGATCGTACCGGTAACCATCGAGTCGCCGCGATCAAGGAAGTCCTGCAAGATCTGTTCGCGTTCGGCGTCACGGATACGCTGCAAGACAACTTGCTTGGTGTCCTGAGCAAAACGTCGGCCAAAGTCGACCGATTCGATCGGCTCTTCGATGTGATCATCGACTTCGATATCACTGATTTGTTCGATCGCTTCGAAGTGCAGGATTTCCTGGTCAGGCAGTTGCAAGCCAGCTTCATCGGGAACGACATGCCAGCGGCGGAACGACTCAAACAACCCGGTGTCACGATCGATCGTTACCCGGATATCGACATCACCGTCATACCGTTTTTTGGTCGCCTGGGACAACGCGTGCTCCAGAGCACCAAAGACGATATCTTTGTCGACATTTTTTTCGCGCGCCAGCGCATCAACCAACAATAAAACTTCGCGACTCATGCTTTGCGACTCCTAAAATCCACTTTCGGCACCAAATGTGCCTTATCCACATCGGCGAGCGTAAACTCCAGCATCGCCGACCCTTCTTTACCTTCAAATTCGAGCGCCAACTGATCGCCCTCAGGAGCTTGCAATATTCCCTGGAATGATTTCCGGTTCGCCGCACCAGGCATCGGCATACGCAACTTCACAATCGCCTCCATCCCGGCAAATCGGGCATAGTCAGCCAATTTTTTTAGCGGCCGGTCCAGACCAGGAGAGGAAACTTCCAGACGTTCGTACACTGCATTTTCGACAGTAAGCACATGCAGCAACTGATGCGTCACTTTTTCACAGTCTTCGACTGTGATCATGCCGCGCTCGGCCTGCTCGGGAAGAAAGTCGATGTATACGCGCAGCAGACCGCGTGCGGCCTGCTCGAAATCGACCAGCTCATACTCCATCCCAACCACGGTTTTCTCTATCAATTCCAGCAACTGCAAGGCTATTCTCCAAATTGGGCAGCGAAACTGTTCACCGCCATGCCAGCACGATCGACACAATCTGTTTAACAAAAAAAAAATGGGCAGATGCCCATCTTACATTCCTGCCTCGTTGGTAGTATTCGCATGCTCTTGAGTACGTTTGATGTACTCGCGCAGACTATTCAACGATTTTAATAACTGCCGCAGTATAGTCCATTACGTTGTGCGCTGCAATGCTGAACTGCCCCCATACTCAGTCAATTCAGGCAGAACAAACTGATGTTCTGCACCGGTAATCTGACCTGCTGCTAGCGCAATATCAACCTCGCGAACGACGCCGCTGGCCGCCTGGCCCACCCTGATTGCCGCCAAAGCCGCCCTGACCGCCACCTTGATTGCCGCCAAA
>CAILRJ010000084.1 GCA_903836575.1 uncultured Burkholderiales bacterium
CGGGATGCGCTTCAGGCTAAGGTCGTCGAGGAAGCGGTGCAGGAATATCTGCCGCATTGGGCCAAAAACTGATGCATTAAAAATGCTGTTCCGATTTCCTCCAAAACTAGATGATTCAATCTAGCACGACCGTACTTTTTTTATCCGTTTCCAGCCTATAATCGATCACCGTTTTTCCACCCCTATCCGTGAGGTCGTCATGGCATTGCCCGTTGCGTTGCAAAACCTGAGTCTGCCGGTCATCGGTTCGCCGTTATTCATCGCCAGTGGCCCGGCGCTCGTTACCGCGCAGTGCAAGGCCGGCATTGTCGGCTCGTTTCCCGCGCTCAACGCCCGCCCGGCCGAGCTGCTCGATACCTGGCTGACCGACATCAAGGCCGATCTTGCGGCCTACAAGCTGGCCAATCCGCAGGCGCTGGTGGGTCCGGTTGCGGTCAACCAGATCGTCCACCAATCCAATGACCGCCTCGCGCATGACGTCGAGATGTGCGTCAAGCACCAGATTCCGATCATCATTTCCAGCCTGCGCGCACCGCCCAAAGAAATGATGGACGCCATCCACAGCTACGGCGGCATCGTGCTGCATGACGTGATTTCGATTCGTCATGCACAAAAGGCGCTCGAAGCCGGTGTCGACGGTTTGATCCTGGTGGCAGCCGGTGCCGGCGGCCATGCCGGTGCGCTGTCTCCGTTTGCGCTGGTCGGCGAAGTACGCAAGTTTTTCAGCGGGCCGATCGCCCTGTCCGGCTCGATCGCCACCGGCGACGCCGTGCTGGCGGCGCAAGCCATGGGTGCGGACTTTGCCTACATCGGCTCGCGCTGGCTCGCTACCAAAGAATCGAATGTTGATGACGCCTATCGCCAGGCCATCGTCGAATCCAGTGCAGCCGACATCGTCTACACCAACCTGTTCACCGGCGTACACGGCAACTACCTGAAAAAATCCATCGTGGCTGCCGGACTCGATCCAGACAACCTGCCGGTTGCCGACAAGACCGCCATGAACTTCGGTTCCGGTAGCGCAAAAGCATGGCGCGATATCTGGGGTGCGGGCCAGGGCGTCGGTTTGATGGACGACGTGCTGACGGTCGCCGAGATGGTGGCGCGCCTGAAAGCCGAATACGATGCCGCGCGGGCACGCCTCACGCTGTAAATGGATGCGGGTCGGTGGATCCAACCGTATCTTGCAAAAACAGCTTCTTTGTTGCAGCATGGCGCTTTGACAATTTTCTCGCCAGCGCCATGCCAAGTCTACCTCCTGTTTGCTGCAATCCGCTGAGCGGCGGTGCCGATGATTGATCGGCCGTCGCTGGCGCGTATTGCCCCCTTCGCCACCTATATTCTCTTCATTGCGATTGCCGACCTGTTGACCCGGTTGGGATGGTCAGCGATGGAGTTGCGCTGGCTGTATCCGTTCAAAATTGCCCTGATCGTCGGCCTGCTCTGGTTCTGGCGGCGCGAGTATGTCGAACTGGCGTGGCCGCCCAAGGGCAGTGCACGCAACTGGATCATCGCCATTGCGGTTGGCATTGCCGTGTTCGTTGCATGGATCAATCTTGGCGCTGGCTGGATGATGGTCGCGGCAACAGCTTCCGGCTACCAGCCGCTCGGACCCGACGGCCAGATGGCGTGGGGGCTGATCGCCATCCGTCTCGCAGGAGCCGCGTTAGTCGTGCCGGTGATGGAAGAGCTGTTCTGGCGTTCTTTTTTGCTGCGCTGGCTGGTCAGGCCTGACTTCCTGCAGGTAAATCCGGCATCGGTTGGCCTGAAAGCCTTCGCCATTACCGCCGTGCTGTTTGCTGTCGAGCACAACCTCTGGCTGGCTGGACTTGTTGCCGGGATCGCCTATAACGCACTGTATGTGCGCAGCCGCACGATCTGGTCGCCGATACTCGCGCATGGTGTCACCAATGCAATTTTGGGCGTGTGGGTGATAGCGACAGGGCACTGGGAATATTGGTAACAAGGTTACTTAACTAAAAGCTGTCGTGCATCACGGCGTAAAATGCGCCGGTCCTGACAATACATCGTGCTTCTCCTATCTTTGCTAACAACGACGCCGCTCGCGACTGATCCGCAGGCGGTGAAATTTTGGAAATCAATACTATGACTCGTCTTTCATCGCCCACCTTGATTCCTCTGCCGTTGCTGGCTCCGCTGACGCTGGCGGTTTCTGGGCTGTTTTGCGGGAGTGCGATGGCGGAGCCAGGAGATGTATTTACTCCCTACGTAGGGGTGATGGTTTCTCATGACGACAACCTGCGTCGTTTCAGTAGTCCAGAATATGCTTTGTCGCGCTCGGGAACCAGTAGTTTGTCGGATACCTATCGTCGTCTCAACATCGGATTGAACATTGATAAACAGATCAGCCAGCAACGGCTGACAGCCAATCTTGGTTTGAATCAGACTGCCTACAATCGTTTTACCCAGTTGGACAATGAAGGTAAAGATTTGCAGGTGAACATGAATTGGCATCTGGGTTCGAAGGTGCAGGGCAATCTTGGGGCGACTTACGTTGAGGCTCTGACGCCGTTCTCTGATTTGCGGACTACGCAAGAGCGCAATCTCCGGATACAGAAACGCACGTTTGCAGATGGGGCATGGCGTTTCCATCCTAGCTGGCAGGTGCGCGGTAGCGTTGCGTATGATCAGTTGAACTATGCGCTTGATTCGCAGCGTGGTTTTAACCGTGACCTCAATACCGAAGTGCTTGGCATTGATTATTTGAGCGCAACCAAGAGCTCTGTTGGTGTTCAGGTCGGGCATTCGTCAGCGACGTATGTGAGCGTTCTCAATAATTATTCACAAAATGAGCTTAAGGGAAAAATCGACTGGTACGCAACCGGAAAGAGTCGCCTGCAATTTCTGGGCGGCTGGGTCGAGCGCAAGCACGACTTGAGTCCGGAGCGAGATTACATTGGCACGAATGCGCGCGTTGTTGCAACCCATCAACTGACTGGGCAGGTGGGACTCACTGCAAACGTGTACCGCGAAATTGGTTCGCTCAATGATCTAATCAACAGCTATTCGCTCAATAACGGTGTGAGTCTCGAAGCAGCATGGGAAATCAGTGCCAAGACCA
>CAILRJ010000085.1 GCA_903836575.1 uncultured Burkholderiales bacterium
GCAAACGAATCCGCCGAACTGAAATACGACGAGCCCGGCAGCGTCGTCACGGTCTGTTTTCCGGCATTGATCAGGTCGGCATCGACCTGATCTTCGGTAGGAAAAGGGCCGATGCCGAGCAAGCCGTTTTCGGATTGCAGCGACACTTCGATACCGGCCGGTACGTAGTTCGCCACCATCGTCGGCAAGCCGATACCGAGGTTCACGTAAAAACCATCCTGCAATTCCTGCGCTGCACGCGCAGCCATTTGTTCACGAGTCCAAGCCATGTTCGTTCTCCGCTTACTGTGCACGTACCGTGCGTTGTTCGATCCGTTTTTCGGGCGTGGCATTGACCACGATGCGGTGCACGAAAATGCTTGGTGTGTGCACCTGGTCCGGATCGATCTCGCCGATCTCGACTAGTTCTTCGACTTCGACGATGGTGATCTTGCCGGCCATCGCGACGTTCGGATTGAAGTTGCGGGCGGTCTTGCGATACACCAGATTGCCGGCACGATCAGCTTTCCAGGCTTTGACCAGCGACACGTCCGCTACCAGAGAGCGCTCCATCACGTAGTGTTCGCCATCGAATTCGCGGACTTCCTTGCCTTCAGCGACGAGGGTACCGACGCCGGTCTTGGTGAAAAACGCCGGGATGCCGGCACCGCCGGCACGCAGCTTTTCGGCCAGCGTGCCTTGCGGGGTAAATTCCAGTTCGAGTTCGCCGGCCAGATACTGGCGGGCAAATTCCTTGTTCTCGCCAACATACGAGGCGATCATTTTTTTGATCTGGCGCGTGGCCAGTAACTGGCCGAGGCCAAAGCCATCCACACCGGCGTTGTTCGAGATTGCAGTCAAGCCACTCACGCCGGAATCACGCAGCGCGGCGATCAAGGCTTCCGGGATGCCGCATAGACCAAAGCCGCCGACGGCGATGGTCTGGCCATCCTGAACAACACCGGCGAGCGCACTGGCCGCGTCGGGATAAACTTTTTTCATAACTAGCCTTTTGATGAACGGTAAGGACCAGCACACAAGCTACCGGATCAACCAGCATATTGTGTGACGCAATCGGGCACAATACCGTAAAAATACTTCGCAGTTTCAAAAAACACAAAGACCAGATGAATGACGACCCCTCTATCGATTACGCGCTGATCTTCCAACATGCACCAGTGGGCCTATGCGTTTCCAAGCGTCGTGTCATCCATACCGCCAACCCGTCGCTGGCAGCCATGTTTGGTTATCGGCCGGAACAATTGGCGGAACAATCGTTCCAGATTCTCTATCCGAGCATCGAAGAATTTGAACGTACCGGGCTGCGTATCGTACCGATCATGAGCGAACGCGGTTCGTACACGGACGAGAGAATCATGAAACGCGCCAATGACGAACTATTCTGGTGCCGTGTCAGCGGACGTGGTCTGGTCGAAGACGATCCTCATGCCGCCGGCATCTGGACTTTCGAAGACCTCAGCGAAAAACGCAAGGTCACCACCAAACTGACGCCACGCGAACGCGAAATTGCCGCGCTGCTGGTGGAAGGTAAAACCAGCAAGTTGATTGCCCGCCAGATCGGCATGAGCCCGCGAACCGTCGAGATGCACCGGGCAAAATTAATGAAGAAATTTTCCGCGACAACATCCGGAGAACTGGTGCACCACCTGCTCGGCACAGCGTACTAATGAAGTCATCGATCACTGCATACACTTAGCGCATAACAGCTATCACCAATCACAATTGGCGCTAGCCGCGAGGAAATCCTATAGTGATGTCGCACTGCAGCATTAATGCAGTCCTTCAACACTAAGGAGTTTTCCATGAGCACCTTGCAACACACCAACCAGTTTGACGGCTTTACCCGTACAGTCGTCCATTCAATTTCTGCATTTGGTCAGTCCATCGCACATCACGCGACTGACATCCTCAACAACTTGTCCGAGAGCTTCGACGAACACCAGCGCAAGCTGCAGGACAACTATCTGGCACAGTCCACTTCCATCGTGGACCTCGAACATCGGATGCATGATCTTGAACGCCAGGACGGTCAGTCAAACCTGAACATGATGACTGGCATGCATTGAGTTGAGTTGACCTGACCGAAACTGACATGCTGCACGACAGCATATTTACTTGTCGAGTTTCAGAAACAAGTCGCGATCCGGCGCGAAGTTCGCGTAGAGCGGCAACAATGCACCACCGATGGCGCGCGCGTCCGCCCCGATGGTGCCGGCCAGTACCTGCGGGCGCACAATGCCCTCCCAGCTATACAGATCCAGCGCAATATTGACTTGCGCCATCAGCCGTTCCAGCACACTGCGGTCGACCGAGCCATCAATGATCACGCCCTCCAGATCCAGCAAGCTGGCGGCGCTGCTGATCGCGAGCGCAATGCCACGCGCCGCGTCATCCATCCATGCCACCGTGTGCGTCAGCCACGGGGCTTCGAGCGCACGGGCGTCATTGGCGGCGGTCCGGTCCAGGCCGGCCGCGTCGAATAATTGTTCGAGACTGAACAACGACGCATCGCTGAGTAATTGCCGGGGCGGTGCGTCCTGGCCGGAACTGGCCAAGCCGAGCGGAATCGAACCAACAGCACCGGCATTGCCCTGCTGACCGCCACGCAAATGGCTGTCGATGACCAGCCCGCCGCCGATAAACGTCCCCACGAACATGTACAGGAAACTGCGAATAGTGCGACCACGACCGGCGACCAACTCGGCCACGCAGGCCGCCGCCGTATCCTTGGCAAATTCGACCGGCAGGCTGGTCATCGCCTCAATGCGGGCGCGGATGTCAATCGCGTGCCACTGGTCCGACTGCGCCGGATCGAGACTGAGCAATTGCTGCCAGCCGCCGAGCATCAGCGGCGCGGCAATCCCGACGCCGCACAGCCGCTGTGCGTGAGCCGGTCCGAGTGCCGCACTCATCAGCACCAGTTGCCGGGCAATTTCCGGAAACAACTTTTCCGGGTCCGGAAACGCATACGACATCGACGAGCGCTGCCGCACCTGACCGACAAAATCCACCAGCAACACATCCATGCTGCGCCGGCCGATCTTGATGCCGATGGAATACGCGCCATCCGGATCGAGCGCGATCGGCACCGACGGCTGGCCGACTTTGCCGCGCAGCGACGCCAGCTTGCACACCAGGCCCTCGTCCAGCAACCGGTTGATGATCAGCGAAATAGTCTGGTTGCTGAGGTTGGTCAGACGCGCCAGGTCGGCTTTCGGCAAGCTGCCGTGGAAGCGGATCGCCTGCAACACGACCCGTTCGTTGAACTGGCTCATGCCGATCTGGTTCGAACCGCGCGGACGCAAGCGATGCCGCTCCTCGTTCTCCGCGTCCGGCAGCTCCGCGCTACTCATGTCAGCGCGTCGGCAATGACGCCCTTCTTGAAACTGAAGTTCGCCCACGGTTGTCTTTCGCCGGTCTGGACGATCGCATAGGCCAGTTGCACGCGCTCGTAAAAGGCAAAGCGGTCGAGTGCTTCGCATTGTGCCGGTGCGATCGCGCTGGTGCGGGCCAGTAACGCGAGCACCGCTTGCTGGACACCCGAGACGAAGCCGACCGGCGACTCGCACACTTTCATGTACGCGACCGGCCGGGCGACCGCTGCATCGAGCGGAAACACCGACAGCAGCGCGGCGCAGGCACGCGCGAGGTCGACCCCAGGCAAGCGAATCACGTGCTTGCCGCGCCCCAGCGTTTCGGCGGTGAAATTGGCATCAGCGAACACGACTTCATCGCCATGCCCCATCTCGCACAAAACCTTGAGCAGCTCGGGAGTGAGCAGCGGGTCGATTCCTTTAAGCATGAGCATCCTCGGATAAATCCTGCGGGTCTTTGGCACCGGTCATCACCGCCACTGCATCCGACATGCTGATAGTTTTCGGATTGACGACAGCGACGCGCTTGCCCAGTCGCTGGATATGAATCCGGTCGGCGATCTCGAAGACATGCGGCATGTTATGGCTGATCAGGATCACCGGCAAGCCTTTGTCGCGCACGCGCCGGATCAGCTCCAGCACCATATTGCCTTCCTTGACGCCGAGTGCCGCAGTCGGTTCGTCAAGGATCACGAGGTGCTTGGCGAACGCGGTACTGCGCGCCACGGCCACGCCCTGGCGCTGGCCGCCGGACAGCGTCTCGACCGCCTGACTCATCGAGCGGATGCCAATTTTCAGGTCCTGCATGTGGCGGGTCGCTTCCTGCAACATGGCTTTCTTGTCGATCAGGCGCAGACATTTTGCCAGCCAGCCGGGGCGCAGGATTTCGCGCCCGAGGAACAGATTCTCGGCGATTGTCATGGCCGGCGCCACCGCCAGGTCCTGGTAGACCGCTTCGATGCCATGCTTGCGCGCATCGATCGGCGACTGGAAGCGTACCGGCTTTCCATCCAAGAACATCGTGCCTTCGTCAGGAATCAGTGCCCCCGACAGCGCCTTGATCAGCGAGGATTTGCCGGCACCGTTATCGCCGATGACGGCGAGGATCTCGCCGGCGCGCAAGTCAAAGTCGACACCGTCAAGGGCTGTTACGTGGCCATAGCGTTTGACCAGCCCGCGGGCTTCGAAAATAGTCGGTGTAATGGTGCTCATGCGTCAGCCTTTCTTGTGCGTGAGCTGGTCGGTAGCCACCGCCAGGATCACGAGGAATCCGGTCACCAGGATCTGGAAGACCGACGGTACGCCCATCAGGGTCAGGCCATTGCGAAACACACCGACGATCAGCACGCCAATCAGCGTGCCGATGACGATGCCGCGTCCGCCAAACAGACTGGTGCCGCCGAGCACGACGGCGGTAATGCTATCGAGATTGTCGGTGCCGCCGGCCTGCGGATCACCGACACCCATGCGCGCCACCGACAGCAAGGCGGCAATCCCGTAGAACATGCCGGCGACCGTGTAGACACCAATCATGACGCGACTGGTGGCGATGCCGGTCAGGCGCGCTGCTTCCGGATTATTGCCGACCGCATACAGATGCCGGCCCGGCGCGGTTTCGCGCAGGAACAGCCAGGTCAGCAGATACAGCGTCACCATCAGGACGGTGCCGTAGGTGATGTTGGTCTGGCCAAGCTGAAAAGTATTGCCGAGCACAAGCATCACGGGCGGCAGGTCGGTGACGGTTTGCGCACCCGAATACAACTGCGTGATCGCGAAAATGATATTCATCGTTCCGAGCGTGACGATAAACGATGGCAGCTTGATCAGCGTGACCAGCGCACCGTTGGCGAAACCGATCAGCATGCAGACCGCCACGCCACACAGGATCGCAAGGATCGGGTTCATGCCGTGTGCCACCGCAAACTTGGTCATCACGATGGAGCCCAGTGCCATCGCCATGCCGCACGACAGGTCAATACCGGCGGTCAGGATGATCAGGGTCTGGCCGATCGCAATGACACCAACGACCATCACCTGCTGCAGGATCAGCGAGAAATTCTGGCCCGTCAGGAAACGGTCTGACTGAAACGAAAAGAAAATGCAGGCAGCCATCAACGCAAGGAACGGTCCGAGCGAGGACAGCGGCGGCAGATGCTCGCGCAACTGTTGCAGCCACTGCGGGATCGAACGTGCCGGACCGGCCGGCAAAGAAGGTGCTGAGGACAAGGTAGTCTCCGGAAGAGGATCGTTGACAGCAGATGTTCGCCTGCTGCCAGCGTGGATCAGGACGGACGTCGGCCGATCTTGTTTATAGCGTTATTTGTTGCCCCAGCATTCATCGAGCCCGACCGTGGTGTCCTTGCTGCTAACGCCCTCGACCGCCACGCGGGCAATCAGCGTTACACCGGTATCGACGTAGCCGGAGGCTTTCTTGCCGCCGTTGGCATACGCTACGCCGGCGGCGACGCCCATCTCGGCCATCTTCAGCGGATATTGCTGCGCAGTCGCGGCGATGACGCCATTCCGGACGTCCTTGATACCGGCACAGCCGCCATCGACCGATACGATCATCACGGCTTTTTCCTTGCCGACTGCCTTCAACGCCTTGAAGGCGCCAGCCGCGGCCGGCTCATTGATCGTATAGACCAGATTAATGTCGGGATTTTTCTGCAGGCAGTTTTCCATGGCGGTCTGGCCCTTGGCCTGGTCACCGTAGCTGTCGGCCATGCAGAGCACATCGGCATTGCGGGCCGGCGTGGCAGTCTTCGCATCGAGGCCCGCCATGCCGAGACCGGCCAGAAATCCGTTATGCCGGGCCAGCCCGACCGGGTGACCGGGAAACAGGTCGAGCATCGCAATCTTCACCGGCCGGCCCTTGAACGAGGCCTTCGCATACTGGCCGATCAAGACACCGGCCTTGAAGTTGTCAGTGGCAAACAGCGCATCGACCGCTTCGAGCGGATCGGTCGGACTGTCGAGCGCAATAATCATCACGCCTTGCGCACGGGCTTTCCTGATGGCCGGCACGATCGCCTTCGAATCGCTCGGCGTGATCAGGATGGTTTTTGCACCAGCCGCAATCATGTTTTCGATGGCCGTCACCTGCCCTGCATTGTCGCCATCGGATTTACCGGAGGCGGTCAGTAATTTCGCACC
>CAILRJ010000086.1 GCA_903836575.1 uncultured Burkholderiales bacterium
CTATTCGGTTGGCTACATGCGTGAAGACGAAGGGTATAACCGCTTCTTCTCGTACATTTCGCTGTTCACGTTCTCGATGTTGATGCTGGTCATGAGCAACAACTTCCTGCAACTGTTTTTCGGCTGGGAGGCAGTGGGCCTAGTGTCGTATCTGCTGATCGGTTTCTACTACACGAAACCGACCGCGATTGCTGCCAACATGAAAGCCTTTCTGGTCAATCGGGTCGGTGACTTCGGTTTCATCCTCGGTATCGGTTTGCTGATGGCGTATGCCGGCTCGATGAACTACCAGGAAGTATTCGCACAAAAGGATGCGCTGGCGACCCTGACCTTGCCGGGCACCAGCTGGTTGCTGATCACCACGGCTTGTATCTGCCTGTTTGTTGGTGCGATGGGCAAGTCGGCGCAGTTTCCATTGCATGTCTGGCTGCCTGATTCGATGGAAGGCCCGACCCCGATTTCTGCACTGATCCATGCCGCAACGATGGTTACCGCCGGCATCTTCATGGTGGCGCGCATGTCGCCGTTGTTCGAATTGTCCGATGCAGCGCTCTCGTTCATCCTCGTCATTGGCTCGATTACTGCGCTGTTCATGGGTTTCCTCGGCATGATCCAGACCGACATCAAACGCGTGGTCGCGTATTCGACACTCTCGCAGCTCGGCTATATGACCGTAGCGCTCGGCTGTTCCGCCTACTCGGTGGCGGTGTTCCACCTGATGACGCACGCTTTCTTCAAGGCGCTGCTGTTCCTCGGCGCCGGCTCTGTGATCGTCGGCATGCATCATGATCAGGACATTCGCAACATGGGCGGCTTGCGCAAGTACATGCCGATCACGTGGATTACGTCGCTGATCGGTTCGCTGGCCCTGATCGGTACACCACTATTCTCCGGTTTCTATTCGAAGGACAGCATCATCGAGGCGGTCGCGGCGACGCACCTGACCGGCTCCGGCTTCGCCTATTTCGCGGTACTGGCGAGTGTCTTCGTCACAGCGTTTTATTCGTTCCGGATGTATTTCCTGGTGTTCCATGGCAAAGAGCGTTTTGGCAAACCGCAGCATGGCCACGACGATCATCCTCATGCAAAAGAAGACGCGCACGGGCATGACGAACATCACGGACTTGCGCCGGGCCAGAAGCCACACGAGTCACCATGGGTCATCACGTTGCCGCTGGTGCTACTGGCGATTCCGTCGGCGATCATTGGTTTCATCGCGATCGAGCCGATGCTGTTCGGAGACTTCTTCAAAGGAGTGATCTTCGTCAATGAAGCCCACCTGGCGATGGAAGAACTGCAGCATGAATTCCACGGACCATTGCAAATGGCGATGCACGGCTTGACTACAGCACCGTTCTGGCTTGCTCTTGCCGGTGTCGTTACAGCCTGGTATTTCTACCTCGTCAATCAGAAAGTGCCCGCATTGCTGAAGCAGACTTTCGCGCCGATTCATACCCTGCTCGAGAACAAGTATTACCTCGACAAGATCAACCAGGTGGTATTCGCAGACGGTGCACGGATGATCGGCTCGGGCTTCTCGCGCTTCGGTGACCGCGCACTGATCGATGGCTTTGCCGTCAACGGCAGCGCGAAGCTGATCGGCTGGTTGTCGACCATCGTGCGCAAGCTGCAGTCCGGCTACATCTACCATTACGCATTCGTGATGATTCTTGGCGTGCTGGGATTCATGATGGTGTTCCTGCCATTCCCACGGTTTCCGTTTACCCAATAAGCTGGCCAAGGTCACTCACTA
>CAILRJ010000087.1 GCA_903836575.1 uncultured Burkholderiales bacterium
CCGCACCGGTGCGCAGTTCCTTGCCGATGACAACGTCAGCGACATCGCGGATACGTACCGGTATGCCTTGCCGGCTGCCGACCAGGATGTTGCCGATGTCGGCAATCGAGCTCACTTGTCCGGGTGCGCGCACCAGAAACTGTTCGCCGCGCCGCTCGATGTAGCCGGCACCGACATTGCTGTTATAGCTTTCTAGCGCAGTGACGATGTCCTGCAGCGCCAGGCCATGCGCAATCAACCGGTCAGGATCCGGTGCGACCTGAAACTCTTTGGCATAACCGCCAATGGTATTGATCTCGGCGACACCAGGCACATTGCGCAACTGCGGCTTGATGATCCAGTCCTGAATCTCGCGCAAATCCGTCTGCGTGTACGGCGACCCATCCGCCTTCACTGCGCCGTCACGGGTCTCGACGGTCCACATGACGATCTCACCGAGGCCGGTCGAAATCGGTCCCAGGCTCGGAGTCAACCCGGACGGCAACTGCTCTCTGGCTTGCTGGATGCGCTCGCTGACGAGCTGGCGCGCAAAGAAAATATCGGTGCCCTCCTCGAAGATGACCGTCACTTGCGACAAGCCGTAGCGCGATAGCGAACGGGTCTGCTCCAGTTGCGGCAAACCGGCCATCACGGTTTCGATCGGATAGGTGATGCGCTGTTCGGTTTCCAGCGGCGAATAACCGGGTGCCGCGGTATTGACCTGCACCTGCACATTGGTGATGTCGGGCACCGCATCAATCGGCAATTGCTGATAACTGAACACGCCAAGGGCGGCCATGCCTAGCGTGAGCAGCATGACCATCCAGCGCTGGGCGATGGAAAAGTGGATAATTTTTTCAAACATGGCGCGCGCTTTCGAAGGGGTGCCGGGTGGAAGGCGTCAATGTGAGTTGGTGTTGATCAGTGCGCATGGCTGGCACCCGATTTGCCGAGGTCGGCCTTGATCAGGAAGCTGTTGCGGACGGCAACCCGCTCGCCGGCACGCAAGCCATCGAGCACTTCGGTGAACACGCCATCGCTGCGCCCCAGCGTCAGCGGTCGCGCTTCGAAACTGTCGTCATGACGGCCGAACACGGTCGGTGCGTCGTTCATCGTCTGGATCGCAGTCACCGGCACCGCGATGGCGACATCGACCGATGCCGATACCAGCCTGACCGTCACCGGCAAACCCGGACGCCATACTCCTTTCGGGTTCGGCAAGACAATGCGTGCGCTCGCCGTGCGGGTTTGTGTGCCGACTACCGCGCCAACATACGACAGTGTGCCGGTCGCTTCATGCGCAAAGGCGGTCGCCTCGACCGTCGCTTGCTGGCCGGTGCTGACCGCATTGAGGTCTTTCGCCGGCACGACGATGTCGGCCCAGACGGTGGACAAATCGGCGACGATGAAAATCGTTGTGTCGTCCTTGAGCGAGGCTCCGATGGCGATGCGCTTGTCGGTCACGGTACCGTCGATCGGGGAGCGGATTTCGTAACGGGTCAGGTTGCCGGTTGTGCTCGTGCTCGCCCCGAGCGACGCCAGTTTTTGGCGCGCACTTCGGGCTGCGATGTCGGCTTCCTGCAGTGCGTTGCGGGCTTGCAGATAGTCTTGCTCGGCCGAGATTTTTTCTTCCCACAAGCTCTTCTCGCGCGCGAAGGTCGTGCGTGCCAGCGCCAGCCGCTGTTGTGCGGCAATCGATTCGCTGCGCTGGTCTGCCAGCGCATGGCTGGAGATCACGGCCAGCACCTGACCCTTGCGCACCGTGTCACCGGCATTGGCCGACACCGATTCGACGATCCCGCTCAGACGCGGCACGATGTGCACCATGCGGTCTTCATTGACGTGAATGGCACCGATCAATTGCAGCGTGCTGTTGAGTCGTGCCGGTCCGGCCGTGCCCAGCTCGACGCCATTCTGTTTCATTTGCTGCTCGCTCATCGTCACGCTTGCTTCTTCATGATCTGGTTCTTCATGACCTTCTTCTGCATGCGCCTTGTCATCATCGTGACCACCGGCTTCGGCGTGGGTGTCGGTGTCGTGGTTGTCAGCACTGACCGCGCTGCCATTGAGACCCAGAATCAGGAAGGCCAGCAGTGCGCCGATGGCGAGCACCAGCAGGATGGCGATGCCTTGTTTTTTGTTGAGATTGACTGTCATGGTGCTTCCTGAGGCTGGCTAATAAGGGACATGTCGGCTATGCCAACGAGACGTTCGATGTCGGCGGCCGCCCGATGGGCGCTGGCCAGTGTCTGCAATGTCTGGGATTTGGCGTGCAACAAGGTGCGCTGCGCATCGAGCACATCGAGAAAACTGAATTTACCGAAAGCGAAACCGGTGGTCGCCGCGTCATAGGCGCTTTGCGCTCCCGGTACGATTTGCTGCTGCAACAGCTGAGCTTGCTGACGGGCGCTATCGAGTTGTTCATGAGCCTGCGTGAGTTCACTGGCACTCTGGATTTCGCTGGCTGTCAACGCGGCGCGGGCCTTGTCGGTACGCCGCAGCGATTCGAGCAAATTGCCCTGATTGCGGTCGAACAGCGACAACGGAATCGATACGCCGAAAATGGCTTGATTGCGACCGAGCTGTTCGTCGCGTTTGGCACCGATACTCACGGTCAGATCCGGCACCTGACGTGCGCGTTCGACTTGCGCCAGTGCCTGACGACGGCGTACTTCCAGACGCGAACGGGCCACGCCGGGCGATTGCTGCAAGCGTTGCAGTAACGCGTCCAGTGACGGCAGCGGCGGCAGGATGGCGAGGTCGCCGTCAACCTGCTCGAAACGCGGTCGCGATTTTCCCCACGTGGCGGCAAGACGTTGGCGCGTTATCGCAAGCGCACTCGCGGCTTGCGCCAGTTCGATGTGGACACTGGCTTGCGCCACCTGCGCTCGGGTTTCATCGACCGGCGAGGCCTTGCCGGCGACGACGCGTTTGGCGGCAATGCTGGTAGCACGCTGCGCCAGTTCGACCGAGGCCAGCGCCAGTTGATGGCGCTCCTGCGCAGTCAGTACGTCATAAAAAGCCGTCATCACCGTGGCGCGCAAAGCGGCCCGCACGATGGCCAGATCGGCCACTGCCGCATCGCGATTGCGATCGGCTGACGTCATGCGCGCGCGTCGCTTGCCGCCGAGTTCGATCGGCTGATTCAGTTGCAGGGTCGTGGTGCGGGTGGCCTGCCGGGTATCTTCCAGGCTGGTTACCAACTCAGGATTGGGTCGCGTGGCGGCCTGTTGCACGGCACCGTCCATCGCGTCAATTTCGCGGGAGGCAACGGCGATGTCGGGGTTGGCGCTGGCAGCGAGTGCCAGTGCAGCGCTCAGCGTGAGTGGACCGCCGGGTTCGGACGGACTAGCTGGCGAAATGGCTGTGCCAGCGCGATCTTCAATGAAGAACGACGTTTGGGCAAAGACAGGGACGTGCACGGACACCGCCAGCACAAGCGGCAAGAACAATTTTTGCATCGAATTCTCCAAGTGAAACAAACAGGGGAATCCGGCAAGACGCGCTAGGGTCTACCTTGGAACAGCAAGCAGAAAAGAAAAGCGGAAGCGACCTGCCGGATCAGACGGCAGGTGCCCACTTGGGACGCTCGGGGCGTTCGGGACGAACAGAAGAAAGCAGATCGGTATTGCTGCGCGCATAGTCAGGTGCAAAAGCACTCAGCGGCATCAGATCGGGAGGGGCCTGGAGAACGCCGACATGGCCTAGCTGGCACACGCCGCAATCGGCATCGGCAGCGAGCAATGAGGTCGGTGTCGACTTGTCGTCACCGCTTGCTTCATGCTCGTGTTCATGATGACCGACATGGGTTACCGACACGCTGCTTTCATGCACGCAATACACTGCGGCCACAGCCCAGGTCATCTGGAGTGGCAACATGGTCAGCAGGAAAATTAGCAAAAGGCGCGTCATGCGGCGGGATTGTACAGCACGTCGAAACGTTGCCTTGCGGACGCGCTCATTCGTCATCGGCGTACGCGGCACATGCTATTTCAGTGGGCTGGACTATTGAGGGTTGAGAACTTTTACTGCGGCGATATGGCCGTTATCGTTCTCCATGTTGATCATGGTTCAGTTCCTTCGTCACTTTGGTCTTCGGCGGCCCGCCTGACGGCAGGCAGTTGTTTAAGCAACGCCAGCAACCATTCTTGCGCGGTCTCCCACACCACATCAAGGTTGATGTCGAAATAGCCGTGGGCCATGCGATTGCGCATATTGCGCATGCTGCGCCACGGCACTTCGGAATGCACCTGAGTGAACTCAGCGTAGCCATCCATCACTTTCGTGGCCGCCTCACCGATAATAATCAAGCTCATGATGACGGCCTGCTGGGTGCGCTTATCGGCCAAAAAATCGTCTTTCGCCAACCCTTCCACGAAGCTGCGTGCATCGACTGCTGCCTGCTGTATGTGATCCAGATAGTCGGGCAGTCGATTCTCGCTCATACCGGTTGTGCCTCTGCGAGTACCTTGGCCCGGAACTTCGGCGGTAAATCGCCGGGTGTCAGCAAATCAACGTTAACACCTAACAGCACTTTCAATTCGTCCTCCAGATCACCCAAGTCCAGCAATGTCGCTCCGGGTAGCGCGTCAACCAACAAATCAAGGTCGCTACCGTCACGGTCGGTACCATGCAGCACAGACCCGAAAACGCGCGGATTCGCCGTACGAAAACGGGCCACCGCCTCGCGCACTGCACTGCGTTTCAAATCAAGTACAACGGACGGTCGCATCGGTATCCTTTCTATCGAAACTCATCAGAACAGTAGGCATGTGAGGAGAACATTTCAAGACCTATTTTCGAGAATCGCTACGCCTTCATTCTTTTACCACATCAGTGGTCTGGCAAACTGCGCCGTCTTGGCCGGGCGCTCTACTGCGACCTGTTCAGTAAGGGGTTGATCCGCTCGGATGATTCTCACCCTTGCCAATATCAATTCAATCGAACTGCCGCTCCAGCCATGTGACGATGCCTGCCAGCGAACGAAAATCAACGACCGAGCGGCATTCAATCCCCGGATGCCTTGCCCGCAACATGCGTGACAGTGCACCGCCGGGGCCGAGTTCCAGTGCGACCGTGATGCCGGCTTCGGCGACTGCATCCATGCAGAGATCCCAGCGGATTGTTTCGGCGATCTGGCGCGACAACAACGACACCGCTGTCGCTTTGTCGGACACCGGGTCCGCCGAAATACCGACCAATACCGGCATCTTGAAAGGCGCGAACTGGCACTGCTGCAGCGCTTCGCGAAACGGTACCACCGCGTTCTGCATCAGGGCAGTATGCGAAGCCACCTCGACCTGAATCGGCGTCAGTTGCGCGCCCAGTTGTTGCAAGCGCATTTCGGCGGCACGCAGGTCGTCGTGCATGCCGCCGACGATCAGGCTGTCATCGCCATTTTGAATCGCAATGGCCAGGTGGTGCTGTTCCAGCAAGGCCTGCACTGCCGGCGCAGTCAGGCCGGAAACCGCCAGCAGCGATTGCCGGACAGACGGATCGGTACAGGCATCCATCGCCCGCGCACGCGTTGCTGCCAACGCGATCAATTCTTCGGCCGGTAAGGCGCCGGCGATACCGTAAGCGCTCAGTTCGCCGATGCTGTAACCGGCCACCAGCGTTGGCACGGGGATGCGGGATTGAAGCGCTTCCCACATGGCCAGTGTTGACGCAACGATCAGCGGTTGCGCGATCCGGTTGGCATACAGCAGGGCCGGATCGGTCAGTGCGTCCGCGAGCGGCACGCCGCAAGCAGTTGCCACCGGCCACTGCGCCAGCAGGCTGGCGACGCGGGGATCCGTGTTGGCCAGATCGAACAGTTGCGAATGTTGTGCGCCCTGACCGGGGCACAGGATGGCAAGGCGTTGCCTCATGGTTGGCGTCCTGACTGATTGCGGTGTGACAGCGGATCACGCGAAACGACCGCCTGCACCAGACACGTCGCCGCCAGCAGATCGGCCGCGCCTCCGGGCGACAGGCGGTGCCGCACTAGCGTCTGATGACAGGCCAGCGCATGGTCTTTCCAATGCGGATGCGCGCTGCCGCCGCGCGCCAGAAAATCCTGCGCCAGCTGTTTGACCGTCGCCGCACCGGCCGCTCCGCCCCGGTGAAATATGTTGGTGTCACTGATGTGGGCCATCAGCGAAAAGAAGGCATCAACCCGCGCACAGTGCAGGCTGCGGCCAGCGGCCAGCGTGCGCTGCAGCGCCGGCAGCGCCACTTCGAACACCGATGGCAGACCGAGCGCCGCTTCTTCCCGGGCTCCGCTGGCGGCATGTTGCGCCGCTGCCTGCATGCCGTGTGACGGCATCTGCTCAGCATCACCGTTATCGGTAATCGTGTGGACGGTCAGCGCATCGCCCCACTGCCCCAATAAACCGGCGCGTATCGCCCCGGCTGACAACGCGATCCGGCGTGCACGGCAAGCACCAATCGCCGCGCACAACAGGCCGACGCAAAAGATCGCGCCGCGATGGGTGTTGATACCGCCGGTGGCCTTGAGCATGCGCGCTTCGGCGGCGACGCCCAGCTGCTGCAATGTACTGAACGGCGCAGCGGCCATGCCGGCATCGGTGATGCGAATGAAGTAGTGGCGCAGCGCAAAAAGACTGCGCAAAAAAGTCGTCGCCGTCATGTCGTCATGACTGCCGTTGTCGACCAGCGAGACCAGACCCGGCTTCGGATACAGGGCCAGTTCGGTGTACAGACTGCGCACCGCATGGCGGCCAATGTGTACGCTAAAAGAGGCGGGCAACGCTGCGCAAGCCGGATTGAAATCCGGCTTCATTGATGTCACCACGATCGCTTCATGCATGCACTGTGCTCCGTTCTGTCACTCTGAAAATGTCGCCAGCAGCGCCGCCGTCGTCGATAAATACACGCTGCCGGTATCCTTCACCAGCACGCGCGACCCATTGTCGCTGGCCTGCACCCACTCTTTCCAGGCGACCGCCTGGCCCGATGGAAAGCGGATTTCACCATCCAGCGGCAAGGCTTGCGCATGCCGTTGCAGCAGCGCGATGCCCCGCTCCAGCTGCGCTGATGTCATCGGAGAAAACAGCAGGTCGATGTCGGACGTGGCGGTGATGTACGTTTCGGCGGTCAGCGTCTGCAATGCCAGCGAGCCATACACGCCAAACGTCAGAGCGCTGCGTGCGATGTCGGCAGCCAGCACTGGCAGCGCAACGCGCCAGCATGGAGGCATACTCGGCAGTACGGCATCAACGTTGAGCGGTGCACACACCGCGCGCACCGCCGAAACCGGCACACGCAACGCGATACGTAATTTGTCTCCGCTGACCGGATCGGGCGGCAGCGCGAGGCCAATGCAGACTTCCCCGTCTGACATGTCGACGTCGGCCCGCCGCACGATTACCGGCCAGTCGGCTTGCTGCCAGCGTGCCAGAGCGGCCTGGCCGGCCGGCCCGAGCTTGTTGCCGACATCGTCGCGGCAACGTTGCCAGCCTTGCGCAGTCAGCCAGATCAGGTCATGCCGGGCGAACATCGATCCCCGACAGCACCTGCTGCACGACCGCATGCGAGAGCTTGCGTCCGCCGCGCGCCAGACCGAGTGCCGCCCGCCGATCGACCGGATCCGCGTCGCGCAGCGCAGTAGCCAGCTGGCTCGCCAGATCGCCTTCCCAGATCGCTTCGATGCCACCCATGCGCAGGTAATTGTCCGGACCCGGCGCAAAGACCGGATTGTCCTTGGCCAGTTCGGTCAAGCGCTCCAGCGGCACTTTGGTGATGCGTGCCATCGCCGGCAATCCCATCACCCGGATCGTCGATTCCGGTAATGCGTAACACGCATCGGCCATCATCCCGCTGGTGATGAAGCCACCCGACAATGCCTGATCGTAGACCAGTGCAATGACCTTGTGACCGCTGCGCCGCGCCAGCTCGATGCACTTGCCAAGGTGCGCCATGTAGCTGTTGATACCGAGCATTTCGTCGCGATGGCGCAAGCGCTGGCCTTGGGTATCGACCAGCAGCAGGATCGCGCGCTGCGGATGCGCGCGCACGACGTTCAAGACAGCTTGCGCCTGTGCCAGCGCGATCTCGATACCGATCGGTGCATGGTTGGTGGTGCCGATTACCGCGATGGTGTGGCCGTCAATTTCTGCGCTACCGGACAGGAAATGATCGGTCTCAGTGATCGACTGACCGGCCGGAAATAATTGTTGCGCGAGCTGTTTCCATTCCATTATTTGGCTCCCTGTTGCGCGGCGACGCTGCGCTTGACCAGTGTCGTAAATTCA
>CAILRJ010000088.1 GCA_903836575.1 uncultured Burkholderiales bacterium
CTGTTTCGCTTCTACGACGTCAATGCCGGCGTGATCACGATCGATGGTCAGGATGTACGTGACGTCACGCAGGCGTCGTTGCGGCATGCGATCGGTATCGTGCCGCAAGACACGGTATTGTTCAATGACACGATCGAATACAACATCGCCTATGGCAAGACAGGTGCGACCAAAGACGACGTCATTGCCGCCGCGCGCACGGCCTACATCCACGACTTCATTGCCTCGTTGCCGGATGGCTATACCACGATGGTTGGCGAGCGCGGGCTGAAATTATCCGGTGGTGAAAAGCAGCGCGTTGCCATTGCGCGCGCGGTACTGAAAAACCCGGCGCTGCTGATTTTCGACGAAGCCACCTCGGCGCTGGATTCGAAGGCCGAACAGGCGATCCAGACCCAGCTCAAGGAAATCGCCCGCAACCGCACAACACTCGTGATCGCACACCGGCTCTCGACCATTGCGGATGCGGCGCAAATTCTGGTGCTCGACCAGGGGCGCATCATCGAACGGGGTACGCATGCCAGCCTGCTGGCAGCCGGCGGTGCGTATGCGCTGATGTGGGAACGGCAGCAGGCCAGGGTAGACCAGGATGGCGTTCCCGTCGCAACCGGCAGTCCGGTGACTGCGCAGGCGTAATCGCTTTACCTGCGCCCGCGAAGCCGATTAACATCGACTGATGGAAACCAAATGGCTGGAAGATTTTTTGTCGCTGGCAGAAACCCGCAGTTTCAGCCGCTCGGCGCAATTGCGCCACGTGACGCAGCCGGCATTTTCGCGCCGTATTCAGTCCCTCGAAGCCTGGCTGGGTGCCGATCTGATTGACCGTACTTCGTATCCGACACGGCTGACTCCCGCCGGTGAAATTTTTTACGAGCAAGCGATGGACATGCTGGGGCAGATCAACAACGCCCGCGCACTATTGCGCGGCAAGAGGCCGGCCGCGCAAACTACTATTGATTTTGCCGTGCCACACACGCTATCGCTGACCTACATGCCGAAATGGATGATGGCGCTGGATGTTGATTTCGGTCCGATCAATACCCGTTTGATGGCTCTCAATGTGCATGACGCCGTGATGACCATGGTCGAGGGCGGTTGCGACCTGCTGTTGTGCTATCACCATCCGCGCCAGCCGGTACAACTCGATTCCGGCCGGTACGACATGCTGGTGCTTGGTCATGAAGCGCTGCGTCCGTATGCCCGCTGCAACCGCTCCGGCGTCCCCGATTTTGTATTGCCGGGGAGTGCGCTCAGACCTCTGCCGTTCTTGTCTTACACTTCCAATGCCTATCTGGGACGCATGGTCGAGCTGATTCTGGCGGATGCGAAACATCCACTGCATTTGCAGAAATGCTACGAAACCGACATGGCCGAGGGATTGAAAATGATGGCTCTGGAAGGGCGCGGTGTCGTGTTTCTGCCTGAGTCGTCGGTGACGCGCGAGCTTCGGCAAAAGCAACTGGCACGCGCCGATGGCGATCAGCCGGAGTGGCAAGTCGACATGGAGATTCGTCTTTACCGCGAAAAACCGTCTGTCGGTCGTCCCGGCAAGCCACTGGTCGGCCGGCTGTGGGACTATCTGGTCGGGCAGCACGCGCAGGCTGATAAACCGGCGGGCAGGAAGCGCGTGGTGAAAACAATTCCGACATGAAGCCGGCAGTGCTGTGGTCTTCTGTATCGGTTGGTTCCTTTTTTGATTATGTTTTTTCGGCATGAAATCATGCTGACAAAGCATTGTGCAGCCATGGAGGCTTGTCTTAGGATTCGTTGCGGCGATGTTTTGCTTGGCACTTTCCGGGTGCGGACTTGCTGGATGACGGCTGCTGTTTTCCCCGTCGTCAGCACGGTGTTCCTCCCGATGGGGAAATTGCGAGCTAGTCGTGGTCCGGATTTTGCTGTACTGATAATGACCGTCGTACTTCATTATGCGAATACGGAAGGACTGCGTGGTTATCATGTGACACATTGGCGACTACGTACTATCCGAGATACGAGCGACAAGATGAAATGGTTAACCTATATCAGTAAATTTTTTATGCACGATAGGGTAATTCTTCCCTATTGATGTTGCATCAAGCCGATGGCTTTCTACTCTCAGGAGACTGTATGAAATTAGCGAAAATGATGTTGGTTCTGATAGGTTCGGGTTTGATCGCTTCTGCGGCACAGGCGCAGGAATCAGGGACACTGAAAAAAATCAAGGATAGCGGCCAGATCACGCTGGGTGTTCGCGATTCGTCGATTCCTTTTTCTTACCTTGATGACAAGCAGTCGTATCAGGGTTATTCGATCGATATCTGCATGAAGATCGTCACGTCAATCCAGAAAGAACTTGGCATGACATCGCTCAATGTCAAATTGAATCCGGTCACGTCAGCGACCCGCATTCCATTGATGGCCAACGGCACAGTCGACCTCGTTTGCGGATCGGCCACCAACAATCTTGAGCGTCAAAAGCAGGTTTCTTTTGCACCGACGACCTTTGTCACGGCTAACCGCCTGCTGTCAAAAAAATCATCGAATATCAAGACGCTCGACGACATGAAAGGCAAATCACTGGTCTCGACATCCGGTACGTCTAACCTGAAGCAGCTCGTTCAGCTCAATGGCGATCGCAATCTCGGTATGAACGTGATGACCGCCAAGGATCATGCAGAAGCCTTTCTGATGGTTGAAACCGGCCGTGCTGTCGCGTTTGGCATGGACGACATTTTGCTCGCCTCATTGGCCGCCAGCTCGAAGTCGCCTGCCGACTACAGCATCACGACCGAAGCGCTGTCGACCGAGCCGTACGGCATCATGTTGCGTCGCGAAGATCCTGCGTTCAAGAAGTCGGTCGACACCGCCGTCATTAATTTGTTCAAGTCGGGCGAGATCAACCGCATTTATGCCAAGTGGTTTCAGTCACCAATCCCGCCAAAGGGTATCAACCTGAACATCCCGATGAGCGAGCAATTGAAGGCCGTGATTGCCAAGCCTACCGATTCAGGCGATCCTGCCGATTACGCTGCAGTGCCAGAAGCGCAAAAGGTATCAACCAAGAAATAATCAGGTTCCGAAACACGATGGACGATGCGGGGGGCGAAATGCCTCCCGCTTTATTTTATGTAATTCAGATGTTGCACCGCATAATGCGGGTAGCGGATTTTTCACCTGACGAATACGTCTTCGGCATTGCCGGGGCGAGTACCGTAATCAAGACAACATAGCAAAGAGGCCTCGATGAATTACAACTGGAATTGGCAAATATTCTGGGCGCCGTCCCCGGACGGCGTGGGGACCTATATGGATACCCTGGTGTCCGGATTGGTGTGGACATTGGCGACGGCCTTGACGGCCTGGGTCATGGCGCTGGTCATTGGTGCCATTGTCGGCACGATACGCACGATGCCCAATCGCTGGGCGGTTCGCCTGGCCAATGCCTACGTCGAACTGTTTCGCAATATTCCGTTGCTAGTGCAGATGTTTCTCTGGTACTTCGTGATGCCGGAACTGGTGCCGACCTCGATGGGTAACTGGCTCAAGGCCATGCCGAATGCACCGTTCATTACGGCCGTCATCTGCCTTGGATTTTTTACCTCATCGCGGGTCGCCATTCAGGTATCAGCCGGTATTCAGGCCTTGCCGCGCGGGCAAACGCTGGCCGGTACCGCACTGGGACTGACGCTGCCACAGACCTATCGCCATGTGCTGCTGCCAATGGCTTTTCGGATCGTCTTGCCGCCGTTGACCAGCGAATTTCTTAATATCATCAAGAACAGCTCCGTCGCGCTGACCATCGGCCTGATGGAATTGACCGCACGCGCACGCTCGATGTCAGAGTTTTCCTTTCAGGTATTCGAAGCTTTTACGGCCGTAACGATTATTTATATTGTCGTCAATATTATCGTCGTCAACCTGATGGGTCTACTTGAAAAGAAAGTTGCCGTTCCCGGCTTCATCGCTTCCGGATCAGGGGGGAAATGAGCATGCTCGCTAATTTCGACTTTAACGTCATCGAACGTTCCTGGGTGTATCTGTTCCAGACCGGAATGGTATTTACGCTGAAACTGACCGCCATGGCGATGGCCGGCGGGATTGTCCTGGGTACGCTGCTGGCGATGATGCGTTTGTCCAAGTACAAGTTGCTGTCGCTGCCGGCGACCAACTATGTCAATCTGATCCGCTCGATACCATTGATCCTCGTGATTTTCTGGTTCTATTTTCTGGTGCCGTACATCGCTGCCTGGCTCATCGGATCACCGACGCCCATCCCGGTCGGAGCGTTTTCATCGTCGCTGATTACCTTCATTTTGTTTGAAGCGGCCTACTACTGCGAGATCATGCGCGCCGGTATTCAGTCGATCCCGCGTGGTCAGGTGTCCGCTGGCCATGCACTGGGCATGAACTACTGGCAAACCATGAGTAATATTGTGTTGCCGCAAGCCTTTCGCAACATGATTCCTTTGCTCCTGACGCAAACCATTGTGCTGTTTCAGGACGTTTCGCTGGTGTACGTATTGTCGATTACCGACTTTGTTGGTGCCGCCTCAAAAATCGCACAGCGCGACGGGCGTCTGATTGAAATGTACCTGTTCGTTGCGGTCGTGTATTTCATCATGTGCTTCGGCTTGTCGCTGCTGGTGAAGAAGTTGCAGCAACGGGTTGCCATCATCCGGTGACGCGTATTCCCTTCAGCGTGGTCGACGATTAAAAATTAATGGATTCAGGAGAAACACATGATAGAACTCAAAGATGTCAGCAAGTGGTACGGTAAGTTTCAAGTGCTCACCGACTGCAGCACCAAGGTTGCCAAAGGCGATGTGGTGGTAGTGTGCGGTCCGTCGGGGTCGGGTAAATCGACATTGATCAAGACGGTGAACGGGCTGGAGCCCTTCCAGAAAGGCGAGATTTTTGTCGATGGCGTCTCCGTCGGCGATCCGAAAACCAACCTGTCAAAACTGCGTGCGCGGATCGGGATGGTGTTCCAGAACTTCGAGTTGTTCCCGCACTTGTCGATCCGCGAGAACTTGACGATCGGTCAGATCAAGGTGCTCGGCCGTAGCGTCGAAGAAGCCACTGACAAAGGCTTGAAATACCTTGATCGGGTCGGCCTGATCGAGCAGCAGGACAAGTTTCCCGGTCAGTTATCCGGCGGCCAGCAACAGCGCGTGGCGATTGCCCGCGCGCTGTCGATGGATCCGATCGCGATGCTGTTCGATGAGCCGACCTCGGCACTGGATCCGGAAATGATCAACGAAGTGCTGGACGTGATGGTCGGACTGGCCGAAGAAGGCATGACGATGATGGTAGTGACGCACGAAATGGGTTTCGCCAAGCGGGTCGCCAATCGCGTTATTTTCATGGACAGCGGTCTGATCGTCGAGGATTGCACCAAGGATGAGTTTTTCAACACGCAGCGCTCCGATCGGGCGCGTGACTTCCTGGCCAAGATCATTCACTAAGTCTGTATTCGCAGTACCCCAAAGCCGCCTCTGCCGTCGCAGCAGGCGGTTTTTTTTCGTGCGTCGCCGGCCTGCGCCAGCCAGTGCAACAGGTAAAATGCGGCACGCCATTAACGAGAACAAGCATGTCCAATTCCACACCCCAAACGATCACGATCACGCGTCCCGATGACTGGCACCTGCACCTGCGAGATGGCGCGATGATGGCGAGTGTGCTGCCACACACGGCGCGGCAATTTGGTCGCGCCATCGTGATGCCAAACCTCAAGCCGCCGGTGACCTTGACCAGTCACGCGGTAGCGTACCGGGAGCGCATCATTGCGGCCCTGCCGGCCGGCATGACGTTCGAGCCATTGATGACCTTGTACCTGACCGACAACACCGCACCGGACGAAATCCGTCGGGCTAAAGACAGTGGCATCGTGCACGGTGTCAAACTTTATCCCGCTGGTGCGACCACCAATTCCGATGCCGGTGTCAGTAATCTGACCAACTGCTACAAGACGCTGGAAGTGATGCAGGAAGTCGGTTTGCCATTGCTGTTGCATGGCGAAGTCACCGATGCGGCGATTGATCTGTTCGACCGGGAAGCGGTCTTCATCGAGCGCGTGTTGATGCCGCTGCGCGCGGCCATGCCGGCGCTGAAGATTGTCTTTGAGCACATCACGACCGGCGAGGCGGCGTCTTACGTCGCGCAGTCCGCTGGCCCGATTGCGGCAACGATTACCGCGCATCACTTGCTTTACAACCGGAACGAAATTTTCAAGGGCGGAATCCGGCCGCATTATTATTGCCTGCCAGTGCTCAAGCGCGAGCAGCATCGACTGGCATTGATGGCGGCCGCGACGTCGGGCAATTCACGCTTCTTCCTTGGTACTGATTCGGCGCCCCATCCGAAAGGCTTGAAAGAGCATGCCTGCGGTTGTGCCGGTTGCTACACCGCATTGCATGCGATGGAGTTGTACACGCAGGC
>CAILRJ010000089.1 GCA_903836575.1 uncultured Burkholderiales bacterium
GGCGACGTGATCCTGAAAAACACCCGCAGCGATATCCTCGATGTGGCACTCGACAAGTTGCGCGAAGCCGGCGTGATCCTGACCTCCGGCCCCGACTGGATTCGCGTGCAGATGGCCGCGCGGCCGAAAGCGATCAGCTTTCGCACCACCGAATATCCGGGTTTTCCGACCGACATGCAGGCCCAGTTCATGGCGCTGAACTGTATTGCGGAAGGCACCAGCCATGTCACCGAAACCATCTTTGAAAACCGCTTCATGCATGTGCAGGAAATGAACCGGCTCGGCGCGGCGATTGATATCGAAGGCAACATTGCCATCATCAAGGGCGTTGATCAATTTGTCGGTGCTCCGGTCATGGCGACCGATTTGCGTGCCTCGGCATCGCTGGTCATTGCCGGCCTGGCAGCACAGGGCCAGACCCTGATCGAACGGATTTATCACCTGGACCGCGGTTACGACCGTATGGAAGTCAAATTGTCGGCAGTCGGCGCACAGATCGAGCGAGTCAAATGAATATCCCCGTCGAACAGCAACTGACCCTGGCCCTGTCAAAAGGGCGCATCTTCGATGAAACCATCCCGCTGCTTGAAGCGGCCGGCATCATGGTCACCGAAGACCCGGAAACCTCGCGCAAGTTAATCCTCGCGACCAACAATCCGTACGTGCGCGTCATCATCGTGCGGGCGTCGGACGTACCGACCTATGTGCAATACGGCGCTGCCGACTTTGGCGTGGCCGGCAAGGATGTCTTGCAGGAGCATGGCGGCGAAGGTCTGTATCAACCGATTGACCTCAACATTGCCAATTGCCGGATGTCGGTTGCGGTACAAGAAGGGTTCGACTACGCGACCGCTGTGCGCCATGGTGCGCGCCTGCGGGTCGCCACCAAATACGTCCAGACTGCGCGCGAGCATTTTGCCTCGAAGGGAGTGCACGTCGATCTGATCAAGCTGTATGGGTCGATGGAGCTGGCGCCGCTGGTGGGATTGTCGGACGCCATCGTCGACATGGTCAGTACCGGCAATACGCTGCGCGCCAACAACCTCGTCGAAGTCGAACACATCATGGAAATTTCGGCCCGGTTGGTGGTCAACCAGGCCGCATTGAAACTCAAGCGTGAGCGTTTGCAACCGATCCTGGAAGCCTTCGAAAAAGCTTCCCGGATTTAAAATAACGCTCCGTCAAGAACAGGCACGCACAGGCAAACCATGACAATCCAGATCCGCAAACTTGATTCCACCGAAGCCGATTTTCTGACCCGGCTCGACGCCGTGCTGGCCTTCGATGCCAGCGAAGATGCTGCCATTGACCAGGCCGCGGCCACCATCCTGGCTGAAGTCAAACGGCGTGGCGATGACGCCGTGCTGGAGTTCACCAATCAATTCGATCGTCTTGCCGCTGACAAGGTCAGTACGCTAGAAATTCCCGCTGCCGAATTGCAGGCCGCGCTGGAAAACCTGTCGCCGGTGCGACGCGACGCCTTGCAGCAGGCCGCCGACCGCGTGCGCAGTTATCACGAACGCCAGAAAGCCGAGTGCGGTTCTGCCGGTTTCACCTACACCGAGGCCGATGGCACCGTGCTGGGCCAGAAAGTCACGCCACTGGACCGCGTCGGCATTTACGTCCCTGGTGGCAAGGCTGCCTATCCGTCATCGGTACTGATGAACGCGATCCCGGCCAAGGTCGCCGGCGTGGCCGAAGTCATCATGGTCGTGCCGACTCCGGCCGGCGTCAAAAACCAGCTGGTGCTGGCCGCTGCGGCGATTGCCGGCGTCGATCGGGTCTTCACGATAGGCGGCGCACAAGCCGTCGGCGCACTGGCCTACGGCACCGCAACGATCCCGCAAGTCGACAAGATCGTCGGCCCCGGTAATGCCTATGTCGCCGCGGCCAAGCGTCGCGTATTTGGCATCGTCGGCATCGACATGATTGCCGGTCCGTCCGAGATCCTCGTGATCTGCGACGGCAGCACCGATCCCGACTGGATCGCCATGGACCTGTTCTCGCAAGCCGAGCATGACGAGCTGGCGCAATCGATTTTGCTGTGCCCGGACGCCGCCTATCTGGTGGCGGTCGAAGCCAGCATCAACCGGCTCATCGAAGAGATGCCGCGCAAGGCAACCATCGCCACGTCGCTGACCAATCGCGGCGCGTTGATCAAAGTGCGCAGCATGGAAGAAGCCTGCGAGATCGCTAACCGCATCGCCGCCGAGCATCTGGAGATTTCGGCTGCCGAACCGCAGCGCTGGGCGGACCAGATCCGTCACGCCGGCGCGATGTTCCTCGGCCGTTTTTCGTCCGAAGCGCTGGGCGATTATTGCGCCGGTCCTAACCATGTGCTGCCGACTTCGCGCACTGCACGGTTCTCGTCGCCGCTCGGTGTGTATGACTTCCAGAAGCGCTCGTCGATCATTCATGTCAGCGCTGCCGGAGCCGTCACGCTAGGCAAGATCGCCGCCGAACTCGCCTATGGCGAAGGGTTGCAGGCGCACGCCCGTTCTGCAGAAATGCGCCTGTAATGCATGCCGGATCGTGGCGTGGCTGACTGGCACAACCAGGTCTTTTGCGAAGACGCGCTGGCGGGACTGGCACGGATTCCTGATGGCGCGATCGACCTGATTCTGGCCGATCCGCCGTACGGGCTTGGCAAGGATTACGGCAATGATTCGGACAAGCTGGCCACGACCGACTACCTGGCATGGATGCAATGCTGGATCGATGCCGCACTACCCAAGCTAAAGCCGAACGGCAGCCTGTATATTTTCCTGACCTGGCGCTATTCACCGGAAATTTTTGTGCTGCTGAAACAGCGCATGACGATGATCAATGAAATCGTCTGGGATCGACGGGTGCCCTCGATGGGCGGTACCGTGCGCAAGTATTCATCGGTGCACGACACGATCGGTTTTTTCGCCAACAGCAAGGAGTACTACTTCGACCTCGATGCGATCCGGATTCCGTACGACGCGGTGACCAAGAAAGCCCGTTCGCGCTCGATCTTTGTCGGTGCGAAATGGCTGGAGCTGGGGTATAACCCGAAGGATGTCTGGAGCGTTTCGCGCCTGCACCGCGAACACCGCGAGCGGGCCGATCATCCGACCCAGAAGCCGCTCGAAATTATCGAGCGCATGGTCAAGGCATCGTGCCCGCCGAATGGCATCGTGCTCGATCCGTTCATGGGCAGCGGCACCACGGCGGTGGCTGCAAAACGCTGTGGTCGTCAGTTTGTTGGCTTCGAACTCAACGCCGATTATTGCGCGATGGCTGCGCAGCGCCTGGCACAACTCGACACGGACGCGCAAGACGCGGCCTGATTTTTACCTTGCTTACGGATATCTCATCATGTCGTTAATCGAAAACATCATCCGTCCCGAAGTGCGTGCGCTGTCGGCCTATCACGTGCAGGATGCGGACGGTTTCCTGAAACTCGATGCGATGGAAAATCCGTACCAGTTATCGGCTGAACTGCGCGCCGAACTCGGCGCACGGCTGGCTGAGGTGGCGATGAATCGTTATCCGGTGCCAAGCTATACCAGGCTCAAGGCGGGACTGTGCGCCCGTTTCGGCGTGCCGGCTGGCTTCGATGTGGTGCTCGGCAATGGCTCCGACGAATTGATCGCGATGGTCTCGGTCGCCTGTGCGCGGCCGGGCGCGAAAGTACTGGCACCGCTGCCGGGCTTCGTGATGTACGCGATGTCGGCGCGCTTCGCCGGAATGGAATTTGTCGGCGTGCCACTGCAAGCCGACCTGACGCTGGACTTGCCGGCAATGCTCGCGGCGATCGACTTGCACCGGCCGGCGATCACTTATCTGGCTTATCCGAATAATCCGACCGGTACCCTGTTTGACGCGGACGACATCGTCGCCATCCTGCATGCGGTGGGCGACAGCGGCGTCGTCATCGTCGATGAAGCGTACCAGCCGTTTGCTCCAACGAGCTTCATGCCGCGCCTCGCCGAGTTTGATAATTTGCTCGTCATGCGCACCGTTTCCAAGCTGGGACTGGCCGGCATTCGCCTGGGCTACATGTCGGGCAGCGCTGCCTTGCTGGCAGAATTCGATAAGGTGCGTCCGCCTTACAACATCAACGTGCTGACCCAGGCTGCCGCCGAATTCGTGCTCGAACACACCGACATCCTGGCTGCACAGGCGACAATTTTGCGTGAGCAGCGCACGGTTCTCAGTGCTGCGCTGGCGGCGTTGCCGGGGGTCGAAGTGTTCCCGTCGGCAGCGAATTTTCTGCTGATCCGGATTCGTGGCAATGGCAAAAACGGCGATACCGTTTTTGCCGATCTGCTGGCGCGCAAAGTACTGATTAAAAATGTAGGTAAAATGCATTCTCTGCTGGAGGATTGTTTGCGGATTACCGTCAGCACACCGGAAGAAAACGCTGCGTTTCTCGCGGCATTCACCGCATCCCTCTCATCATCATCTGGACCGCACAATGTCAACCGCACCTGAAATCCAGCGCATCGCCGCTGTCACCCGCAACACCAACGAGACCAGGATCAGTGTCACGATCAACCTCGATGGTACCGGGCGTCAAAACCTGAAATCGGGCGTACCGTTTCTCGATCACATGATGGATCAGATCGCCCGCCACGGCCTGTTCGACCTCGACGTCGAATGCGACGGTGATTTGCATATCGATGACCATCACACGGTCGAAGATATCGGCATCACGATCGGTCAGGCGTTTGCGCTGGCCATCGGCGACAAAAAAGGCGTGCGTCGTTACGGCCATGCCTACGTGCCGCTCGATGAAGCCCTGTCGCGCGTGGTGATCGATTGCTCTGGCCGACCGGGTCTGGAATTCAATGTGCCGTTCACCCGCTCGATGATTGGCGCCTTTGATGTCGATCTCGTGCATGAGTTTTTCCAGGGTTTCGTCAACCACGCACTGGTCACGCTGCACATCGATAATTTGAAGGGCGACAATTCCCATCATCAATGCGAAACCGTGTTCAAGGCATTCGGTCGGGCGTTGCGCATGGCCGCCGAACGTGATCCACGCTCGGCCGGTACGATTCCGTCGACCAAAGGTTCGCTGTAATCAGCCCGTTTTTTTATTGATGTCAGACCTTCAAGCATGAACAAAATTGTAGTAGTCGATTACGGTATGGGAAATTTGCGCTCGGTAGCGCAAGCCTTGCGGCAGGTGGCGCCGGATGCTGATGTGCGCATTTCCGGTGACGTGCAGGACATCGTCACTGCGGACCGTCTGGTCTTGCCGGGTCAGGGTGCGATTCCTGATTGCATGCGCTGCCTGCGCGAGTCCGGTCTGCAGGATGCACTGCTTGAGGCGGTGCGCAGCAAGCCGCTGCTCGGAATTTGTGTCGGCGAGCAATTGCTGTTCGACTGGAGCGAAGAAGGCGATACGCCGGGCCTGGGTTTACTGCCCGGTAAAGTCGTCAAGTTCCAGCTCGATGGTCAGTTGCAGGAAGACGGCTCGCGCTTCAAAGTACCGCAGATGGGATGGAACCGCGTACGCCAGACAGCGATTCATCCGCTCTGGGAGGGAATTCCCGATCAGAGTTATTTTTATTTCGTGCACAGTTATTACGCTCAACCTGCCGAGTTGGCACACGTCGCCGGCGAAAGCTTGTACGGTGCACCTTTTGCCTGTGCGGTTGCGCGTGATAATATTTTCGCGACCCAGTTCCATCCTGAAAAAAGTGCTTCGGCCGGTTTGCAGCTCTACAAAAATTTCGTGCACTGGAATCCCTGAGCGCGGTCGACCCGATCGCTTGTCATTCACATTTTTATTTATCTAATCAACAGCCATGTTGCTCATTCCCGCTATCGATCTTAAAGACGGTCATTGTGTTCGCCTCAAACAAGGCGACATGGATCAGGCCACCGTATTTTCCGAAGACCCGGGCGCGATGGCGCGTCACTGGCTCGAACAGGGCGCGCGTCGCTTGCATCTGGTCGACCTTAACGGCGCGTTCGCCGGCAAGCCAAAAAATGAAAGCGCGGTCAAGGCCATCGTCAAGGCAGTGCGTGAGTTTGCCGAAGCCAACGGCATCGATGAAATTCCGATCCAGCTTGGTGGCGGTATCCGCGACCTCGATACCATCGAGCGCTACCTTGACGATGGCTTGAGTTACATCATCATCGGCACCGCCGCGGTCAAGAATCCGGGCTTTCTGCAGGATGCCTGCAGCGCGTTCCCGGGCCAGATCATCGTCGGCCTCGACGCCCGCGACGGCAAGGTCGCCACCGATGGCTGGAGCAAACTGACCGGCCACGAAGTCATCGACCTGGCCCGCAAATTTGAAGACTACGGTTGTGAAGCCATCGTCTACACCGACATCGGCCGCGATGGCATGATGGGTGGCATCAACATGGAAGCTACCGTGAAGCTGGCGCAAAGCATGACGATCCCGGTCATCGCCTCCGGTGGCGTGCACAACGTCAAGGATGTCGAAGCGCTGTGTGCGGTGCAGTTCGAAGGCATCGAAGGCGTCATTTGCGGACGCTCGATTTATGAAGGCACGCTCGATTTGCGCTCGGCGCAGGAGCGTGCCGACACGCTGACGGCTGATCTGGATCAAGCGATCCCCGGCACCCCATGACACTGGCAAAACGGATCATTCCCTGTCTTGATGTGACGGCGGGCCGTGTCGTCAAGGGTATCAATTTCCTCGAGTTGCGCGACGCCGGCGACCCGGTGGAAATCGCCCGTCGCTACGACGAGCAAGGTGCCGATGAAATTACTTTTCTGGACATCACGGCCACGTCGGACGGGCGTGACCTGATTCTGCATATCATCGAAGCCGTCGCTTCAACCGTGTTTATTCCGCTGACAGTCGGCGGCGGCGTGCGCATAGTCGAAGACGTGCGACGCCTACTCAATGCCGGAGCCGACAAGGTCAGCATTAATTCGTCGGCGATCAGCAATCCCCAGCTGGTATTCGAGGCGGCACAGAAACACGGATCGCAATGCATCGTCGTGGCAATTGACGCGAAGCGTTCCGGTGACGGCAAGTGGGAAGTGTTCACCCATGGCGGGCGCAAGGCGACCGGACTGGACGTCATTGAATGGGCAAAAAAAATGGCTGCATTCGGTGCCGGTGAATTGCTGCTGACCAGCATGGATCGGGACGGTACACGCAGCGGTTTTGATCTGGCGTTGACCGCCGCGGTTTCCGATGCCGTGACGATTCCGGTCATTGCCTCGGGTGGAGTCGGTGGATTGCAAGACCTTGCCGATGGCGTGCGGATCGGCAAAGCCGACGCCGTACTGGCAGCAAGTATTTTCCATTATGGCCACCATACGATTGCCGAAGCCAAGCAGTTCATGGCGGCCCAACAGATAGCGGTGAGATTGACATGAGTATCAAGGCGAAGTGGCTCAACAAGGTCAAGTGGGACGAATATGGTCTGGTTCCGGTGATCGCCCAGGAGCTAGGCTCCAACGATGTCCTGATGTTCGCATGGATGAATCGCGATGCGCTCGAGCGTACGGTCGAACTGGGCGAAGCGGTCTACTGGAGCCGATCGCGCAAGAAATTGTGGCACAAGGGCGAAGAGTCCGGGCACACGCAAAAGGTGCACGATATTCGTCTCGATTGCGATGAAGATGTCGTGCTGCTGAAAGTGGAACAAACTGGCAAGATCGCTTGTCATACCGGGCGGCATTCGTGTTTCTTCCAAAAGTTCGAAGGCGCGGTCGGCGATGGCGAGTGGGTCAGCGTTGATCCAGTGCTCGTCGACCCTGCCAGTATCTACAAATAACCGGCGGCGCAGCCCGGCTGCGCTGTTACTCCTCTCTTTTACAAGGCACAGGTTGTGATGGTTCCTCAACTATCGCAACAAGATCTCATGAGCACTACATTGCAAAGACTAGCTACCGTAATCGAAAGCCGCAAGCTGGCCAATGGAGGCGATCCGGCGACCTCGTATGTTTCCCGTTTGTTTTCGAAAGGCGATGATGCGATCCTGAAAAAAATCGGTGAGGAAGCGACCGAGACCGTGATGGCTGCCAAGGACGCGCGGGTCGACGGCGACACCAGCAAGGTGATTTATGAATGCGCGGATCTGTGGTTCCACTCGCTGATCATGCTGGCGCAGTTCAACCTGACTCCTCAGCAAGTGCTCGATGAACTTTCGCGGCGCGAAGGCTTGTCCGGGATCGAGGAAAAAGCCAACCGCAAATTGATCGAGCGCGAAATAAACGGCGACTAGGCAGCCATTGAACAGGGCAGCGTCCCTGTTGCCTGTAACAATCCATTTCCTTTCGGAGCAACCGCATGAGTGCCTGTCTTTTCTGCAAGATCGCTGCAAAACAGATTCCGTCCACCGTGATTTACGAGGACGATGACGTGGTGGCTTTCCTCGATATTCATCCAGCGGCGCCGGTCCATTTTCTGATCGTACCGAAGCAACATGTGGCCACCCTCGCCGATTGCACCGAGCAGCATGCCAGCTTGCTTGGCAAGATGATGCTGCTCGCACCCAAGCTGGCCGCAGCGCAGGGCTGCAATTATGCGGTCGACGCCCAAGGCGTTGCCAGCGGCGGCTTCAAGACTCTTTTTAACACCGGCCCCGATGGCGGTCAGGAGGTGTACCATTTGCATCTCCATGTGATCGGCGGTCCGCACCCCTGGCGCGGATAGTCGCTGATCCTCATCCAACCATTCAATCATCGTAGTTCGTTTGCATACGCAAGGAGTAATTGTCATGGGTTCATTTAGTATCTGGCACTGGTTAATCGTCCTGGTCATTGTGATGCTGGTTTTCGGCACCAAAAAAATCGGCAGCATGGGTTCGGATCTTGGCAAAGCCGTCAAGGGATTCAAGGATGGCGTCAAAGGCGATGAAGAAACCGAAGCTGGCAAGACAAGCACCGCCAAGTCGGACGACAAGGCCACTATTGACGTTGACGCGAAAGAGAAGACGAAGAGCTGATGCGGCGCTGGCTGGATTTTCCAGTCAGTCCGTCTCGCCCTGACTCCCCCACATGATAGATCTCGGTCTCACCAAGATTGCCTTGATAGGCGTTGTTGCCCTGGTCGTTATCGGCCCGGAAAAGCTCCCTCGTGTCGCCCGCATGGCCGGTACTTTGTACGGTCGTGCGCAACGTTACATTTCACAAGTCAAATCCGAAGTCAGTCGTGAGATTGAGCTCGACGAACTGCGCAAGATGCACAAGGATGTGCAGGAAGCGGCCAGTGACGTCAGCCAAAGTATCTCGAAGAGCATGAACGAGGTCGAGAGCTCGATGCAATCGGCCTGGACTGGCACCAACCACGAAGATAACGCCTTGAGTGATACGCCGACACCTGACCAGTTAGCCGTCAAGGTGAAGCTTTTTCGCAAGAAAAAACTGGCACGTAACTCGGCTCTGCCAAGCTGGTACAAGCATCAGAATGGGCGTAAATCCCATGTTATTTCCGGTGCGGCCCGGGTCGCCAGATACCGGCCGTCCGGTGCCGCAGGAAATGGATTTTTCCTGTGATGGCTGTCACTCGTTGTCGTGATTATCCCTTTTTGAAATTCCCTGTTTCAGGCGCCTCATCATGAAACCAGACATTCTGTCGGAGGGGGTGCAAGACACCTTCATTTCGCATTTGATCGAACTGCGCAATCGTATTCTCAAAGCCTCGATTGCCGTGATCGTGGTGTTCCTGTGCCTGATGCCCTGGGCCGGGCAAATTTATGATTTGCTGGCCTACCCGATGATGGTGGCATTGCCCGAAGGCAGCCACATGATCGCTACCGGCGTCATTACGCCGTTTTTGATCCCGGTCAAGGTGACCTTGCTGGTGGCTTTCATGATTGCGTTGCCGTGGGTGCTTTATCAACTCTGGGCTTTTGTTGCTCCCGGCTTGTACTCCCACGAAAAAAAGTTGATTGCGCCGCTGGTGGTGTCGTCCTCGGTGCTGTTCGTGACCGGCGTGGCATTCTGTTATTTTCTGGTATTTAGCATTGTCTTCAAGTTCGTTAACAATTTTGCGCCAAAGTCGATTTCCGTCGCACCGGATATCGATGCCTACTTCGGTTTCGTGATGACAATGTTCATTGCCTTCGGATTGACCTTCGAAGTGCCGATTGTCGTGATCGTGCTGGTGCGAATGGGGATTGTCTCGGTCGAGAAATTACGCGAGGTTCGTCCGTACGTAATCGTCGGCGCCTTCGTGCTCGCCGCTGTCGTGACGCCGCCGGACATCATGAGTCAGCTCTTGCTGGCCGTGCCACTGTGCGTTCTGTACGAAGTGGGTCTGCTGGTTGCACCAATGTTCGCCCGCATGACCAAGGCACCTGAGGACGTACCGGAAGCCTAGGCGTCCGACAGGCTACTAGGCCTGTCGCAGCCACTGGATCAGTGGCTGCACGTCCCTGAGAGCGCTGGCAATGTCGTCTTCAAGCGTCGCAGCGGTGGTGCTAGCCAAACTGGTCGCGCTCCAGGCAATAAAATTCTTCAGTTTGATGATCTCGATTTGCGGCTCATCGGCATCGAATCCTTTGGGTGGGCGTGTCAGCTTGCCTTCCTGCTGCAATCCGCCGTAGCGCGTAGTGAAATTCTTATTCCTCAATACCTTTGCCAGGCCGCCCGGATCGGCGATCACGTGCTGTCGAATCAATCGAAGACGATCTGCCGGCGGCATGTATTCGCCGCCGGCTACTAGCAAGTTGCCTGCAGCATCGACCTGAAAATAGTACGAAGGTCCGCCACCCTGGCTGGGCTTTTTCATCCCGTTCGGAATAATTGCGGCCGAAAACGTCGTCTTGTAGGGAATCTTTACGTGCGAAAAGCGCATGTCGCGGTTGATGCGAAAGAGCGCTTTTTTTGGATTGCAATCCGCGACCAGCGGGTCAAAACGCGTCATCGTCACAATCAGCCCTGTGACCAGTTCGAGAAATTCGGCGCGCAGGATATCGTAACGAGGTTTGTTCATGACGAACCAGGCACGGTTGTTGTTCTCGGAAAGTTCGGCAAGAAATTGCGTCAGGTCGCGTAGGTGCATTGGGTTATTCGCCGTCAGTCGGTCGCTGCTGCTGCTTTGGTCGCTTGCCGATGGTGACATCGAGCGTGGACTCTTGCAGCTTCCGTTGTACCGTCATTTTCGCCTTCATGCCGGGAGTGAGTTGCGCGATCAGATTCAGCATTTCGGTGGTATCGGTGACGGGCTTGCCCTCAACCGCCACCAGAATATCGCCAGGGCGCATGCCAGCCCGGTCGGCCGGGCCGTTGCGTTGAACCCCTGCAATGATGGCGCCGGATTTACGGTTAAGGCCAAAGCTTTCGGCAAGTTCCGGCGTGATGTCCTGTGGCTCGACGCCAATCCAGCCTCGTACCACCGAGCCGGTTTTGATGATCGACTCCATCACCATTTTGGCGGTACTCACCGGTATGGCAAAACCGATGCCAAGCGAGCCGCCGCTGCGCGAATAGATTGCGGTATTGATGCCGAGCAGGTTGCCATTCGTATCGATCAGTGCGCCTCCCGAATTGCCGGGATTGATGGCAGCGTCAGTCTGGATAAAATTTTCAAATGTATTGATGTTCAGGTGATTGCGGCCGAGTGCTGAAATAATGCCCATTGTTACGGTCTGGCCAACACCGAACGGATTGCCGATAGCCAGCACCACATCGCCGACCATCGTCTGTTCGATGTGCCCGAGCGTGATTGCAGGCAGATTTTGCAGTGCGACCTTGACGACCGCGAGGTCGGTCTCCGGGTCTGCACCGACCACTTTGGCAACCGCTTTGCGTCCGTCGGCAAAGGCCACTTCAATTTCATCTGCGGCTTCAACGACATGGTTATTGGTCAGGATGTAGCCTTGCGAGCTGATGACGACACCGGAGCCAAGGCTCACCTGTTTTTCATCCGGCTCGGGACGTTCGCCAAAAAATTTCCGGAAGAACGGGTCGTCGAGCATCGGATTACGTGCTTGCCGGGCACCTTTGGTCGTATAAATATTGACCACGGATGGCATGGCCAAGCGCGCCGCATCACGATACGAGCCCTGAGTAGTTGGTAACGTATTGGCCGGTGCTACCTGCACCGCTACGGTGGAAGAGCCCAGTCGCACTTGGCGTGAACCGCCTGGCAGGTTATTGAGCCACTCGGGCTTGAGGGTCGCGACAATAAACCAGAGAGCAAGAGCCACGGTAGCGGTTTGAGCAAACAGAAGCCAGAGACGTCGCATAAATAGTGATGAGTGATAGTTGAGAAGTTAGTGGGAGCGGCAGCGCCGAAACAGGACGTGCATCGATTATTTGCGTAACGCGTCGCGGATTTCCCGGAGCAACAGGACATCTTCCGGTGTCGCTGCGGGCGCCGGTACCGGAATGGGTTGCTTGCGCCTGGCTGCGTTGACCAGTCGGACCATCTGGAAAATGATAAACGCCAGGATCACGAAGTTGATCAGTATGGTCAAAAAGCTCCCGTAAGCAAACACGGCACCTGCTTTTTTTGCTTCGATCAAGGATAGCTGCATTCCCTGACCATTCAGCGGAATGTAATAGTTGGCAAAATCAAGGCCGCCAAAAATTGTGCTGACAACCGGCATGATCAAATCCTGCACGATGGAATCGACAATTTTTCCGAATGCAGCGCCGATAATGACACCGACGGCAAGGTCCATGACATTGCCCTTGACGGCGAAAGTTTTGAATTCCTGCATCATCCCCACGTGCCCTCCTATTGGATTGTTGTCAAGATCGCGATTGTACCGTTGCCGCATAGTCTGCGCTACGAGGTGTTTGCGCTGCTGGCGTACGAAGGAGTAAACCCTGGTTAACAATGCCCGGTGGAGTCCAGTAGTTTGTGGGGAACGCTGAAAATCAAGTATCAACTCAAAAGATTCCATTGAAAAAATCATTAAAATACTTCCCGGAACGTGTAAATGCTTTAAAAGGTGTGTCGCCTCCGATATAATCCGCGATTGCTAGAAGTTTCGAACGGAATTCGCATTTTGACTGATTGGGGTTGGTATGAGTAACGAAAAACAGGTCGATTCCGGTCGACGTGGATTGCTCGTCGCGACGTGCGCGGCAGGTGGGGTAGCAGGGCTGGCAACAGCGGGAGCGCTAGTGTCTACGTTTGCACCGTCCGAGCGGGCAAAAGCCGCCGGAGCTTCGGTGGAAGTCGATATTTCCAGCCTCGTGCCCGGTGAAATGAAGACCGTGGAGTGGCGCGGCAAGCCGGTATGGATTCTCAAGCGTACGACCGATATGGTGGCCTCTCTCAAGGATACAAAATTCGAGTCCGAGTTGGCAGATCCAAATTCCGAGCGCAATAAAGACGAGTTGACGCCAGCCTATGCGCGCAATGAATTCCGCTCGATCAAGCCGGATATTCTGGTCGCCGTCGGAATCTGTTCGCATCTGGGATGTTCGCCAGGGACCAAGTTCCAGACCGGACCACAGCCATCTTTGCCGGATGACTGGCATGGCGGATTCCTTTGCCCTTGTCACGGTTCGACATTCGACCTTGCCGGTCGTGTCTACAAGAACAAGCCCGCACCTGACAATCTTCAGGTGCCGCGTCACATGTTTCTTGGCGATGGCAAGATAGTCATCGGCAAAGACGAGAAAGGCGAGGCGTAATCATGGCGTTTCACGAAAAAAAATTGCCGGCCAACGCGCCGATGGCAGACAAAGCCCTGAACTGGGTCGATTCCCGCTTCCCACTGACCAAGCTCTGGAACGATCAGTGGGGCCAGTATTACGCTCCTAAAAACTTCAACTGGTTTTATATCTTCGGCTCGCTGGCGATGTTGGTGCTGGTGATGCAGATCGTGACCGGTATTTTTCTGGTCATGCACTACAAACCGGACGCCACGCTGGCATTTGCTTCCGTCGAATACATCATGCGTGATGTGCCATGGGGCTGGCTGGTGCGCTACATGCACTCAACCGGCGCCTCGGCCTTCTTCATCATCATTTATCTGCACATGACTCGCGCGCTGATGTATGGCTCCTACCGCAAGCCGCGTGAATTGATCTGGCTGTTTGGCGTGGCGATTTTCCTCTGCCTGATGGGTGAAGCATTCTTTGGCTATTTGCTGCCGTGGGGTCAGATGTCCTACTGGGGCGCTCAGGTGATCGTCAATCTGTTCGGTGCAATTCCATTCATCGGTCCTGACCTGTCGCTGTGGATTCGTGGTGACTATGTGGTGTCCGACGCGACATTGAACCGTTTCTTTGCCTTCCACGTGATTGCTATTCCACTTGTATTGCTGGGCCTGGTCGTGTCCCATCTGATCGCGCTGCATGAAGTTGGTTCGAACAATCCTGACGGTATCGAGGTCAAGGACACACTGGGTCCTGACGGCCATCCGCTGGATTCGATTCCATCGAATCCTTACTACTCGGTGCATGATTTGTTCGGGGTGACGATTTTCCTGACAATTTTCAGCGCGGTCATTTTCTTTGCGCCTGAAATGGGCGGCTACTTCCTTGAGTACAACAACTTCCTGCCAGCGGATTCGCTCAAGACGCCTCCGCACATTGCCCCGGTTTGGTATTTCACGCCGTTTTACTCTGTGCTGCGGGCAACGACGTCGCAATTTCTGTACGCAATGATGGTGGCAGTGGCAGCCTATGTGGCGCTGTTGATCCTGAAGTCGCGCTTGACCGGATTGGCCAAGATGGCATCTGCCGTTATCGGACTGGTGGCAATTGCTTCGATGTTTGTGCTCGATGCCAAGTTTTTTGGTGTGGTGTTGATGGGTGCTTCGGTGTTGATTCTGGCTGGCATGCCTTGGCTCGATCATTCCGAAGTCAGATCGATCCGTTATCGTCCAACCTGGCACAAGTATGTGTATGTCGTTTTCGGCATTTCATTCCTGGTGCTCGGTTATCTGGGCGTGTTGCCTCCAACTGATGGTCGTACCTTGGTGTCGCAGATCTGTACCTTCATTTACTTTGGCTTCTTCCTGTTGATGCCATGGTGGAGCGCCGCTGGAAAATTCAAGCCCGTGCCGAAACGTGTCACGTTTCACCCGCACTAATTCGCCAAGGGATCAAGAATGAAACTGTTTAAAAAATTGCTAGTGGTGCTGGCCTTCGTGCCGGCACTGGCCCTGGCGAACGAAGGCGGTCCAAAGCTGGACCGTGCGCCGGACCATGCTACTGACCTGACCTCGCTGCAGCATGGCGCCAAACTATTTGTTAATTACTGTTTGAACTGTCACGCAGCGGCATCAATGCGGTACAACAGGATGCGTGACATTGGTTTGAGTGAAGATCAGATCAAGGCCAATCTGCTGTTTGCTACCGACAAGGTCGGTGATCTGATGAAAGTGTCGATGGCACCCAAGGACGCCAAGGAATGGTTCGGCGTGGTGCCTCCGGATCTGTCGGTGATGTCACGGGCGAAGTCTTCCGGTGCCGGTTCCGGTGCAGATTACCTGTACACCTATTTGCGCACGTTCTACAAAGATGAAAGCCGGCCGACTGGCTGGAACAATCTGGTGTACCCGAATGCTGCGATGCCACACGTGTTGTGGGAACTTCAAGGCATCCGCGAAGCCAAATACGTCGAGGTCAAAGATCCGCATGACGAATCCAAGGTCGAACACAAGTTCGCCGGTTTCACGCAACTCAAGCCGGGCAAGATGAGTGCCCTCGAATACGATCAGTCCATTGGTGACCTGGTCGGTTTCATGAGCTGGATGGGTGAGCCGGCACAAAATCAGCGCCGTCGCCTCGGTGTCATCGTTCTGCTTTTCATGAGCTTGTTTGTCGTCATCGTCTGGCGTCTGAATGCGTCGTTCTGGAAAGAAGTCAAGTAAGTTGTCTGGCCCGCACGTTGCGGGCAGGTTTGCCGGGGTGAGACGGTCATCGTCTCACCCCGTTGTTTCTAAGGAACTACAAAATGATGGTTCTCTATTCGGGCACTACATGCCCGTTCTCCCAACGCTGCCGTCTGGTCCTGTTCGAAAAAGGCATGGACTTTGAAGTGCGCGACGTCGACTTGTTCAACAAGCCGGAAGATATCTCGACGATGAATCCATACGGCCAGGTACCCATCCTGGTCGAGCGTGATTTGATTCTGTATGAGTCGAACATCATCAACGAATATATCGACGAACGGTTCCCGCATCCGCAGCTGATGCCAGCTGATCCGCTGATGCGTGCCCGTGCCCGCCTGATGCTGTTCAACTTCGAAAAAGAATTGTTTGTTCACGTGCACACACTTGAAAATGACAAGTCCAAAGGAGCTGAAAAACTGCAGGAAAAAGCCCGTCAGGAGATCCGCGATCGTCTGACTACGCTGGCGCCTTTGTTCCTGAAAAACAAATATATGCTGGGCGATGAGTTTTCGATGCTCGATGTTGCTGTTGCGCCGTTACTCTGGCGTCTGGATCACTATGGTATCGAGTTGTCGAAGACAGCTGCGCCGCTGATGAAATATGCCGAGCGGATTTTTTCCCGCCCTGCTTATATCGAGGCGCTGACACCATCTGAAAAAGTGATGCGTCGCTGATCGAATCTTCCATAGCAACACGCTTACGCGCACTCTGGCAATTATTTCTCCGGGTGCGCGGCAAGCAGTCTCCTGATAGGTACTTGCAGAGCCCCATGCCCGAATCTTCTACCAAGCCCTACTTGCTACGCGCCATTTACGAGTGGTGTACTGACAATGGCTATACGCCTTATCTGGCCGTCCTCGTTGATGCGAGCACCAAGGTGCCGATGCAGTTTGTCAAAAATGGCGAGATCGTACTGAACATCAGTTTCGATGCAACCAGTGCGCTGAAAATGGACAACGATCTAGTGCGTTTCAGTGCGCGCTTTGGTGGGGTATCCCGTGACATTTCGGTTCCTGTTGAGAACATCATTGCCATCTATGCGCGTGAAAACGGGCAAGGCATGGCATTTGAAGTGTCCCGGTTTCCGGCGCGGGATCACGGTACCGACGGCGAATCGGTAAGCAGTGAGACGGTGCCTGTTACGGAGCCGGCCGGCACTGTACCGACGTTGACATCAGTTCCTAACGCCTCACAGGAGCCCGCAGAAAGCGGCGGTAACGACGACGATCCGCAGCCACAGCCACCAAAAAAAGGTGGGCGTCCGACACTCACACGCATCAAATAATCAAGTACAATACGGCCTTTCCAGTTTCGCCGATTTAGCTCATCTGGTAGAGCACATGATTTGTAATCATGGGGTGGCGGGTTCAAGTCCTGCAATCGGCACCAAATAAAAAAGCCCGTGATCTTGTCGATCACGGGCTTTTTTTCATTGGGTCGCCAGCGTTTATCCGTTACCTGCTTTCAGACCGCCCCACCTCGGGGTCATCTGATGCGCGACGTTGACCATGTCCAGCACGCGTCCGACAGTATGGTCGACCATTTCGGCAATGGATGCCGGGCGCTGGTAGAACCCCGGCAACGGCGGGAAAATGACGCCACCCATCTCGGTTACCGAAGTCATGTTGCGCAGGTGAGCAAGATTGAACGGCGTCTCGCGCACCATCAGGACAAGTCGCCGTCGTTCCTTGAGAACGACATCGGCCGCCCGCGTGATCAGGTTATCCGACATACCCATTGCGACCGAAGCCAGCGTCTTCATCGAGCAGGGCGCAATGATCATTCCCTCTGACTGAAACGATCCACTAGCAATCGAGGCACCGATATCTCTGACGTTATGGACGACGTCGGCCATCGCACCGATCTGCTTGCGGTCCATGTCGAGTTCGTGATGCAGGTTCAGTACGCCGGACTCGGAAACCATCAGATGCGTTTCGATGCCACCGATCTCGCGCAATACTTGCAGCAGACGTACCCCGTAGATCGATCCGGACGCACCGGTAATGGCAATAATCAGGCGGCGTGGTGCTGCTGCTGCTGTCATCTCAGGCCTTGAGCAATGTTTGCAGTTCGCCGGATTCAAACATCTCGTTCATGATGTCTGTACCGCCGACGAATTCACCGTTGACGTACAACTGCGGTACGGTCGGCCAGTTTGAATAGTCCTTGATGCCCTGACGAACATCGGCGTCATCCAGCACGTTGATGGTGACGAGATTTTCGACGCCACTCGTTTTGAGTAACTGAATCGCACGACCCGAAAAGCCGCATTGCGGAAACTGGGCAGTGCCCTTCATGAACAGTACGACCGGGTTTTGGGTAACGGTCTCTTGAATCCAGGTTTTTACGTCGCTCATACTTACCTCACTAGTTTGGTTGGTCATTATAGGAAAAAGCAGCTGCTCTTGCTTGATCAGGATTTCAGTTTTGCAAAGGCGGCTGCCATCGCGTTGCCGGCGTCGGGTGTACGGGCTTGCTGTTGATGCTGCTGCTGTTGAATCAGTCGTTTCGCATCATTGCGATCAGGACGTTGCTCCACTTTGGCTCCGGCTACCGGCGCGCTGTCTGTCAGGCGCATCGTCAGTGCAATACGCTTGCGCTTTTCATCGACCTCCAACACTTTCACGCGTACTACCTGGCCAGCCTTGACGACACTATGCGGGTCTTTGACAAAGGTGTTCGATAACGCAGAGATATGAACTAACCCGTCCTGATGCACGCCGATATCGACGAAGGCACCGAATGCCGCGACGTTGGTGACCACGCCTTCGAGGATCATGTCAGGGCGCAAGTCACGCAGCGCTTCGACGCCTTCCTTGAAGGTCGCGGTGGTGAATTCCGGACGGGGGTCACGACCCGGCTTTTCAAGCTCCTTCAAGATATCGGTGATCGTCGGCACACCGAACTTGTCATCGGCGTAGCGGGCCGGATTGAGTGACTTCAGCAAGCGCTCGTCGCCGATGAGTGCTTTCACGTCTTTCTGGATATCGGCCAGAATTTTTTGTACCAGCGCATACGATTCCGGATGGACGGCAGAGGCATCCAGCGGATTGTCACTGCCCATCACACGCAAGAATCCGGCAGCTTGCTCGAAGGTCTTGTCGCCCAGTCGAGGCACGTCGCGCAACGCGGCACGCGACGTAAATGCGCCCTTCAGGTCGCGGTAGGTGACGATGCTTTGAGCGACGCTGCTGCTCAGACCCGAGACGCGTGCGAGCAGCGGTGCCGACGCGGTATTGACATCGACA
>CAILRJ010000090.1 GCA_903836575.1 uncultured Burkholderiales bacterium
ACCGCATTAGCGGCCATGATCCGGCGTTGCGCGAGCGAACCACTTTTCCTCGCCCGCTTACAGGCACAATGCGCTCTGCGCCGCCCTCTGTTTGCACCGGAGCGCGAACGCGCAGACGTGCGGCAGTTGGTAGATAATTGCCTGCATATTCACGATCAGGCACCTCGGTGTCCGCTCACTCCCACTCCCGCTACTCAAGGATTTCCATGAACACTCCCCTCAATGCGCCGATCAACGCGCCCGTCAAACTCACCTCTTTTTCCCATGGTGGCGGTTGCGGCTGCAAGATCGCCCCCGGAGTACTGGCACAAATTCTGAAAAATTCGACCGGCTTCCCGGTACCAAAAGAACTACTGGTCGGGATCGAGACCGCCGATGATGCCGCGGTCTACCAGCTCAATGACGAGCAGGCACTGATTGCCACGACCGACTTTTTCATGCCGATCGTCGACGACCCGTTCGACTTCGGCCGCATCGCCGCCACCAATGCCATTTCGGACGTCTATGCCATGGGCGGAACGCCAATCATGGCGCTGGCGCTGGTCGGCATGCCGATCAACAAACTGCCGGTTGAAGTCATCGGCCAGATCATCAAGGGCGGTGAAACAATCTGCGCAGAAGCCGGCATCCCGATTGCCGGCGGACACACGATCGACTCGGTCGAACCGATCTATGGCCTGGTCGTACTGGGTCTGATCCATCCGTCCAAGGTCAAACGCAATGCGGATGCAAAAGCGGGCGACCAGTTGATACTTGGCAAACCGATAGGCGTCGGAATCCTGTCGGCGGCACTGAAAAAAGAAGTCCTGGATGCCGACGGCTACAAGGCAATGATCGAGAATGCGACCAAACTCAACAAACCGGGAAAAGCCTTGTCCGAACTGCCGGGCGTCCACGCGCTGACCGATGTGACCGGTTTCGGTCTGCTCGGCCACACGCTGGAACTGGCACGTGGTGCCAAGCTGACGGCACAACTCCGGATGACCGACATACCGTTATTGCCTAACGTACAGGCACTGGCCGAAGCCGGTTGCGTCACCGGCGCATCCGGACGCAACTGGGATGGTTACGGCATGGATGTGGTGCTTGATGCCTCCGTCACGATGACGCAGCAGATGCTGCTGACTGACCCGCAAACATCAGGCGGCTTGCTGGTGTCCTGTGACGCCGGCAGTGTCGATGCCGTTCTGGAGATTTTCCGCCAGGGCGGCTTCGAGCACGCCGCAGTCATCGGCGAAATGATTAGCGGTGCGGGTTGCGTGAAGGTCTCGCAATAACTTTTCAGGGCTCCGCACCAGTGCACTCGACGCACTGGTGCAGTGCAGATCAGTTACTCGTCCTTGGCGCCGTCGATACCTAGTTCCTGTATCTTGCGCGTAATGGTATTCCGGCCAATTCCAAGGCGAATCGCCGCATCGTTTTTACGACCGTGCGTGTGCTTGAGCGCCGTCTTGATCAATGCGGATTCGAACAGCCTGCCAAGCGCATCCATTACTTCAGGCTGACCGGCAGCGAGCATCCTGGCAGCCTCTGCTTCCAGCAAACCCACCCAGGTTTCACGCTCGACCGGCGCGACAATCGCCACACTGGTCGCGTTCGTCACGCTCGCCTGCCCGGACAATTCCGGGCTTGTTGGCGTCGTCACTACATTCGACTGTGGCGTCGCAATCGCAGCAAAACTTCCACCGTCAATCAGGTCGCGCGGCAAATCTTTGACCTCGACGCTTTGCCCTGGTGCCATCACCGTAATCCAGTTGCAGAGGTTTTCGAGCTGACGCACATTGCCAGGCAAATCAAGTCCAGTCAGAAACTGCATCGCCCCATCGGTCATCCGCTTGGGATCACCACCGAGCTGTTTGGCGCTCTGTGTCAGGAAATAACGGGTCAGGATAGGGATGTCCTCGCGCCGTTCACGCAGGCTTGGCAAACGCAGCCGGATCACATTGAGACGGTGATAAAGATCCTCGCGAAACAACCCTTCACGCACGCGCTGTTCGAGATTCTGATGGGTCGCGGCGATCACGCGTACGTTGGCCTTCATTGGTTGATGACCGCCAACGCGATAGAAGTGGCCATCTGACAGAACACGCAATAAGCGTGTCTGCAAGTCGAACGGCATGTCACCGATTTCATCAAGAAACAACGTCCCGTTTTCGGCTTGTTCAAAGCGACCACGCCGGCTGGCTTGGGCGCCGGTAAAGGCACCGCGCTCGTGACCGAACAATTCGGACTCGAGCAAGTCCTTGGGGATTGCCGCTGTATTCAGCGCGATGAAAGGTTGCGACGCACGCGGACTGTGCTTGTGCAGAGCCCGCGCGACCAGTTCCTTGCCGGTACCGGATTCACCAGTAATGAGTACGGTCACATTCGATTGCGACAAGCGCCCGATCGCACGAAACACATCCTGCATCGCCGGCGCTTGACCGAGTATCTCCGGCGTTTCTGCAGGTGCCTGCTCGACACTGGCTTCGCGCAGGCTCTCGTCAAGCGCACGCCGGATTAACTCGACGGCTTTTTCGAGATCGAACGGTTTGGCCAGATATTCGAAAGCGCCCCCCTGGAATGCGGCAACCGCAGAATCCAGATCCGAAAAAGCGGTGATGATAATAACCGGCAGGCCAGGATGCTTGGTCTTCACAGTCTGCAATAATTCGAGGCCAGAACCGCCAGGCATCCGGATATCGGAAACCAATACCTGCGGCGTATCGTGCCGCAATGCCTCGTTGGCATCCCGCGCGTTAGAAAAACTCCGGGTCGCAAGATTTTCGCGCGCCAGGGCTTTTTCGAGTACCCATCGTATTGATTCGTCGTCGTCTACAATCCAGATTGGTTTCATGATTACTTTGGTGTCCACGTCAAGTAGCCGCACCCACGGTGCCTGCTACGCTCCGCCCCCTGGGTCTCAAGGTAGCGGTATCAATATCCTGAAATCCGTGCATCCCGGCTGACTTTCGCATTCGATCACGCCAGAATGCTGGTGAATGAAAGTCTGGGCCAGTGTCAACCCTAATCCGCTACCGCCCTCTCTGCCTGACACCAGCGGAAAGAAAATACGGTCGCGAATCTCGGCCGGGATACCGGGGCCATTGTCGAGGATATGCAAGTCTAGTGCCAGCCTATAGCGGACCTTCGCCAGCGTCACTTGTCGTGCCACGCGCGTCTGCAACGTCAGTACTGCATCACCACGACGAATGCGTTCAGACAGCGCATACGAAGCGTTGTGGGCGATATTGAGGACCACTTGGATCAGCTGTTCCTTGTCTCCGCGAAAATCCGGCAACGACAGGTCGTAGTCACGCCGAATTTCCAGGCCACTTGGAAATTCGGCAAGGATCAGGCTGCGTACACGTTCGCATACCTCATGGATATTGACATCACCGACGATATGCGGGCGCCGGTGTGGTGCCAGCAAACGATCCACCAGTGTCTGCAACCTGTCGGCCTCCTTGATAATGACTTGCGTATATTCACGCAATTCTTTCAGGTGCCGCTCCGGTAACTCGAGCTCGAGTAATTGGGCCGCACCACGGATGCCGCCAAGGGGGTTCTTGATCTCGTGCGCAAGGTTGCGGATTAATTCTTTGTTCGCCAGACTCTGGTCCAGTAGTCGCTCTTCGCGGTCAAGCTTGAGTTGCTGAACGTTTTCGCGCATCTCGATAAGAACCGGCGAATCCGGATTATCCAGTGCAGTGACCACGACATGGACTTGCAATGATTCTCTTCCGATGCGTTGGAGCGTCAGGTCTTGTCGTTTTTCGGCAAACTCATGGGCCACCGCTTGCCTGAACACGGTTTCAAGCTTGTCGCCGTTGACGAATAGTTCGAACAACAGATGCTGTTCCAACAAGCGAAAGGAGCTCTCCAGCATGTTTTCAGCAGCTGCATTGGCGTAAGAAATACGCCCCTCAGCGTCGAGAATGACGACAGCCGAGGCCAGCAAGTCGAGGCCTGCTACGGAATTAAAAGGAATTTTCACGAGTATCCAGACAGGCAGGCCACTTCACGCAGCCAGGGTGGTACACGTTCCGGCATCACTTGAGATTGCCGAGTTCGCGCTTGAGGGCTTCGATATTTTTTTCGGTACGGCCGATTTCTTCTTTCATGCCAGCTACGCGCGCCAGATACTTAGCGTAATTGCTTTCATCACCCAGACGCTCCGGCTCACCGCCGCTATAGTCTTTCTTCAGCACCGCCAGCTTACCTTCCTCAGATTTCAGTTCATCAAGCAGTATCTGGCGGCGGTCGCTGTCACGTGCTTTCTGGGTCCCGCTATCTATTTTTGGAAAATCACCCGAGTCGCTTCTCGCTGTCGCGCCGGAAACTGCCACAGGCGATCTCTTCGGTGTCGCAATGATCGTCATGCCGGGCAAATCGATTTTTTTACAACCTCTGGTTGTGCCGGTGTTCTTGTATTCCTTGTTGCCGCGCTCATCGACACACAGGAAGACTTCACTCTGCGCATGCGCCTGATGCATGCACAGCGAAAAGAGGATGAGACCTAAGACGGGGAGTTTCATAAATTTCATTTGGGGAACGGATGACACGGACTCTTAGTTTAGGACAAGAGGCTGCCCAATACAAACGATGTTCAGGACCCCTCGCTGCCATGCGACACAGACACGGTGCAAAAAATGAAAAAGGGCGGGAAATATCCCGCCCTTCTTTGCACTACACGTCAGCTTGTCGACGTATTACAGCGAATAATACATATCGAATTCGACCGGGTGCGTGGTCATGCGGAAGCGTGTGACTTCCTGCATTTTCAGTTCAATATACGCATCAATCATGCTGTCGCTAAACACGCCACCGCGTGTCAGAAATTCACGGTCGCTGTTCAGGTGCTCGAGCGCTTGCTCAAGCGACGAACAGACGGTCGGGATCAGTGCATCTTCTTCAGGCGGCAAATGATACAAATCTTTCGAGGCGGCTTCGCCTGGATGGATCTTGTTTTGCACGCCGTCCAGACCCGCCATCATCAGTGCGGAGAAGCACAGGTACGGATTGGCCAGAGGATCCGGAAAACGTGTTTCGATGCGACGGCCCTTCGGATTCGGCACATGCGGAATACGGATGGAGGCCGAACGGTTACGGGCTGAATAAGCCAGTTTGACCGGGGCTTCGAAGCCTGGAACAAGACGCTTATACGAATTCGTTCCTGGATTAGTGATCGCATTGAGCGCCCGGGCATGCTTGATGATGCCGCCGATGTAATACAGCGCAAACTCGGACAGACCGGCATAACCGTCGCCAGCGAACAGATTCTTGCCATCTTTCCAGATCGATTGATGGACGTGCATGCCCGAACCGTTGTCACCAACGATTGGCTTAGGCATGAAGGTTGCCGTCTTGCCGTAGGTGTGTGCCACGTTCCAGACGACGTATTTCAGGTTCTGGGTCCAGTCAGCGCGCTCGACCAGTGTCGAGAAACGGGTTCCGAGCTCATTTTGTCCGGCACCGGCAACTTCGTGGTGATGGACTTCAACTGGAATACCCATGCCTTCGAGGATCAGCGACATTTCCGAACGCATGTCCTGCATGCTGTCGACTGGAGGAACCGGGAAGTAACCGCCCTTGACTGCAGGACGATGGCCCGTATTGCCGCCTTCAAATTTTTCGCCGGAGCTCCACGATGCTTCTTCGGAATCGATCTTGACGAAACAACCGTCCATGCCGATCTTCCAGCGTACGCTGTCAAAGATGAAAAATTCCGGCTCGGGACCGAAATAGGCGGTGTCGCCCAGGCCTGAGGATTTCAGGTAGGCCTCGGCGCGCTTGGCGATCGAGCGCGGATCACGGTCGTAACCTTTTCCATCGGATGGTTCGATGACATCACATTGCATGAACATCGTCGTTTCTTCCATAAATGGATCGATGTTTGCAGTATTAGGGTCCGGCATCAGAATCATGTCGGAGGATTCAATACCTTTCCAGCCAGCAATGGAGGAGCCGTCAAATGCATGGCCAGACTCAAACTTGTCCATATCAAAATGGGAAACCGGAACCGTTACGTGCTGTTCTTTGCCGCGCGTATCGGCGAAACGGAAATCAACGAATTTAACTTCGTTATCTTTCGCCATTTTCAGTACTTCTGCTGCCGTCATTGCCATGCGTATCTCCTCTGATAAATCAATAAAGTCCAAAATATGCGAAATGGTCGTGAACCGAATGATTGCATGCGAAAGTGGTCAACAGCAAGCTACGTACGTCCCAAAACTCAGCGTGAAATAATAGCAGATTCCATAGCAGGTTCCATGCCACCGCGAGTGCGAATTACAGCCCACCTGAATCTTGCAGAACCCGGCAAGATGCTGAGGGATCCAGCAATCTTGTTATTTTTACGGTTGCCGGCGCTTGGGGCAATGACACCATAATGGTGCCTAAATTATCCTAAATTTTTTATATTGGTGCACTTGTGTTTTATTTCTTAAAAAATGCACCAACTTAAACAAACTTGTTTGATATCCATCTTCAACCTCTCATGATTGGATTTTAGAAATGGCATCGCCCGAAAAATTATTACAAAACGCCCGTGAGCGCGGTCAGCACGATACCTTACCTTATGCCGGTGCTGTTACACCGGTCGAAGCGTTCGAATTGCTGAAGGCAAATCCCGACGTCCGCCTGGTTGACGTACGAACCAACGCCGAACGCGACTGGGTTGGCAAGGTCAGCATTGCAGAACACCAGCACCTGTCAGTGCAATGGAGCTTGTATCCGGGATCGGTTCCGAATCCTCACTTCATGGACGAACTGCGTGTTGCGACCAACGAAGAAACCATCATTCTGTTCCTGTGCCGCTCCGGAGTACGTTCGCGTCACGCAGCAAAACTGGCGACCGAGTCCGGCTATCTTCATTGCTTTGATATTCTTGAGGGGTTCGAAGGCGATCGTGATGCTGACGGGCATCGCAAGACCGTCGCTGGTTGGTGCAAGTCAGGCTTGCCGTGGGCAGGTGCTTAGGGACTTGCACTTTGCTGCAAGCCGACAATGCGGTTGCGCACAAAGTTGATATGACTACGCAAACCATACAATTCCTCGGCGAATGATAACGGGATCGAAATTTGATTGACCTTTTCCTCGATCTGATTGAGGCGGCCAAGCTGGCTGGCGTACACCTCCTGACGCTGGAGAGGCGCCACGTCTTCAATGGCTTGTTCTACTGCCCGCAACTGACCATACCAGCGATACACCCGTGACCGCACTTTCCATACGTACAATGGTGGCACGATGCGGGATAGAGGAATGAAAAGTGCACCGACCGCAACGACAACAACCCACATGCGTTCCATGAAACTGGACAGCCAGAACGGAAAGTAATTCTGCAGGAATGAGGGTCCTGCCTTATAAAACTTTGATGCGGCTGCCACGACGGGAACCTCAGTGAAATTAGCCGTCGGAAATTCATTACGTTTTTGGAACCAGCCAGCGCTGCCATGGATATCCGTCGCCGCCTGAATAAACAGGTCAACCAGTGCCGGATGAATCGCGGCCCGCGCAACCAAGGTTGCAGTCGGTGCAATGAGCTGGTAATCGCGAGGTGGCAAGTCACGTCCCAGATCAACGATACCGCGCGGAAGCACGACATGCGACAAGAAAGGGAAACGTCGCGAATAAGCCTCCGCCTGTGTGAAGTCAAATAGCTTGATACCGGGTGTCTGCAACAGCATCTGAATCAGCAATTCATCCGGCGAGGAACTAAACACCATACCGTCGATTGTTCCCGCCAGCAGTGCCACCGTAGCAGGCGTGTTCTCCAGCCGTCCCAACGTCAAATCGGCTGGTTCGATACCATTGACTGATAACAGCTTTTTGAATAATTGCGGCACACCCGTGCCGTCGGGGCCAACATTGATTTGCAGCCCCTTCAATTGGTTCAGTTGGGTGATGTCGTGCACATCACGATAAAACAGCCAGACTGGCTCGGTGAACAGACTGCCAAGAGAAATAAGTCCGTGTCGCTCGGCATCATCCTGCTCGGTAGAGCCGCTTTGCACGAATCCGATATCAACACCCGAATCCGGATCCATCAGACGCTGCAGATTTTGCTGCGACCCGAGCGACGGCTTCAGGTTGACCTTGATATGCTGACGCGCCAACTCGGCCGCATATTTTTTCCCGATCAATTCGTAGGCACTATTTTCCTGTCCGGTTGACATCGTTACGCTTGATGGTGGTGAAGGATTTGCCAGCAAGTAGACAAGCAGACCCACCACACCGATAACAAATATCGTCGGTGCTGCCGTAGCGAACAGGTCACGTGAGGAAAATCGGGAGAAATCAAAAATTTTTGGCATGCCATGGTGAATTTCGTACAGATCGAAACACCATGCCCACAATCGGGCTAGCGCGCAAGTGGCAAAGCTCCATCGCTGAGGGCATTAATTCGTGGCAGTACTTTCGCCAGAAATAACTGCGGTTAGTTGGACCGGCGGCGCCAAGCCCCCGCGCGACGTGTATTTTTCACCGTCTTCCGTCAGGAATCGTGCACCCAATGCAAACCAGTTTTCTCTGGTGAGTACCTCCCCAACAAAATACATCAGTGATTCGTCTTCCTTTTCCAGTCGCTGAGCCATGCTCTCGCAATAGTGTTCGGCAGCTGAAAAGAAGGGCCGTTGGTCGCCCCCACATGCGCACCGATGCAAATAGTGTTGCAGCGTCGATAAACTCCGCCAGGCTGAAAGACTGAGCATTTCCAGCTCTTCCACCAGCAAGTCGGCCTCGTCGGTCGCGCAGCATAGAACAGGAATGACATGCCTCTCGATCTTGCGTGCATGGAGATACTGATCGAATTGCTGCAACTGACTGAATATTGACACCAGCATCGGCTGGTCAGCACAGCTCTTCTCGCGCTGCATTGAATGCAAGTAGCGCCTGAGGCGGGCAAGTATCGTGCACGCATTTTTTTGCTCAAACCGGATGGCAAGCAACGAATAGGTGGCAGTGAGCATGACGACTCCTGAAGCCTGCCACCTGCTTGACAGTGGCACGGGTTTGAATAAATAAATTCCCCCGCGACAGAAGCTTTCCTATTGTGTGTCAGTCACGGGCACACAAGTATAGGAAAAATACGCTACACATCGATTGATCTAAATCAGACCATCAACACACCACTAAAAAGTATTTTTATTTTTAGTGTAATTGAAACTTCTTTATTCGAGCTTGACCGCGTGCTCACGCGTGGCATGAAAAGTTAGCAGCGGCCACCGCTCCTGGGTGTGCCTGAGATTGACACCTGAGGTTGCCAGATACGCCATATTTCCAGCAGCATCGTAAGCAACATTGTGTCCGGCAGCCGATTTCTCGAAATCTGCGATTGCACGCTTATCTTCACCCGTGACCCAGCGTGCGCTGCTGATACTGGTACCTTCGAATACAGCGTCGACGCCATACTCGTTGAGCAAACGACTGGCCACCACTTCAAACTGGAGCACACCAACTGCACCCAGGATCAGCTCTCCGGTGTGCACCGGCTTGAAAACCTGCACTGCACCTTCTTCACCGAGTTGCTGCAAACCTTTGTGCAGTTGCTTAATCTTTAGCGGATTGCGGATGCGCACAGAACGGAAAAAGTCCGGCGCAAAATAGGGAATCCCGGTGAACTGCAACAGCTCGCCTTCTGAAAAACTGTCACCAATCTGCATGTTGCCGTGGTTCGGCAAACCGATGATGTCCCCGGCGTACGCTTCCTCGACTTGCTCGCGGCTCGCAGCCATGAAAGTCACGACGTTGGACACTTTAATTTCACGGTTCAGTCGCAGGTGCTTGATCTTCATGCCGCGCTCGAAACGTCCGGAGCAAACACGCAGAAAAGCAATCCTGTCACGGTGAGCCGGATCCATATTGGCCTGAATCTTGAACACAAACCCCGAAAAAGGAGTTTCGCCCGGCTCTACTGAACGTACGCTCGCGTCCCGCGACCGCGGCGCAGGCGCCCAATCCAGCAGAGCATTGAGAATTTCCCGAACACCAAAATTATTGATCGCCGAGCCGAAGAAAACCGGCGTCTGCGTACCTGCCAGAAATGCGGCTACGTCGAATGGATGGGAAGCGCCATGAACCAGTTCGACCTCCATTTTCAGTTGTTCTATCTCACGCGGAAACATCTGTGCAAGACGCGGATTATCGATGCCCTTGATAACCTCGAATTCCTGGTCGGCGCGCGCGTCACCCGGTGCGAATAACAAGATCTCGTCGCGCAGCAGATGGTAAACACCGCGGAACGCCTTGCCCATGCCGATCGGCCAGGTCACAGGTGCACACTGGATATCCAGTACCGACTCCAGTTCATCGAGCAGTTCAAGCGGATCGCGCGTCTCCCGGTCCATCTTGTTCATGAAAGTGATAATTGGCGTGCTGCGCATGCGGCAGACATTGAGCAGCTTGATGGTTTGCGTCTCGACACCTTTGGCCGCATCAATCACCATCAGCGCGGAGTCAACGGCGGTCAGCACCCGGTAGGTATCTTCAGAAAAATCCTGATGACCAGGCGTGTCTAGCAGATTCACGACATGATCACGATATTCGAACTGCATCACGGAACTGGCGACCGAAATGCCGCGTTGCTTTTCGATTTCCATCCAGTCGGAAGTGGCATGACGACCACTCTTACGCGCCTTCACAGTACCAGCGAGCTGAATCGCACCCGAAAAAAGCAGTAATTTTTCAGTGAGCGTGGTCTTGCCGGCATCAGGATGAGAAATAATGCCAAAAGTGCGCCGGCGCCCGCCTTCCTTGCGAATCAGCTCTGCGGATACGTTGCGTGGTTGTGCAGGAGACGGTTCAGCCGTGGCATCTGCATCGGTGTGAGGTAAATCGTGATTGCTGGCCATGGGACGTTCCTGCGGAAAAGGGGCAGAGTCTACCGGCTATGTCCCGCGAAGTCGATTCCGCCGATCAAAACAAGCATGCTGCTGCTGAAACTAAAATATGAAAAACCCGTGCAACTTGCGGTGCACGGGTTTTTCCGAGGTACTAATTTATGGTGCGTTAATTGCGGGGAGTTAACGACACCCGGAGGCGGAGCCGTTCGCCCGGATCATAGGGCATCACGCTGGTGTACGTGCGACCGTTGTATTCATAGGTGACGGCATACCCATTGGTGCGTGACTGCCAGTTATCGACGTTACGGCATTGGCGCACCACTTGCTCCGACGGTTGCTGGTTATTGTTCTCGACCCGGTCACCAACAATTGCGCCGGCAATTGCACCTGCAGCCGTTGCTGCGGTCCTGCCACTACCGCCACCGACCTGATTACCGAGTAAGCCACCTGCCAGTCCGCCAATGATGGAGCCACCGAAATTGCGCTCCTGGCGTTGCGCCTGAACGTATTCGTTGTGGCACTCTTGTTGCGGCTGATTGAATTGCTCAACTTGTGGCACAACCCGTACTACGCGAGCAGTGTCTTCAAAATCAGCTGCATATACGCCACCGGAAAATGCACCGGCAAGTAAAAGAGCAACTGTCTTCTTAAATGATTTTTTCATGATTCCCCCGTTGTTTTGGTTAGTGTAAGTTGATAGCGCAGAACCGATGTTGCCGCCGAGGGGGATATTGTAATGACTTGTGTCAAATGTGTTTTCTTCGAGGTCTTTTTGCAACCAACACCTATGCCTTAACGCCTTTCATTTCATGTTCAACACTGTTTGAACTGTCGCCAAGTTTGCTGGCCCAGGCTTTTTCAAAATAACTCTTTTCAGCGTCACTCGGCTGCGATAGCCAAATCACCAGCAAAGTTCCTTTGTGATCATGGATTTGCCAGATTTTGGTAATGAAGTCAGGATTTTGCAGATGGTCGGCAAGCCCAACCACATAGCCATAAACTCGATTGAGTCGTTCAATACGATCGGGCTCGGTACTGGCGCTTGTTGCAGTAATGGTGGGATGATCCAGAAACATGCGGTCTCTCCTGATAAAGCCGACTGCGAAAACAGTCTGGCGGGCTTGTTGTAAAGTATAAGCGGATCACCCGGTGCATGGCTATGCGCATTGATCGCTATAACCCGGAACGCGACTGCGCGATCCAGTCAGCACGCGTGAACGGACGTTCATGTCCGGACAATTTCAGAGCAAACCGGGTCAATAGTTCTTGGGTTGGTGCTGGATCGGCAAACGACACCCAGAATAATCCTGCCAGCGACAGCACAATGAGCCAGACATTGATAGCGGGCAATATGACCGATGAGGTAATACGCATGAACAGCCAGCTAATTGCCGTCCCGAGCAAGGCTCCGCTAGCGGCTTCAGAGACAGAGTGCGCATCGACCATAACGCGTGATGCGGAAATTAGCAGGGCAACACTTAGTCCGGCAGCAAAGCCTGCCAGGCGGATCCATTGACGACTACCGTTAAAGGCCAGACAACCGACGATAGGCAACACTGCAGTGGCCCGCATCGCATGCCCGCTGATACCAGTAAAATCGATGGCAGCAACGCCGACACCCCAACCAATGAATGCAATTTTGGTAGCGACAACGAGTGTCATCCCGGCACCAAACAGGACTATCCACCATCCTGCCATGCGCCAGGCCCGACCTGATATCAACCAGAGAATAATCGCGGCAGCCGCTGGAACAGTCACGATCGAATCGCCAAAACTGGTCACACGCAACCATCCGGCCATGGGAATAAGATAAAGCAAGAATTTCTTTCTAGAAACAAATTAACTGAAGTTTATCTGAAGCCGGATCTTAATGATCTAACAATCGATAAGCACAAGGGCCCGGTACAGTGAAGCACCGGGCCCTTGTTGGCTATCGCTGCCAGCTGTTTTGCTTGGTCAATCAGCGACGATATCCGTCACGTCCACGCCAATCATCGCCATGATTCCAGCGACGTTCATGGCGATCCTCACGCCACTCCTGGCGATCGCGCCACTCGTTACCGCGATACGACGGCTGGACATAAATCGTTGCAGGGGCCACATACACCGGCGATGACTGGTAGTAACTCGGCTGCGTCTGGTAATAAGTGGGATTCGCCTGGTAATAGGTCGGTTGGGGCTGGTAATAAGTCGGTGCCGGCTGGTAATAGGTCGGCTGGGGCTGGTAATAAGTCGGTGCGGACTGATAATACGTTCCGCGTCCCTGATAGTGATTATTGTTAGCGCTAGCTCCTACTGCGGCGCCGAGCACGCCACCAACGATCGCCCCATCGCGTCCACCGACCGAATTGCCTATGGCGGCACCAAAAATTGCACCTACTGCCGTGTCGACACCGCGGTCACCGGCATGTGCCGTGGCGCTAATTACAGCAAGTGTGACCAGCAACACTGAAACATATTTTCGAATCAACATAAAGTACTCCTCGAATCCCGTGTGACTACCAGATATGGCAGCATTGGCACACAGGGATGATTATCAATATAACGATCGATCCGAAAAATACAGGGTACTCACACAGACTATTACAACTGCAATACCTGAAGTGGCGTTCGTCCTGACATAGTCCGATCTGTTTTTACATCATCGCACGACAAGGTCAGACTGCGAATTCAAAAAGCAAGGTACTACATCATTGCAAGGTTTGCTTTGTAGTTGCCCATACCCTGCGTGTCCAAGTAGACTCGTCGCCTGGTTATCCGTTCCAAATCACTCTCATCAAGCCAACCATCATGATATTTTTAACCGTCCCATTTGCTGAAAAAGACCAGGCCAAAGCACTCGGTGCGCGCTGGAATGCAGCGCAAAAAAAGTGGTACGTACCTGACGGCACCAACAGCACGCTGTTTGAAAAATGGCATCCGCAAGCCGTGGCGGGCAGCGGAGACACCGGAAAAAGCGTTGCGAAAGGAGCCTCAATGATGGAGGTCGGATTGACAATTACCGGGGAGAAATATTTGGCACGTGATCATAACTGCATTCCCTGGGAGCCTTGCGCTCAGTGCGACGAAGCCCTCGCCAAAGCCAAGGCCAATTTGGCAACCAAGTAACACCTCGCAGCAAAAAAATACAATAAAAAAAACGCCTATCGACGATAGGCGTTTTTCTGCGGAAACCGCGAATTACTTGTTGACGGCGTCTTTGAACGCTTTGCCAGCAGAAAACTTGACCGTTTTCGCAGCAGCAATCTTGATCTCTTCGCCAGTACGCGGGTTGCGGCCTGTGCGCTCTGCGCGGCTACCGGAAGCAAAAGCGCCAAAACCGATCAGCTGTACCGAATCACCATTGACGACGGCCTGAATCACATTCGACAAGATGGATTCGAGTGCGCGCTGGGCAACAGTTTTAGGAAGATCGCAATCAGCTGCGATGGCATCGATCAGTTCAGTTTTATTCATGAGGACTCCAAGGGAAGATGAGCGCGGATTTTAGCATCAGCGCTTGATGAAAAGGTGCGGTTTTCTGCAGGGTGATCGTGTTGCAGTGCAACGCACTGCAAACCCGACAACGCCATAACCTTGCAGGAACCAGGTTCGCAATCGGCTGTTGGTCGACCAGCATTGACATCCGAAGTTGCATCAAACATCGCGACTGGCCAGAATTTGCCCGCCACCATAACTTGTCTGCGCCGTGATAATACCCCCAAGCCGCATCCGAATTGCACAATACTTGAACTCGGGAATTTTTGCGAACGGGTCGAGGGCTGAATTGGTCAGCTTGTTGATTGCCGCTTCGTAGTAGCAGAACGGCACGAAGATCGCTCCGCGTGGCGAACTGTCATCTGCTCGAGCATAAAGCGCCACCTGCCCGCGCCGCGACTCCAGCGTAATCACATCGCCCGGCTGCCCGCCGAGGGCGGCCAGATCAAGCGGATGGATCTGTGCCACCGGATCGGGCTCCAGCGCATCGAGGACCGCCGCACGACGCGTCATGCTACCGGTGTGCCAGTGCTCCAGCTGGCGACCGGTGATGAGCACCTGCGGGTACTCGGCATCGGGCCGTTCATTGGCCGGGATGATGTCCGCCGGAACAAAGCGCGCCTTGCCGCTGGCAGTTGGAAAATGTTCGGTGAACACCACCGGCAGGCCGGGATCACCTTCGTTCTCGCACGGATAAGTAATGGCTTGCTCGCGCTCCAGGCGCTCCCAGCGCATGCCGCCAATACTTGGCATGCAACTGCGCATTTCCTCAAACACCTCGGCCACGCTGTCGTACTGCCAGTCCAGGCCCATCCGCGCGGCAATCTGCTGGATGATCCACAGATCCTGACGTGCCTGTCCTGGCGCATCGAGTGCCTGGCGCCCCATCTGCACCACCCGGTCGGTATTGGTAAAACTGCCGGTTTTTTCCGGAAAAGCCGTGGCTGGCAAAATAACGTCGGCCAGGTAAGCCGTCTCGGTCAGAAAAATATCCTGCACCACGAGATGATCCAGCGCCGCCAGCGATTCGCGTGCGTGGTTTGCGTCCGGGTCCGACATGGCCGGATTTTCACCCATGATGTACATGCCGCGCACGGTGCCGGCCTTGATCGCATTCATCACTTCGACCACGGTGAGTCCCGGCTGCTGGTCGAGCGGCACACCCCACAGTTTCTCGAACTTGGCGATGGCCGCTGGGTTGTCAACCCGCTGGTAATCCGGATACATCATCGGAATCAAACCGGCGTCCGAAGCCCCTTGCACGTTGTTCTGGCCACGCAGCGGATGCAAGCCGGTACCGGGCCGGCCGATCTGGCCGGTCATCAGGGCCAGCGCGATCAGGCAGCGCGCATTGTCGGTGCCATGCACGTGCTGGGAAATCCCCATGCCCCACAGGATCATCGAGCCTTTCGAGGTCGCATAGAGTCTTGCGACGTAGCGGATCGTCTCGGCCTCGACACCACAAATCGGCGCCATCAGCTCGGGACTGTAGCCCTCGACATTCGCCTTCAGTTCCTCGTAGCCGATGGTGCGACCATCAATGAACTCCTGATCAACCAGGCCTTCATGCACAATCACATGCATCATCGCGTTGAGCAGGGCGACATCGGTGTCGGGCTTGAATTGGACAAAGCGATGCGCCACTCGCGACAGGTCCGAGCGACGCGGATCCATGACGATTAGCCGGGTGCCATTGCGCGCTGCATTTTTGATCCAGGTCGCGGCAACCGGATGGTTCACGGTCGGGTTGGCACCGATGATGATGACAACATCGGCCTTCATCACATCCATCACCGGATTCGATACCGCGCCCGAACCGATCCCTTCGAGCAGCGCCACCACCGACGAGGCATGGCACAAGCGCGTGCAATGGTCGACATTGTTCGAACCAAAACCGGTCCGAATCAGTTTCTGAAACAGATAGGCTTCTTCGTTGCTGCATTTGGCCGAACCAAAACCGGCCAGCGACTTCTTGCCGTGCGTATCGCGCAGGGCAACAAACTGACCAGCCACAAGGTCGAGCGCTTCTTCCCAGCTGGCTTCGCGGAAGACTTCGTGGACCCGATCCGGATCCATCGAAAAATCACCCCGCTTGGGCGCATCGGCACGGCGGATCAGCGGTACCGTCAAACGCTGCGCATGCTGGGCGTAATCGAAACCGTAGCGTCCCTTGACGCACAAGCGCTTGTGATTGGCCGGACCATCGCGTCCTTCGACGTGCAGGATCTTGTTATCCTTGACGTTATACGTCAGCTGACAGCCCACCCCGCAATACGGACAGACCGAATCAACTTTCTTGTCGGGTACGGCCAGCGCGACATCGCGTGCCGGCATCAGTGCACCGGTCGGACAAGCCTGCACGCATTCGCCGCAAGCCACGCAGGTCGAAGCACCCATCGGGTCGCCCATGTCGAAAACAATTTCGGCATGGCTGCCACGAAAAGCCAGTCCGATCACATCGTTGACTTGCTCGTCACGACAGGCCCGCACGCAGCGGGTGCACTGGATACAGGCATCGAGATTGACCGTCATGGCCGGATGCGAATGATCGGGCCGCACGGCCTCGCGTGGCGCAAAGCGCGGTTTACCGACCGCCAGTTTGAGTGCCCACTGATCGACTTCGTTGTGACGCGTGTAAGCCGTTTCGGGCATGTCGGACTGCAGCATTTCGAGCACCATCTGCTGCGCTTTCAGCGCCCGCGCACTGTCGGTGGTAACGACCATGCCGGCCTTGGGTGCGCGACAGCACGACGGTGCCAGCACCCGTTCGCCATCAATCTCGACCATGCAGGCGCGGCAATTGCCGACCGCGTCGAGACCCGGCTTGTAGCACAGGCGCGGCACCTCGATGCCTTCGCGGTCGGCCACTTCGATCAGCGTTTCATTGCTGCGCGCACTCACCGGACGGCCGTTAATCGTGAATTCAACCATCGGTACATCGATGGCTGACAAATCCTGACGGGTGATCGCATTCATGCTGCTGCTCCGTTGCTAAGTTCGTGCGGAAAATACCGCACCACGCAATCGATAGGGTTTGGCGCGGCCTGCCCCAGTCCGCAAATCGAGGCATCCCGCATCACGCTCGACAGGTCGGCCAGCAAATCGATATCCCATTGCGGTTGTTCGATCAGTGCCAATGCCTTGGCCGTACCGACGCGGCATGGCGTGCACTGGCCGCACGATTCTTCCTTGAAAAAACGCATCAGGTTGCGCGCCGCATTGACTGCCGTATCGTGCTGCGACAGCACCACGATGGCCGCCGAACCAATGAAACAACCATGCTCCTGCAAGGTATCAAAATCCAGCGGAATGGTGTTCATGGACGCCGGCAAAATGCCGCCCGAGGCCCCGCCCGGCAAATACGCGTACAGCTGATGTCCCTCCTGCATGCCGCCGCAATGTTCCTCAATCAGTTCCTGAATCGTGATCCCGGCGGGCGCCAGATGCACACCGGGTAGCCGGACCCGGCCCGATACCGAAAACGAGCGCAAGCCCTTGCGGCCATGACGACCGTGGCTAGCGAACCAGCCGGCTCCCTCTTCGAGGATGCGACGCACCCAGTACAAGGTCTCGAAATTGTGCTCCAGCGTAGGCCGTCCGAACAGACCGACCTGCGCCACATAGGGTGGTCGCAAACGCGGCAAGCCGCGCTTGCCTTCGATCGATTCGATCATCGCGGATTCTTCGCCGCAAATGTATGCACCGGCGCCGCGCCGCAAATGGATCGCCGGCAAATTAGTCATCGACGGATCGGCGCGCAAGCACGCCAGTTCGGTTTCCAGCAAGGCACGACAAGCATGGTATTCGTCACGCAGGTAAATATAGATTTCGTCGATGCCAACCGCCCACGCAGCGACCAGCATGCCTTCCAGAAAACGGTGCGGATCGCTTTCCAGATATGTTCTATCCTTGAACGTACCCGGTTCGCCTTCATCGATATTGACCGCCATCAAGCGTGGGCCGGCTTCGGCACCAACAATGCGCCATTTGCGACCGGCCGGAAAACCTGCCCCACCGAGACCGCGCAAGCCTGAATCTTCCATCGTCTTGAGAACCGATTCCAGCTCCCGCGCGCCGCCGATGCAGTCCGCCAGCAAGCGATAGCCGCCGAGTGCACGGTAAGCCGCCAGGTCGATATAGGGCGCCGGAACATGCACGGTGGTCCCGGCCTGCACGGCCGCAACGACCTGGTCGACATCGGCATGTACCAGCGGTAACTGGCCGACCACCGCGACAGGCGCCTGTTCGCAACGTCCGACGCAAGGCGCCGGGATAACATTGATCGTGGCGCCCACCAGCGCTGGCAAGCGCGTCAACAAATCACGTGCACCAGCCATTTCGCAAGACAATCCATCACATACCCGCACCGTAATCGCCGGTGCCGTGGCGATCTGGCCGTCGTTGTCTTCACGCACCACGGCAAAGTGATGATAAAAGGTCGCCACTTCATACACAGCCGCTTGCGACAAACGCATTTCCTGCGCCAGTGCTGCCAGGTGCGGCGTGCCGAGCTGACCGAAGCGATCGTTAATCAGATGCAGATGCTCGATCAGCAAATCGGGCTGACGGGACGCCTCGCCCAACAAGGCCTGTACCTCAGCCAGTGCTTGTGGCTGAACACGTCGCCCTTTTGGCGCTTCACGCTTGCGTTGCCTGGTCGCGGCAACGGCGATGGGAATGATGGTGTGTTTCAATGCGACCTCGTTATGACGATGACTTGATTACTTAAAGAAAATAGCGGCTTTCTGCAGCGTAATACCAACCCCGACAGCCAACGGGATACCGACTGCTGCCCATGCTAGCCCAACCATCACCGGACTGCTGACGGCATCGCTGACGGCGGCATTGCCGACACGGTCAGCGACCGCACGGTCATGGGCCAGACGGCGCTCTTCAGCCAGTTCGGCCTCGCTCATGAAATCTTTTTCGGCGACAGGCCGAACCATCAGGTTACAGATGAAGCCCAGTATCAGCATGCCCGACAGGATGTACATGGTCACGTCGTAGGCCTGTGCTTTTGGCACGCCATTGGCGATCTGGTATTCGCGGATGTAGTTCACCAGCACCGGACCGAGTACCCCGGCGGTGGCCCAGGCGGTGAGCAAGCGACCATGAATTGCACCGACCATCTGCGTGCCGAACATATCGGCCAGGTACGCCGGAATCGTGGCAAAGCCGCCGCCGTACATCGACAGGATCAGGCAGAACGCCAGCACGAACACGCCCAGCAAGCCGGCATGGGCCGCCGACGGAATCGCCGCGTACAAGGCAAACCCCAGCACGAAGAACACCATATAAGTGAACTTGCGACCGATGTAATCCGACAGCGACGCCCAGAAAAAACGCCCCCCGATATTGAACAGCGACAGCAGCCCGGTAAACCCGGCAGCGATCGCTGCAATCTGGCCTTTCTGGGTACCGGACAACTCATTGAACGACAGGGCAACACCGATCAGGCGTCCGCCAAAGACTTCCTGCAACAGCGGCGATGCCATGCCGATGATGCCAATACCGGCCGACACATTGAGCGTCAGCACTGCCCACAATAACCAGAAAGTGCGGGTTCTGCTGGCTACCGACAAATGCACGTGCCGGTTGGTAATCATCACATTGCTGGTCTGCGATGTCGCCGCATTCCAGCCCGCCGGTTTCCAGCCCGATGGCGGCACCCGGTAAGCGAATGCACCACCGAGCATGAACACAAAATAAATCGCCGCCAGCGTCAGAAAGGTTTCCCACACGCCGACCGAGACCGGCGTGGCAAACCACTTCATCAGCATGTCGGCCAGTGGCGCACCAATCATCGCGCCGCCACCGAAACCCATGATGGCCATGCCGGTAGCCATGCCGCGCCGGTCCGGAAACCATTTGATCAGCGTCGATACCGGCGAGATGTAACCCAGACCCAGCCCGATGCCGCCGATCACGCCGGAACCCAGCCACATCAGCCAGATCTGGTGGGTATAGATTCCCAGCGCCGAAATAACCAGGCCACCGCACCAGCACAGCGCCGACACGACCCCCGCTTTACGCGGCCCGGCATGTTCGAGCCAGCCACCGAAGACGGCCGCCGACGAGCCGAGAAAAACGAAAAACAGCGTATAGATCCAACCCAGTAGCGAGATTTTCCAATCGCAAGTCGTGGCGAACAACTCGGCAAAAAAACCCATGTCTTTGGCACACACCATCGGATCCTTGATGCCGATAGCCTTCGATAACGGCAACCAGAACACCGAAAAGCCGTAGGCCATGCCGATACATAAATGGATCGCCAGTGCAGCCGGCGGTACCAGCCAGCGATTGAAGCCGGCACCAGCGATGGTTTTTTCCTTGGCTAAAAAATCGAACATTCGTTGTCTCCTGAAATATTTTCATATGCTTGGCAGTGCTTATATTTTGTTGTAGCCTGCGCAAGAGCTCGCTGGAAAATAACACCGAATATTTGATAGATCAATAGCACGGAGTTTGCCGAATGTTCAAAGTCACCATCCACCCGCAATGGGAAATCATGCAAGGCGCGGAAAAATCGCTCAACACCACTGCCCTGCTTGCATTACTGCGCGCCGTCGAGCAAACCGGCTCAATCGCGCAAGCGGCAAAAAGTATCGAGGTATCGTATCGCTACGCCTGGGGGGTGCTCAAGGATGCCGAGATCCTGTTCGGCAAACCGTTGATGCATACCCAGCGCGGACGCGGCACACTGCTGTCGCAACTGGCGCAAAAACTGTTGTGGGCCGACCGCCGCATTGCCGCACGGCTGTCGCCGACACTCGAAAGCCTCGCCTCTGAACTCGAAAGCGAACTGGGAAAACTGGCCGACAATACGTCCGGTGCGGTACGGCTCGATGCCAGCCATGGTTTTGCCGTGGCCGCACTACTGAAGCAATTGCACGCAATTGAATTGCCCGTCGAACTGCGCTACCGCAACAGCACCGATGCAGTCACCGCGCTGGCCCGGCGCGAATGCCACCTGGCGGGATTCCACGTACCGATAGGGCCTTTCGAAAGCCGTGCCGCAGCGCGTTACCTGAACACCTTGAAAGACAAGGAACATTGTCTGATCCATCTGGCGGTGCGCCACCAGGGCTTGTTCGTTAATCCGGACAACCCGTTGCAGATCACCAGTCTGGCTGATCTGCAGCGACCCGATGTGCGTTTCGTCAATCGTCAGGCCGGATCCGGAACGCGCGCCTTGCTCGAACTGATGCTGGCCGATGCCGCCATTCCGATGACTGCCGTGAATGGCATACAAAGTAGCGAATTCACCCATTCGGCGGTAGCAGCTTATATCGCCAGCGGCATGGCCGACGTCGGCTTCGGCGTGCAGACAGCCGCCGAGCGTTTCGGCCTGACGTTTATTCCGTTGGTGCAAGAACGGTACTTCTTTGCGATCGAAAAAACCGCGATGGACTTGCCGCTGATCCGCCGGGTACTCAGCGTGATTCGCTCGGATGCCTACCGCGCCAGCGTTAACGTGCTGGCTGGTTATGATGCCAGCGATACCGGCAAGGTTCTGTCGCTTGGCGAGGCGTTCGGCACGCTCTGAAGCCAGCTTGCTCCGGCCTTAAAAAACCACGCCGGCAACGAGCACGATATTGGCATACGGCGTGCATTCGCCGGTTCGAATGATCGCGCGTGCGGTTCGACTGCGCTGTTTGAAATCGTCATGACTCATGGTCACGCCGCCGGGCAACTCCAGCGCGGCGATGGCAGCGGCAATTGCCGGATTGTGCTGCGTCAGTTCGCTTGCCAGCACATGCTGCTCGACTTGCATTTCGGTCAGTATCGCTTGCAGCGTGTCCATCAATCCCGGAATTCCGCGTGTTAGCGCGAGGTCGACCAGCGGCACGCCGGGCGGCACCGGCAAGCCGGCGTCGCCAATCACAATTGCATCGCCATGACCGAGCGACGCGATCAGTTGTGACAGGGCGATATGGAGTAGTGGCGTTTTTTTCATGATGGGCAAACAGTGGTTGGCCGGCTCAAGCCGGGGGCGGCATCGAAAAGTTCATGCCGATGTGGAATCGAGCTTTGTGCGCCGTGTCGCGTCACGCTCCAGGCGGCGGCACGCTGGCCCAGCGCAATCGCATCGACCACCGGTTCGCCGCCTGCCAGCGCAGCAACAAAGCCGCCGATAAAAGTATCCCCCGCTGCGGTGCTATCGACCGCAGCGACCGGATGCGCGGCGAACGCGCGCGTTCCTTCTGCCAGCGCCGCATGAACACCTTTCGCACCAAGCGTGACGAGGACGTTGCGGCAACCGCTGGTGCGCAATGCGACGGCCGTAGCCGCCACGTCCTGCGGTGCGGTACCGGCCAGCATCGCCGCTTCGATTTCATTCGGAATCAGATAATCGACCCGGGCCAGCATCGCCGCCGGAAGATCGGCCGTCGGTGCCGGTGCGGGATTGAGCACGACAATCTTGCCGAGCGCGTGTGCGAGATTGATCGCGTACTCGACCGTCACCAGCGGCGTTTCCAGTTGCAGCACGACGATGCTGGCTTGTGCAATCAGGCTGCGGGCTGCATCGATATGTGCGGGTGTCAGCAGGTCGTTGGCACCACCGGCAATGACGATACTGTTCTGTCCGTTGGCATCGACCAGAATCGAGGCAATGCCGGAGGCGACACCGGTCATCGTGCTGACGTGACTGACATCGATACCTTCGGCCACCAGCGCAGCACGCAGGGTGTCGCCAAAACCGTCATCACCGAGGCAACCGATCAGCGCCACCGCCGGCGCGCCGCCGGCGGCGAGTCGGGCGCACGCTACTGCCTGGTTGGCCCCCTTGCCGCCGGGGATAGTACGAAATGCACTGCCACTGAGGGTTTCCCCGGCGGCCGGCATGCGTGGTACGCGCAGCACCAGATCCATGTTGATGCTGCCAATGACGACGATCATGAGAGGTTTCCGTTCACTGCAAAAAAAGGGTTCAGAGCAACAGGCTCGACGCGCGCACATGCAACTCCGGCGTCATCGTATGGCGCTGGTGCGGCAGGCCGGCATCAGCGATCCGCGCCAGCAGGCATTGGGCCGTCAAGCGGCCGAGTTCACGGGTGTTTTGCGCGACGCTAGTGAGCGCAGGATGCACGAACTGAGCCAGGTCAATATCGTCGAACCCCACCACGGCCAGTGCCTGCGGCACCGCAAGGCCGGCCTCGGCTGCAGCGCGCAATACCCCGATGGCCATCAGATCGTTGCAACAAAAAATCGCATCGGGACGTTGTGCTACCGGCAAGGCCAGTAACGTACGGGCTTGCTGATAGCCACCCATGCTGGTGAAATCGGCATAGCGGCACAGCGCCGCCGGCAGCGACAGCCCGGCCTGTTCCAGCGTGACGCGCACGCCATCGAGTCGCTGGCGCGACAGCATGATCTCCTGCGGCCCGCCGATGCAGGCAATGCGCCGTCGGCCCTGCGCCAGCAAGTGCTGCGCGGCCAGCACGCCGCCGGCCATATTGTCGACATCGACCACATCGAAAGCCTGTCCTTGTGGTGCGCGATCGAGCAGCACCACCGGAACTTTTTTTGCGTGCAACCACTCGCCATCGGCCGCTGCCAGCGCGGCCATGATCAGGCCGTCGCAACGCTTGCCTAGCAAGACATCGAGATAGTTGCGCTGACGCGCCGGGTCATCACCAAAATTGCACAGGATGACGCTATAGCCGGCGCTGTAACACTGGTCTTCGATGCCGCGCGCCACTTCGGAAAAATACGGGTTGGTATTGTTCGGGATGATCAGACCGATGGTGCCGGTACGCTGGCTCTTGAGCGAACGCGCCAGCGCACTCGGCACATAGTGCAACTGGGCGATCGCTGCCAGCACGCGCGCATGCGTAGCGGCACTGACCGGCCGGGTTGCGTTGATCACATGCGACACCGTCGTAAACGACACGCCGGCCAGTTGCGCGACTTGCTTGATGGTCGTCATGTCAGGCGCGCTGACCGCGCCGGCGGTAGGTATCAAGCACCACAGCCGTGACGATGACCAAGCCGGTAACAATCCGCTTGAGCGGCTCACTGACGCCGATCTGCGCCAGTCCGGCTTCCAGGACGACGATAATCAGTACGCCGATGAAGGTGCTGATGACCGAGCCGCGCCCGCCCATCAGGCTGGTGCCGCCAATGACGACGGCGGCAATCACCTGTAGCTCGAGGCCGACACCACCGTTCGGATCGGCCGCCTCCAGCCGCGAAATCTGGAACAGCGCACCGACTCCGGCCAGCAAGCCCATCAAGGCAAACACCAGCACCTTCGACGGACGCGGATCAATACCGGACAACCGCACTGCTTCTTCGTTGGTGCCTATGCCTATCCACAAGCGACCCAGCACGGTCCGGGTCAGCACGAGGTGGCCGGCAACAACGATCAGCATGGCAGCCATGAAGGCCGGTGACATGCCCATCAAGACCGGTGCGCTGATACCGGCGACGATGCCGCCGATGTATTCGGTACGCGAATCGGTGACCTGATAGGCCAGGCCGCGGGCAATTTCCAGCACGCCAAGCGAAACAATGAACGACGGCACCCGCCAGCCCACCGACACCAGTCCCGTCAGCATGCCCAGCGCTGCCGCGGCCAGCATCCCCAGCATGCCGGCGGCGAACACCGGCCAGCCCCAGTGCACCATCGCCAGCGACATGATCGAGGCCGCCAGCGCCATCACCGACCCGACCGACAAATCAATCCCGCCAATAATCAGGATGAAGGTCATGCCGACTGCCATCACCAGCAAGGTCGGGATATCGTTAGCCAGCGTGGCGAGCGTGCGCCACGTAAAAAAATATTCGCTCAGGAAGGAAAACAAGACGCACAAGGCAACCAGCGTACCGAGCAGTCCGGCATAATTTTTCAGGCCCGCAAGGGTGCGCAAAAGCGAAGTCAATGGCATGGGTTCTCCGGAGTTCATAGGGTCAGAGCGCCGTAGCGAGCGGCGTTGTATCGTTGCCGGCAGGCATCGCAAGGTAACCGCTGAAGGCGGCGGCCAGCAACGCATCCTGGGTCCAGGTGGCGCGCTCGAACGTCTCGACCACGCGGCCGGCGCTCATGACGAGGATGCGATCGCAAAGCAACATCAGTTCACGCAGATCGCTCGACACGATTGCCAATCCTTTGCCTTCGCGTGCCAGCCCGACCAGCAACTGGTAGATGTCGAACTTGGCACCGATGTCGATGCCGCGCGTTGGTTCATCAAACAGCATCACCGGACAGTCACGATAGAACCAGCGCGCCATCACGACTTTTTGCTGATTGCCGCCGGACAGTTGCGCTACCGGCTGGGCGGCATCGCGCGCCTTGATACCGAGCCGCTGCATGAAGCCGGTCGCCACGACCGTTTCGGCCGCCGCATCGAGCCAGCCGGCGCGACTGACCGTCGGCAGGCTGGCCAGCGTGGTGTTGAGCGCAATCGATTGTTGCAGTAGCAAGCCCTGCCCCTTGCGGTCTTCGGTCACCATGGCGATGCCGGCGGCGACCGCGTCCTTGGGCGAGCCGATGCGTGCGGCGACGCTCGCCTCACCGACGAACACTTCACCCTGATCGGCCCGGTCGGCGCCGAAAATCAGGCGCAGCAATTCAGTGCGTCCAGAGCCGATCAGGCCGGCAATGCCGACGATCTCGCCGCTGTGCAGAGTCAACGAGGTCGGCGCAACCGCGCCCTGACGACCCAGCTCGCGCACCCGCAACACCGGCGCACCCAACGTGCGGCCGCCCAGATCGAGCTCGGCATCGGCGGCGCGGCCCACCATCAGCTTGACCAGATCAGCGCTGCTATAACCGGCGAGCGCATCGTCACAGACCAGCTTGCCATCGCGCAGCACGACGATGCGGTCAGCCACCCGCTTGAGTTCTTCGAGCCGGTGTGAAATATAGACCAGTGCCACGCCTTCGGACTTCAGGCGGGCGATCTGGAGGAACAGCAATTCGACTTCACGATGGGTCAGCATCGCGGTCGGTTCGTCGAGGATCAGCAGGCGGCAGTCGCCAATGAGGTTGCGGGCGATCTCGATCATTTGCTGATGACCGATACCAAGCTGGCCCACCAGCGTCCAGGGATCGATATCGGTCAGTCCGACGCGCGCCATCTGCGCCCGCGCATCCTGTTCGAGCTGGCGCCGGTTGATCCAGCCGAAGCGGTTGGGCAATTGGCGCAAGTAGAGATTTTCGGCAACCGACAAGGTCGGGATCAGGTTCAGTTCCTGCAGCACCATGCGCACACCCTGTGCTTCCGCATCGGCACGCGAGGTTGGCTGATAGGGCCGGCCATCGAGCAGCATGCTGCCGGCGCTGGCCGCTTCGAGTCCGCAGATGATCTTCGATACCGTACTTTTGCCGGCACCGTTTTCACCCGTCAATGCCAGTACCTGACCCGCGTGCAATGGCAGCGTGATGTCATGCAGTACCGTCTGGACATACGTCTTGCCGATACCTGACAGGGTCAGCAACGCGCCCGTATCGGGCGCGGATTTCAGGTCATCAGCCATGCACGCTCCGGAAAAATGAAAAAGACCACCGTGGCATTGCGCGCGCTCAGGACTTGGCGGCCTTGGTCACCAGTTGCACCTTGGTTTCGATGGTGCCGCCCAGCGCTGCCTGGGTCTTTTTTTCAGCCAGTGCCTTGAGTACCGTTTCGATACCGAACACCGCTTGCTGCGAACCGAACTGATCGACCGTCGCCAGCACCCGCCCATCGGCCAGCATCGGGGCAATCGCCTTGATATTGTCGTAACCGATCACGCGCACGGTGCCGGTCTTGCCAGCAGCCTTGATGGCCGAGATCGCGCCGATGGCCATATTGTCATTGCCACACAGCAGAGCCGTGATGTGCGGGTTCGCCGTCAGCATCGCCGAGGCGACCTTGTTACCCGGCGCGATTTCCCAATCGCCGGACTGGACACCGATCACAGTCGCACCGGCGGCGGTCATCGCGTCCTTGAAACCCAGCGTGCGCTGCTGCGCGTTATAGGTTGTCGAAACCCCTTCGATGATGCCGACCTGATCGCCCTTTTTCAGTTGCTGCGCCAGAAAGTCACCAGCAAGTTTTGCACCCTTGCGGTTGTCCGGACCGACAAACGGCACCGTAAAACCTTTTTCCTTGAGCGCGGCATCGTCGAGCTTGTTATCGATATTGACCACGAGAATGCCGGCATCAACCGCTTTCTTAAGTACCGGCACCAGCGCCTTGGAGTCAGCGGGGGCAATCACCAGTGCATTAACGCGCGAGACAATCATCTGCTCGACCAGTTTGATCTGACTGAGGGTGTCGGTTTCGTCCTTGATGCCATTAGTGATCAGCTCGTACTTGCTGGCATTGGCTTTCTGATGTGCCTTGGCACCGTTTTCCATCGTCAGAAAAAACTCGTTGGCCAGCGACTTCATCACCAGCGCGACTTTCGGCTTGGCGTCCTGCGCCAACACGGACGTGGCCGGTAGCAGGCACAGCAAGGCTGAAACAATCAGGCGGACACGAAAGCGAGTATTCATGAGGTTCTCCAAGGTAGGTAGGCGCATTTCTGGGAATGCTGGCCGGGTCACGCAAACGTTTGCGTCTGCGGAGTCTACACCGGGAATCGCTGACAATCCAGACCTGCGGCATGACTGACAGCACAACATGCCGCGCTGACATTTCTCCGCCAATGACGGCAACCAATAGCAGCAATGACAACTGCCGCAACGCACCATGCCGGACAGTGATGCACCACGGTGCTCTGCCGCAAGGGGTGAAACCGGCGGTTTTCCAGCTTTTAGGATGGCATGTCTATTGCATTGCACTATTCAAGTAGCTTGAATTTTATGCAAACCACACGTATTTTCGTCGGGCTTGCTGATAAAAATGATTTCGGATGTTTTACACACAAGGGGAAAAACAGTGCGCGCCATACCTTCCGCAGTAAGAACATCGGCCCTGACCGCCGCCATCGGACTGGCCTTGCTTGGAGCACCAGCCATGGCCAAGGATGTGGTCAAGATCGCCTTCATCGGCCCGCTGACCGGCGGCGTGTCGTCGATCGGACTGGGCGGACGCAATTCGGCCGAACTGGCCGTGCGGTTGCGCAATGCCGATCCGAAATCAAAATACACCTACGAACTGGTGGTCCAGGATGACGAATGCAAACCGAATGTCGGTGTGCAGGTCGCCACCAAGGTCGCTGCCGACAACGCCATCATCGCCGGCGTCACGCACTACTGCTCGGCCGTTGCGATGGGCACGGTCGGGGTCTATAACCGTTTCGGCTTGCCGGTCGTGGTCTGGGGTGCGGTGCTGCCGGACATCACCTATGCCAACAACTACAAGGATGTGCACCGCATCAACGGCACCATGGTCAACCAGAGCGAAGTCGCGGCCAAGTTCATGACCGGGCTCGGCTACAAAAAATTTGCCATCATCCACGACACCACCGACTACGGCAAAGGCCATAACAAGTACTTTTCCGAATACCTGAAAAAAGATGGCGGCAGCGTCGTCGCCACCTTTGGCGTCACCGCCGACCAGCAGGATTTCAGCAGCGAACTGACCAAAATCCGCGAAATGAAACCCGACGTCATTTTCTTTGGCGGCCTCACGCCGCTGGGCGTACGCATCCGCACGCAAATGGAAAAACTCGGCATCACGGCCGAATTCGAAGGCACCTCCGGCATCAAGTCCGATGCCTACATCCAGGGTATCGGCAAGGAACTGGCTGAGGGAAGCGTAGCGTTTCTCGAAGGTGCGCCGTGGGAAAAACTACCGGGCGGCCTGACCTTTGCCGCCAAATATCAGCAACAGAAATTTGGCGAACCACCGGAAGCCTACGGCCCGTTTGCCTATGCTGCTGCCGACCTGATCATCGACGCGATTGAAAAAGTCGGCCCGAACCGCAAGAAAGTGCGTGAAGTCCTCAACGCCACCAAAAACGTCGACACCATCATCGGCAAGGTCACCTTCGATGACCATCGCCAGAACATCGTGCCGCTCGTTACCAAGTACGTGGTTGAAGATGGCAAGTGGGTGATCTGGGAGGACAGCAGTTATGGCAAGGGGAAGCGGAAGTTGTCGGGGTTGTAGGAGTTGACTTACAGGGTCAGTACTTTTAATGCAATGCGCTGTAGTTGATGTTGACTTTGACTTTGACCTGTTCCGCATTGAAGCAGCTGCCAAAAGTCGGAGTCAGACAGGGGATAAGAAGGCCGCACTGTCTGAGGTGAAGCAGGGGTTTCGGATCGCATGCGATCCGCCTGCGTCACGGGATTCGCTTGCAAGCGAATCTGCGCCC
>CAILRJ010000091.1 GCA_903836575.1 uncultured Burkholderiales bacterium
AAAATTATTCCGCCAAAAAAGTAGTACCCCGCTACTACCAGCGAGTACGAATCGCAGAGAATAATAGGACGACTGTTCGATTCATCGACAGGGACAACAGCACCCCCATAAAAATAATCTGGAGATCACAACATGCAAAACAATCGTTGGTCGGGAATAGGCACGGCCGCTGTCGCCGTTGGCCTGCTGATGGGTTTGACGACGTCGGCTTTCGCCCAAGAGCAAGCGATGGACAAACTGAAATCGATGCGCGTCTCCGGCATTGATCCGAACCTGCCGTTGATCCCGCAGACCGGCAAGAATGCCGATGCAATCAAGGAAAATCTCAAGCGTGTGAAGATGCCACCCGGCTTCGCAATTAACTTGTACGCGATCGTGCCGGATGCGCGCCACATGGCGGTCGCTCCCTCGACCAACATGCTGTTCGTCGGCACCCGCAAGTCGTCGGTCTGGGCTGTCACCAACCGCAACAGCGGCGAGGAAGCAACCGAGGTCAAACAGTTCGCCCCTTCCCTGAAATTCGTCCAGCCAAATGGCGTGTGCTGGACCAAGGATGGCTTCCTGATCGTGACCGAACACAATCGCATCCTGAGCTTTCCCGCCGCTGAGTTTTTCTATGAAGGTGCCGACGTCGCGGTCTCCGAGTTGGTCCCGCAAGGCAAGCTGATCACGGTCGAGGACGAGAGCTACAACCATGGCGCGCGCGTCTGCCGCGTCGGCAAGGATGGCATGCTGTACGTTGCGCTGGGCCAGCCGTTCAATGTACCGCCACGCGAAAAGCTCAAGAGCTTCAACGAACAGGGCATAGGCGGCATTATCCGCATGAATGCGTCGACTGGTGCCAAGCGCGAAGTCTATGCAACCGGCATTCGCAACTCGGTCGGCATGGACTTCAACCCGAAGAACAATGACCTGTGGTTCACCGATAACCAGACCGATGGCATGGGTGACGACATCCCGGCCGGCGAAATCAACCGCGCCACCAAGAAAGGCCAGTTCTTCGGCTATCCGTACATTCAAGGCAAGACACGGATCACCGAATTCGGCTACGACAAGGATCCGGTACCGGCCAACACGACCAACCCGGAGGTCTACATGGAAGCCCATGCAGCCGACCTGGGCATGACGTTCTACAGCGGCGACATGTTCCCGACCAAGTACCGCGGCGGGATTTTCTCAGCCCAGCATGGTTCATGGAACAAGACCACGCCGATCGGTGCGCGCATCATGTTCACGTCACTGAAAGCGGATGGTTCGGCTGACAAGACCGAAGTGTTTGCCGATGGCTGGCTCGATGGCAAGACCCGTCAGTATCGCGGTCGTCCGGTCGACGTGGCCAATCTGCCGGATGGCTCCATCCTGGTATCGGATGACTTTGCCGGTGCGATCTATCGCATCACTTACACTGGCACTGGTACCTGATCGTCGCTCAATACCCGCCGCGCCAACTGCGTGGCGGGTATTTTTTTGTCCTCTTTTTTCGATCGTGCGCATGATGACTTTTGACAGATTTTCAACCACCCGCGCAGTGCTTCTCGCACTATCCCTGATGGCGACCAGTGCGGTCGCGGCCGACCTCGAAGCCGGCCAGGCCAAAGCGATGAGCTGCGCCATGTGCCACGGTGCCAATGGCATCAGCCAGATGCCCGGCGCGCCGAATCTGGCCGGCCAGCAAGCGCTGTATGTCGAACTGCAACTGAAAAATTATCGCAGCGGCAAACGCAACAATGAAATTATGAATGTCATCGCCAAGCCGCTGACCGATACCGAGATCAGCAACCTTGCGGCGTGGTTCGAATCGATCAAGATCGACGGCACCACCGCGCGCTAGTCCGGCAGCAGCCCGAGCTGCACGGCACGCAAATAATCGGCCGGCTCGTCGACATCCCAGCGTACCGGCATTTCGGCCCAGTCCGGTCCGTGCTGCCAGCCCAGCGCACGCAACCGGTCGCGGGTCTGCGCCATGACGCGGTCGGTACTCCAGACCATCGCCTCGAATACTGCGGCGAATCCGGCAGCACCATCACGCCTTGCACCCACCAGCACATAGCCGCCGTCTTCGGCCGGCGTGAAGACCAACCGTGCGCCCTGCTCCAGCGCGCGCGCCGCCAATTGCAGATCGGCACTCGCCAACGCGGGGCAATCACTACCGATCAGTAGAACGCGCTGGTGCTCCAGTAATAAGCGGTTCAGGCAGCCAGCCATCCGCTGCCCGAGATCGCCTTCTGCTTGCGCAGTGGCCGTCACACCAAAACGCCGGCAGCAATCCATCAGATAAGGATGATCATGCGCGCCGGCACTCCACAACGAGACCTGACCGGGTGCGGCGTGCAGCGCGCTGCGCAGCGCGTGCTCCGTCATGTGTCGATGTGCATCGGCGGCACCTTCGGGGCCGAGTAGCGGAATCAAGCGAGTCTTGGTCAGACCAGCCACCGGCGCTTTGGCAAAGACCGCGATGTGCAGACTCATCGTGGCAAATAGCCGTAAGCGACAGCTAGCGCGCGCGGATCAGCGCCACAAAAATAGGCCAGCCGCAAGCGCCACATCAGCACGATGGTGCGCCAGACACCGTGCTTTTCCCAGCGCCGGCCGGAGCTGATGACACGCTCGCGCAGGCAGGCCGGCGGCGCAATTTTTTTCAGGCGACGACTCAGTTCAATGTCTTCCATCAGGGCGATGGGGGCGTAGCCCGCCAGCTTTTCGAAGACATCACGCCGCACAAAAACGGCCTGGTCGCCGGTGGCGATGCCGCTCAGGCGCGATCGCCAGTTCATCATCGCCGCGATCACCGGCAGCATCCGGTGCGTGCCGGTCAGTGTGATATCGAAACGGCCCCAGATTTGTTTGTCGAGGACGGCAGCGATCAACTTATCGGCCTGTTCGGGCAGCGCTGTATCGGCATGCAGGAACAGCAGCGCAGCGCCGCTGGCCTGTGCCGCACCGGCATTCATTTGCAGTGCGCGTCCGCGCGGTGCATGCACCACCAGATCGACCAGCGGCAGTGCCAGCGCGACGGTCTGGTCGGTGCTGCCGCCATCGGCCAGAATCACTTGTGCACCGGCGCTTCGCAGCGCTGCCAGCCGCGTCAGCATGGCGACAATCTGACCGCCTTCATTGAGGGCCGGCACGATGATCGCCAGAGATGCCCTCATCAACCGCGCTGCCATGCGTGATATTTCGCCACCCATTTCAGCAAGCGCTCCGGTGTATGGGCTTTTTTCCAGACTCCGGCGGCGAACTTGTTGGCTTCGGCCAGCGTCGGATAAATGTGGATGGTGCCGAGGATCTTGTTCATGCCGAGGCCATGCTTCATCGCCATCACGTATTCGGCGATCAGGTCGCCGGCATGGTCACCGACGATGGTCACGCCGAGTATCTTGTCCTTGCCCGGCACCGTCAGCACCTTGACGAAGCCGTGTGCTTCGCCGTCGGCAATGGCCCGATCGAGGTCGTCGAGTTCATAGCGCGAAATTTCGTACGGCACGCCGGCGGCGATCGCTTCCTGTTCATTGAGACCGACGCGCGCGACTTCCGGCTCGGTAAAAGTGGCCCACGGAATCACCGAATAATCAGCCTTGAATTTCTTGAAGCGACCGAACAGGCCATTGACTGCGGCGAACCAGGCCTGGTGCGCGGCGACATGCGTGAACTGGTACGGACCAGCGACATCACCGGCGGCAAAGATATTCGGATATAGCGTTTCGAGGTAATCGTTGGTCTCGATGGTGCGGGTTTTGCTGGTGCCGATGCCAAGTTCTTCGAGGCCGTAGCCGGTCAGGTTGGCGCTGCGACCGAGCGCTACCAACACCACATCAAACGGAATGCGCACTTCGCTGCCGGCATGTTCGGCGACCAGGATTTTCTGGCCGTCTTCGAGCAAAAAGCGCACCGCCTTGTGGCCGGTCATCAGCGCAATGCCTTCGGCCCGGAAGCGCGACGCCACCATCGCCGAGACATCGGCATCTTCGCGCAGCATCACGCGCTCGGCCATTTCAACTTGCGTGACCTGCGCACCGAGCCGGGCAAACGCCTGTGCCAGTTCGCAGCCGATCGGACCACCGCCCAGTACCAGCAAGCGCTGCGGCAACGTGCGCAATGACCACAGCGTGTCGGAGGTCAGCGCGCCCATCGTGTCGAGCCCCGGTATCGGCGGCATGAACGGGCGCGCACCGGCAGCGATGACGATGCTGCGCGTAGTCAGCGTGCGCTTGCTGCCATCGGGTTCAGTCAGTTCGACGGCGAACGGCGAGACAATGCGCGCCGACCCTTTCAGACTGTCGACGCCGAGACTCTGGTAGCGCTCGGCAGAATCATGCGGTGCGATGGTGGCGATGACGCGCTGGATGCGCTCCATCACGGCGGCAAAGTCAACTTGCGCGCTGGCTTGCACCAGACCGAATTCATGGGCGCGGCCGATGTGCGACATCACTTTGGCAGAGCGAATCAGTGCCTTCGACGGCACGCATCCGGTGTTGAGGCAATCGCCGCCCAGCTGATGGCGCTCGATCAATGCGACCTTGGCTTTGACAGCCGCAGCGATGTACGCACTAACCAGTCCGGCCGAGCCGCCGCCGATGACGACCATGTTGTAGTCGTAGCGGGCCGGACGCGGCCAACGTGCATACACCTTGCGCGCCTTGATCCAGTCGAGCGCCTTGCGCGCCAGCAGCGGGAACACCCCCAGCAGCACGAACGACAACAGCAGGTCCGGCGACAGAATGCCTTTGAGCGAAGTGATTTGCGCGAGCTGCGTACCGGCGTTGACGAACACCAGCGTACCGGCCAGCATGCCAAGCTGGCTGACCCAGTAATACGTTCGCACCGGCATGACGGTCAATCCCATCAGCAAATTAATCAGGAAGAACGGAAACACCGGCACCAGCCGCAGCGTGAACAGGTACAGCGCGCCATCGCGGGCAATGCCTTCGTTGAAGCTCTTGAGCTTGTCACCGAAACGCTTGATTACCCAGTCACGCAAAATGAAGCGGGCCGATAGAAACGCCAGCGTGGCACCGACGCACGACGCAAACGAGACAATGAGCGTACCGAACCACAAACCGAAAATCGCACCGGCAGCCAGCGTCAGGATGGCCGCGCCCGGAAATGACAGCGCAGTAACGGCGGTATAGACCAGAAAAAATATTCCGGCGCTGGCCAACGGGCTGGCCGTCGCCGCTGCTTGCAGGGCTTCCTGGCGCGACTTGAGTTCATCGAGGCTGAGGTAGCGACCCAGATCAAAAACGAAGAAAGCGATGATGGCTGCGACGATCAGCAGCAGCAGGAAGAGTCGGTTTTTTTTCATGGGGGACTGGCCTCAGGGAGAACGGTGAAGGATTACTTGAATCCGGCAGGACAGGCTTGTTCCTGCGAATATGCCGGTCCGTGATCGATACGCTGCAGATACGCTGTGTTCGCTTCCGAACCTTGCGGCCAGTCACGCAGGAATTGTGCACGCCAGCGGGTCTGGTCATAGTCCACAGCGATCGCCGCAACATGGATGGCTTCGCCGTCAATCCGGAAGATGCGTTCGTACTGCACATTGAGCCAGCTTGGTGCCGGCGTCAGCGCAATCCGGCTGATCAGCCCGGCATGGACACCGGAAAAATTCGGCAGGCCGGCAGCGCCATTGTTGATGACACCGCATTCCTTTCCCTCGACCCGGAAGCGCCGCAGCGCCGGCAGGCAGGTGTGCGAACTGGCGAACAGCGCTACCTCGGCCTTGCGGAAAACCTGTTCGTTGATGGCGCGGCGGGCCGGATCGTCGAGCCGCTCGCGCGAAAAGTCCCAACCCGCCAGTGTCGTCGCGTCGCCATGCACGATGCCGATGCGGGCCTTGCCGACCGTCGCCAGCAAGTGCATCGGCAACGCCGCTAGCGCATTGCGGGACGCGCCCAGTGCCTGTTGCGCGGTGGCTCGCAGTGCAACGATGATCTGATTCGAGTGCGCCACCACGTCATCGCTGACGTCCTCGGGATAACCGCAACCGCAGCCGGCAGCCTCATCGTCGGCGGCCAATTCGGTCTCGACATTGCCGCGCAGCGCGGTGTGCCGCAGCACGCGGGCATGGAGCTCGGCAAAGATCGCCGGATCGGTATCGAACCAATGGAAATCCCCGTTGAACACCAGCTGCGGCGGCACGTCCTCGCGTGCGGCCAGCGACTCGATCAGATCGAGCGCCTGACCATTACCGTACAGCCCGCCGATCACGTACAAGGTCTGCGCAGCGAGCTCCGGTGCGCGGGCAAAGACTGCCGCGCCGTAGGCGTATCCGGTCGGGCAATTGCGCCCGGCGCGTGGCTGCTCCAGCGGCATCAAGCCAGCGCCCCGCTGCAACTGCTGCCGGCACCGGCGGTGCAGCCCCAGCAATGATTGGCGACCTTGATCGGATTGCCTTCCAGCGAGCTATCGAGCAAGTCGGTCAGATGTCGCCGGCCCTTGCCAGGCTGGTTCAGTGGCAAACCCAGCATCTGGTTGAAATCGCAGTCATACAGATAACCCAGATGATCCACCGAGATCAGCGAGCGGCACATGACGCTGGCCAGATTGGCATCCTGATGCGCCGAGCGCAGCAAGTCCATGTAATCGTGGAACTGCCCTTTTGAAATCAGCGTGCTGCCGAAGCGCTGGATCGGCATGTTGGTAATCGTGAACAACTGGTTGAAACGGATACCGAATTGCTCGCCCAGAAAGTGGTCGTAGTCTTTTTTCAGGCCGGCCTGCGATGGCGGCAGTACCGGGCCTTGCGGGTTGTAGACCAGATCCAGCACGAGCGTCCCGTCCGGGTCGCCATAGCCGAGCGCGTTGAGTCGCTGCAGCATGCGGATGCTGCTGCCGAACGTGCCATCGCCACGCTGTTTGTCGACGTTGTCTTCGCTGTAGCACGGCAGCGAGGCGACGATATGGACCTGCTGCGCAGCGAGGAATTCGGCGAATTCTTCATAGCCTGGTTCTTCGAGAATGGTCAGGTTACAGCGGTCGATGACGGCGACACCGAGGGCACGCGCCTGCTCGACCAGAAAGCGGAAATGCACGTTCATCTCCGGCGCACCGCCGGTCAGGTCGATGGTGCGGATATCGCCCTGGCGCAGCACATCGAGGACTTGCTCGATGGTGGCGCGATCCATCTGTTCGGTACGGGTCGGGCCGGCATTGACGTGGCAGTGCAGGCAGGACTGGTTACAGGTCGTGCCCAGATTAATTTGCAGGGTATCGGGACGGTGGCGTCGCAGCGCCGGGAAATCGGTGGCAACCAACAAAGGAAGTGTTGCATGCATAAGTGATCCTTAAAGTGCGGCAGGGAGCAGGATAAACCGAAACGCTCAAGTGGCGCTTGGTCGGTTTAGCGCGGCGATCCTGACAAGCGGATGGTAGACGACCCGAGATTTGAAATTTTCCAAAAATTAGCAAGCCCTTGTTGCAATAATTCATCTACCTTCGGTTATGATTAATTAAAACTAAAAGACGTAAATTCCCTTCGGGAATTCTTGATCACCCAACCCGTGCTGGCAGGGAGCCGACCGCATGACCCATTTACACGATTTGATTTCCTCCGAGCTGGAACAGTCCTGTGCCCGGGAGCCGATCCACCTGCTCGGCGCCGTACAGCCGCACGGATTCGTGATGGTGGTTGATCCGGCGAGCGCCTGCATCGTGCAGGTATCAAGCGGCATCACGCGTCACTGGCCAGGCCTGCCGGACGCCTTCGCGATGATCGGCACAGCGCTGGTCGACTGGGTCGATGGTGCCGACAACTACGCGCTGTCGGGCCTGTCAACGACCAAGCCGAAGATCCTGCCGTGGCAACCGCGCATGGCACCGGCCAGCAGCAATTCCACCGGTATCGTGGATTGTGTATGGGAATGTCTTGCCCACCGCAGCGGTGACGTCCTCCTCCTCGAATGGCTACCGCTCGACATCAATACCGCAGAACGCTTGAGACAAAACTACCTGTTAGCCGACCTCACCAGCGCCATGTCCCAATTGCGCCAGACCACCAGCCTCGACGACTTCTGCCAGGAGATCGCGGTATCGGTTCAGCATATGAGTAAATTCGACCGGGTCATGATTTACCGTTTCCTGCCTGACGGCTGCGGCGAAGTCATCGCTGAACACACCGCCGAAGGACACGCACAGTGCTATCTCGGATTACGCTTCCCGGCCTCCGACATTCCAAGCCAGGCGCGCCAACTGTACCTGACCAATACGCTGCGCATTCTGGTCGATGTCGACGCCGAAGCCGACACGCTGTTGCCGGCCACGCGGACGCTGGATCAGAGCCACAGCCTTTTACGCAGCCTGTCACCGGTCCATTTGTGCTACCTGCGGAACATGCGCGTCTGCGCAACGATGACCTTATCGATCATCGTCGACGGCCAGCTGTGGGGTTTGATCACCTGCCACCACCATGCACCGAAGGTAGCACCCTTCCAGCTCCGTGATGGCTTGCGCCAACTCAGTGAAGTGGTCGCCGAAGTGGCCAGCATGCGCATCGCCGCGCTGTGCGAGCAGCAAACAAATACGCATCGCCGTGCTCTCGACGCGCTGCTCGCCAGCCTGCAGCAGAGCCTGATCCTGGCCGGCAATATTCCCCGGGCGCTGGCTGCTTGCCTGCCGCAGTTGCTGGCGGCTTTCGGTGCCAGCGGACTGGGCGTTCAGATCGACGAGGTGATGTATGTCGGCGGCACCGACCGGCACATTGGCGCGGCGGCAGAAATTCTGCAGGAGATCACGATGCTGACCGGACAGGATGCCAGCGCGGCGGACGAAACAATAACAATCCGGACCTGGGACCGCTTGCCGGGCTCCTCACTGCAGCGGCTGGTCACGTTGCCGGATGCTGCCGGCCTGATGCTGGCCCAATGCGCCGGCCCGCGGCCCGCCCTCTGTTACCTGGTCAGACCGGAACAAGTGCAGCAAGTCCGCTGGGCCGGCGAGCCCGAAAAAAATACCGTCGTGCTGCCGGATGGGCAACTCCGACTGGAACCCCGCCGCTCGTTTTTGGAATGGCAGCAAACGCTCGGAGGTCGCGCACAGGCGTGGAACGGGATTGAGGCGGCGGCACTCGAAAAACTCCTGTGTCTGCTGTGCGATCACCACCAGAGCCAGGCCAACGAGGTCACGCACCGCAAGTTGCAATGGCGCGCACACCATGATCCACTGACCGGCCTGTTCAACCGCCGCGCGATGGAGGATGAAGTCACTGAGCGGCTCAAAAATGGCAAATTCAATTCGGCACTGATCCTGCTCGACATCGATCGTTTCAAACAGATCAATGATCGCTATGGCCATGCCGCTGGTGATCAGGTGCTGCAGGAACTGAGCCTGCGACTGGAATCAGCGGTGCGCGAATTCGATTTGGTGGCACGCCTGGGGGGTGACGAATTTATGCTGCTGATGCATCTGCCGCAAGCCGATCCGGCACAGGTGCTGGGCGTCGCTGACCGGCTGCACCAGGCGGTCGCCGCGCCTGTCCTCATCAACGGCCAAGCGCTGACGATTAGCATTTCTGTCGGTATTGCAGTCCCGCCTCTGCATGGGCAAACGGTGAGCGACTTGCTGCGACGGGCGGACCTGGCGCTGTATCGGGCCAAGACCGCCGGGCGCGCGCGCAGCATCGTGTTCGATCCGGCCATGGAGTCGAATCAAACCGCCAGCGACCAACTTGACAATGATCTGGCATGCGCCGTCGACAACCATGAGTTGTCGCTGGTGTTCCAGCCCAAGGTCGACCTGACCAGCTTCCGGGTGGTCGGCATGGAAGCACTGGTGCGCTGGGATCATCCGGTGCGCGGCCCGGTTTCGCCTGCCGTATTTATCCCGATTGCCGAGCGCACTGGTCAGATCGTGCGCATCGATCGTTGGGTTATGCAACAGGCGATTGCGACACAGGCCCGCTGGCGCGCACAGGGCCATGCCGACCTGCCGGTTGCGATTAACCTGTCGATGCAGGATATCGCATCGTCTGGCCTGATCCGGCACCTCAATGCACTGCTCCATGAATTCCGGATCCCGCCGGCATTGCTGGAAATTGACATTATCGAATCCTCGTTGATGCACGAGTTCGACCACTGCCGCCAAGTCTTGCAGGAACTCCATGCGAGCGGCATCCACCTGAGCATGGATGATTTCGGCACTGGCTTTTCGTCGTTGAGCCATCTGCGCAAGCTACCGTTGCAATGCCTGAAAATCGATCAGTCGTTCACCCGCAACATGCTCGACGACGACAGTGCCGAAAAGCTGATCCAAGCCCTGCTCGCCATGGGACTGGCGCTGAAAATGCAGATGGTCGCCGAAGGTATTGACACCGTCGACCAGATGACCTGGCTGAAAAGCCATGGCTGCCTGATCGGTCAGGGCGCGTTGTTCAGCCGGCCGGTGCAGGCCGATGTCCTGCACCAGGTCATCGCCGAGATCGAAAGCCGCTTCCTCAGTGTGACCGTCCAGCCAGAATCGTTCGCACTCGCCGGCTGATCCGGTCGAAGCAAGTCACCAGCAGGACGATGGCAATTAACAGTGTCGCCAGCCGGCCCCACTGGAACAGCGACACGGCCTCGGAGACCAGCAGCCCGAGGCCGCCCACACCGATCAAGCCGAGCACGGTCGAGTCGCGCATGTTGAATTCCCAGATGTACAGATGGATCGACAATCCCTGCGGCAATAGCGTGCGTGGCAACGCATGCCAGACCGTTTGCAGCGGCGTCATGCCGATTACCCGACCGCAATCGATCAGGCGCTCGTCAATATTCTCGATGGCCTCGGCATATAGCTTGCCGTAGGTGCCAAAAGAGTGAAAAGCGATGGCCAGAATACCGGCCATCGGACCGAGCCCGATGATGCCGACCAGCAGCAAGCCGAACACCAGCGCATGGATCGCCCGTGCGATGTCGAGCAAACCGCGCGCCGGCGATGCCAGCCAGCGCGGCATGGCGAGATTGCGCGCGGCGACCAGGCCGAACGGCAGCGCCGTCAGCGCTGCTAGCAACGAACCTAGCGTAGCGACTTTCAAGGTGGTCCAGATTGCGCTGGCAAGACCGGTCAGATAGCGCTGTTCAGTCGCGCGTTGATCTTCGACGCGCAGCACCACGCCTTCATCGTTGCGGTATTCGAGGCGTGGATTGCCGAACCAGACATTGAGCAGACTCGGGCGCGACAATTCGTGCGCGGTCTTGAGCAGGTTATCCAGCGGATTGCGGCCGAACTGCACGTCGCCGTCGCGCACGAAACTGATCGCGCTGGCGGCGATCAGCACTCCATACAGCGCGGCAAAAAGCCACAGGCGCGTGCGCCCGGCGAAGCTCGGCACCGGCGATTACTTGCGCGGTTGCAGCTTGCCGGTGGCCAGCCCGGCATCGCGGATCGAACTGTAGAGCTTGTCGTCGCTTTTGACGAAGCCGGTGTAATGCGCTGGCAGCAAACCCGGGTTGGTCTTGAGCTCGGCGCCAACCTGTTCCAGTGCGAGCTGGAGTTGCGCAACCAATGCCTTATCTTTCATCAAGTCGCCGCTAACGGCCACCGCATCATTGGGCAGCGGTGCCGAGGTCCAGAATATCTTGCTGTCGGCGGCTTTGATCAAACCCTGTTCGATCATCGCATTGCGATTACGGTCGTAGTCGGCACCGGCATCGAGCTCACCGCGCGTGACTTGCGTTTCAATGGCCTGGTGTTTGGTGTAGAGCACCTTGCTGAAGTATTTTTCAGGGTCGGGAATGCCCATTTTCAGGAACTGATGGGTCGGAATCAAATAACCCGAAGTCGAACCCTTGTCACCAAAGGCGAAAGTGCGCCCCTTCAGGTCAGCCAGGCTGTTGATACCGGAATTGGGGTGCGTGATCATCAGTGCGAAGTACTCGGGTTTGCCGTCATACAGAATGGTCGCAACCGCCTGCGCGCCGGAATAATTATTGGCCAGCACATAGCCCCACGGACCCATCAGCGCAATATCGGTTTCGCCATTGGCGAGCGACTTGGCCAATCCTTCCCAGCTATCGACGGTGCGCAGTTCGACCGGCTTGCCGAGTTTTTTCGACAGGTACTCGGCCAGCGGACGATAGGTGGCGTCGTTCTTTTCCTTGTCGGGTTGGAACAGGCCGACACCGAGGCGCAACGTATCGGCAGCAAGAGCGCTACTACAGACCAGCGCGGCGGCAAGGAACAGGACGACGGGACGCAACATGATTCACTCCAAAATGGGGGTTGGTCGCGCCGTGACAGCGCGCATTACACAAGTAAAAAACAGCGGGATCGCGCTACAAGTATTTTTCCAGCAGCGGCAACAGCTTCTCGCGCGTGGCAGTTGGCATTGCCGATGCCGGCGTGACCAGCGCTTGTGCCAGCGCCGTGTGCGCCAGCGAGACCGGGGCCTGCGCTGCCAGCCGGCGAATTGCTGCGCGCAATACTTGCTGGGCTCCGGCGGCATTGTGCATCATGTTGCCGATTGCCATTTCAGCCGTCACCGGGGCGTGGCCTGTATGCCAGCAATCAAAGTCGGTCACCAGCGCCAGCGTGGCATACGCAATTTCGGCTTCGCGCGCGAGCCGGGCCTCCGGCAAGTTGGTCATACCGATCACCGACGCGCCCCACGCGCGGTAGAGCTGCGATTCGGCCAGTGTCGAAAAAGCCGGCCCTTCGATGCACACATACGTACCGCCGCGATGCAGCGTTGCTTCCGGCAAGGCGGCATCCTCGAACGCATCGGCGACCAGCTGACTCAGTGCCGCGCAGACCGGCTGCGCCAGACTGATGTGGGCCACCGCGCCGTCGCCAAAAAACGTATTGACGCGCTGGCGCGTCATGTCGATGTACTGATCCGGCAGCACCATGTGACGCGGCGCCATGTCTTCGCGCAGCGAGCCGACTGCCGATACCGACAGCAGGTACGCTACGCCCAGACTCTTGAGCGCCCAGATGTTGGCGCGATACGGAATTTCAGTGGGCAGCAAGCGATGGCCGCGCCCATGACGGGCCAGGAAGGCAACCTGCACGCCCTCGATCGTACCGATGGTGATCGCATCCGACGGCGCACCGAACGGCGTGTCGACGGTGACTTCATGCCTGTTTTCCAACCCATCCATGTTGTACAGGCCGCTGCCACCGAGAATGGCGAATCGAATTTTTTGCATGTGTCATTTCTTGAAAAAAGTGTAGGTTGTGACGCGTGCCACGAGGTAAAAAAAGGAGGGTCGCCGGCAACGTCGTTTATTGTACGTGGATGTACCTGAAAGATATAAGCCAACGTAACTGCAGGATCGTGTGAAGTCGCGTGCAACGAGTGATGGGGATATACGAAGATATGCCGATTGCGGGATTGGCTTGCTGGTTGGCGGGCCGACTGGTGCGACCCGCGCCGGATAGTGCGACCTGAACCGGCAGGGCGGACAGCTCAGGTACTGACACTACAGAGACTTAGACATCCAGATTCATATCGGGAGCCACAGTCTCTATAACTGGAGCAGGAGACGAAGTTACTGTGATTTTTGGACCGTTTTCTTTAACGTAGTCAACAACAACATTGACAGCTTTCTTGGTTGCAGCAGCCATGTCTTGAGCAATATGACCAGTTTGAATTTGTACGCTACCGCCATTATTTCCAGTAATTTTAATCGCAGACATATTAATTCTCCTTGAACGCACCACACGATTGTAGTTGCCATCATTGGTGCTCCCATCAGATTCAGAGTTCCATAACGTTACTTAATTATCACGACTCTGAAGGTGCCCACCTAGTTCGTATCGATTGAGAAAACCTGAGTATTTATTTTGACTTGATCAGCGTTACCTGATGTCGGTTTCGGCATGTTGATCCCGTCAAAGGTCGGCAAGCCAGGTGATCCGCATGACGCGGCTCAACCCGCTTATAGCGAAATAATGCTTAGGCGCATCACCGGATTCAGCAGAACAGGTTCACGAGCTGGCCGCTAAAGGACTCCCTTGCCGACATAGACACTCTGCTGCGGTACTGCTCCCTGAATACCGACCATGCCGTTTTACCAAACCCGGCATAACGCACAAGAAAAACGGTGCGCGTGGCATTACAAAAACCTCGAGAGAGGGCGCTGCGTAATGCGCAATGCATGCGGGAAGTTCAGCAGCTGGCTGCGTAACCTCTGATGTTCGCAATGCTTTACGACTTCATGCTTGTGCGTAGCAAGCGGCTTACGGGGTGACCTCTACAAGCTGTCGACCGGGATGATCTGAGTCTTGGTGTTAGTGTCCGTCATAATGGTGACGACTGACACATCGTAATTATTTGGATCAGCGGGTGATGTCGCGTCCTTTGATGAGGGGAGCGGGTGTGAACTAACCAGTGTCGACGACTGGACGCTGGAATGGGCACGGGCGGGCATCGAGGGAATAGTTGGGGCGGCACTCATTGTCAACCTTTCAAAAGTCGACCACTTTATTATGGTCGCTTTGGTCAGTGGCTGCGTCAGAGCACCGGTTCCATTGCTGACAGTCCGGACTCACTACACCCGCAGCGGCGCTTCATCCATCAGCGCAACCTGCTCGCGCAGTTCGAGAATGCGGTCCTGCCAGTAACGTTGCGTGTTGAACCACGGGAATGCCACCGGGAAAGCCGGATCTTCCCAGCGCCGCGCCAGCCATGCCGAGTAATGCAGCAGGCGCAGGGTGCGCAAGGCTTCGATCAGATGCAGTTCGCGCGGATCGAACGCGCAAAAGTCTTCGTAGCCGGCCAGCAAATCCGACATTTGCCGCACCATGTCGCCGCGCTCGCCCGACAGCATCATCCACAAATCCTGAATCGCCGGTCCATTGCGGCTGTCATCAAAATCGACAAAATGCGGGCCGGCATCGGTCCACAATACGTTGCCGCTATGGACATCGCCATGCAAGCGCAGGCTGGCCACGTCGCCGGCGCGGTCATAGCAACGGCGCACGCCATCGAGTGCCATCGTCGTCACGCTCTGCCAGGCGGCGAGCAATTCGGGCGGAATGAAATCATGCGCGAGCAGCCAGGCGCGCGGCTCGGTGCCAAAGCTATGGATATCGAGCGTCGGACGTTGCATGAAAGGTTTGAGTGCGCCGACCGCATGAATGCGGCCGATGAAGCGGCCCATCCATTCCAGCGTCGCCGGGTCTTCGAGTTCCGGTGCACGACCGCCGTGGCGGGCAAACACGGCAAAACGAAAGCCGTCGAGATTGTGCAAGCTATTGCCATCGCCCAGACGGGTGGCCGAGACCACCGGAATTTCCTGCGCGACCAGTTCTTCGACGAAGGCATGCTCTTCAAGGATGGCCGCGTCACTCCAGCGACCGGGCCGGTAAAATTTGGCAACCACGGGCGGACCATCGTCGATGCCGATCTGATAGACACGATTTTCGTAACTGTTGAGCGCCAGCAAGCGACCATCGCCATGCAGGCCGATGCTATCGAGGGCGTCGAGCACCAGGTCGGGGCTGAGGTCGGCAAAAGAGGGAGTCGTGGGTAAGTTCATGCGTGGCATTGTACGGCCGCGCTGGCAAGGCCGGCCGTATTTGATCGTGCCGGCCAGCCACCGGATCGATACAGGCGATACACTACGCCCCATTCAATTTTCCGGAGCTTTCCATGCACCTCGACCAGCCCTTGTCCGACAAAGAGTTTGACGAACTCGACAAATTTCTGCTTTCCGACCGCTGCGCCGAAGACTGCATGACGATGGACTCGCTGCACGGTTATTTCACTGCCATCGTGATCGGTCCGGAACTGGTGCCACTGGCCGAATGGCTGCCACCGATCTGGGGCGAGTCCGACGAAACCGGCCCGGACTTCAAGAACCCGAAAGAATTCGACCACATTGTCGGCCTGATTTCGCGCTTCATGAACGAAGTCGCAATCACCTTCGAAGTCGCGCCGAAGGAGTTCGAGCCACTATTTTGCGAGTTCGAATTCGAAGGCAAGCAATTGCTCGATGGCGAAGCCTGGGCCTGGGGCTTCTGGGAAGGCACGCAATTGCGCGCCGATGCCTGGGCGCCGATCTGGACGTCGAACCTGGCCGACATCATGCGCCCGATCTATCTGCTGGGTGCCGAAGAGATCGAGGAGAGCGAAATGGAGTTGGTCGACACGCCGCAGAAGGCGCACAAGATGACCATCGAAATCGAATCGGCGATCCCGCATATCCTCAAATACTGGGCGCCGATCCGTACCTCCGGCGTTGAAACCGTTACGCGTGAGTCGCCCAAAATCGGCCGCAACGATGACTGCTCATGCGGCAGCGGCAAGAAGTTCAAGAAGTGCTGCGGCGCTGAAGGATAAAACAAACGGCGGCCGTCCTGCGGTCGCCTTGCTGCTTCTTTTTTCGTAGCCCAAAGAGGTCAATGGCGACCTGCACAACCCCAGCCTGATGCAGTCCATCGCATCAACAATTAACCATGACCCGCTCTTATGTTCCACCTACCCAAAACCGCCACCGCTCCATTTTGCCCGTCCGAAGTCGCCGGCACGGTCTTCGTCGCCAACACTGACTCGTTCTGGAAAAAAATCTCCCGCTTCGCCGGTCCCGGCCTGCTAATCTCGGTCGGTTACATGGACCCCGGCAACTGGGCCACCGCCATCAACGCCGGTTCGGTGTATGGCTACAGCCTGCTGTTCGTGGTGGTGCTGTCGAGCCTGGCCGCGATCGTGCTGCAATGCCTGAGCCTGCGACTGGGCATTGCCAGCGGCAAGGACCTGGCGGTGCTGTGCCGCGAGCATTATTCGCCGCCGGTTGCCTTCGTGCTGTGGATACTGGCCGAAATCGCCATCATCGCCTGTGATCTGGCCGAAGTACTGGGTTGTGCGCTGGCATTCAAACTGCTGATCAACGTCTCGTTGCCGGTGGGTGTGTTGCTGACCGCCTTTGACACCTTGCTCATCCTCGGCCTCAAGGGCCAGGGATTCCGCAAGGTCGAAGCCATCGTGCTGGCACTGATCCTGACGATCGCCGGCTGCCTGTTCACCCAGCTGGTGTTCATCAATCCCGACTGGCAAGCGGTGCTGCATGGTGCAATCCCGTCGATCGATGCGCTGTCCACCCGCGATGCGCTGTATCTGGCCATCGGCATCCTCGGCGCTACCGTGATGCCGCATAACCTGTATCTGCACTCGTCAATCGTGCAGACACGGCGTGTCGCCAAGGACGAGCAGAGCCGGCGCGAAGCGATCCGCTTCGCCAGTCTCGACACGGTCGTGTCACTGATGCTGGCGTTGCTGGTCAACGGGGCGATTCTGGTGCTGGCCGCAGCGGCCTTCCATGCCACCGGCAATACCTCGGTGACCGAAATCGACCAGGCCTATCACCTGCTCGATCCGATTGCCGGCACGGCAGCGGCCGGCATCCTGTTCGGACTGGGTTTGCTGGCTGCGGGTCAAAGTTCGACCTTCACCGGCACCATCGCCGGGCAGGTCATCATGGAAGGATTCCTGAAACTCAAGATCGCTTGCTGGAAACGGCGCGTCATCACCCGTGCGCTGGCGCTGGTACCGGCTTTTGTTGGCGTAATCGTGCTGGGCGAAAACTCGGTCGGGCGCTTGCTCGTGCTCAGTCAGGTGGTGCTCAGCATGCAACTGCCGTTTGTCATGTATCCGCTGCTGCGGCTCACCGGCCGGGTCGATGTGATGGGCGGATTCGTCAATGCGGCATGGTTGAAGGTACTGGCGTGGTCGCTGTTTGCGGTAATCTCGGCGGCCAATGTATGGCTGGTATTGCAGGCGTTCGGGCTGGGCTAAAAAGCGACCGACAGCGCTCCGCAGCGTGAGGCAACGCTGCGGTCCGTCCCTGCGTCAAACCCGTTCGATGATCAGCGCAATGCCCTGCCCGACACCGATGCACATCGTGCACAGCGCAAACCTGCCCTGAGTCTGATGCAACTGGTTGATCGCCGTGGTCACCAGTCGCGCACCGGACGCGCCCAGCGGATGACCCAGCGCAATCGCGCCGCCATTCGGATTAACGCGCGGGTCGTCGTCCTGCAAACCGAGGTCGCGCAATACCGCCAGTCCCTGTGCGGCAAACGCTTCATTCAATTCGATCACATCCATTTGATCCATTGTCATGCCGGCCTGCACCAGCACCTTGCGCGTGGCCGGTGCCGGGCCGATACCCATGATGCGCGGTGGCACACCCGCGGTCGCCATTGCAATCACGCGGGCTTTCGGCACCAGGCCATTTTTGAGCGCAGTGCGCTCATCCGCCAGCAACAACGCGCACGCGCCATCGTTGATACCGGAAGCATTGCCGGCGGTGACGGTGCCGTCAGGACGGACAATCGGTTTGAGCCTGGCCAGCGCTTCGGCAGTGGTGGCGCGCGGATGTTCATCTTGCGTGATGATCAGCGGCTCGCCATTTTTTTGGGCCAGCGTGACGGGCGTGATTTCCGCATCAAAAAATCCGGAGAACTGCGCCGCCAGTGCCTTGCGCTGCGAGTTGAGCGCCATGCGGTCTTGCGCCGCGCGGTCGATGCCGAATTCGGTCGCGACGTTTTCGGCGGTCTCGGGCATCGAATCGACACCGTACTGGGTCTTCATCAGTTTGTTGATGAAGCGCCAGCCAATGGTGGTGTCGAATAGTTGGGTGTCGCGGGCAAAAGCACTACCTGCCTTGCCCATCACGAACGGTGCCCGGCTCATCGATTCGACGCCGCCGGCGATCATCATGCTGGCATCGCCGGAGCGGATCGCACGGGCTGCCGACCCGATCGCATCGAGACCTGATCCGCACAAACGGTTGATGGTGGCACCCGAAACGCCGACCGGCAGGCCCGCCAGCAGCGATGCCATGCGTGCGACGTTACGGTTATCTTCGCCGGCCTGGTTGGCACAACCCAATAGCACGTCATTGACTTGCTCCCAATCGACCGACGGGTTGCGCACCATCAGTGCCGCCAGTGGAATGGCGCCGAGGTCATCGGTACGGATTGCCGAGAGGCCGCCGCCGTAGCGGCCGAAGGGGGTGCGAATGGCATCGCAGATAAAGGCTTGAGTGAACATGATTCTCCTTACTGAAAAATCGTCAATCGGGTGCACTTGCCATGCGGCGACAGGAAGCCCGGAGTTGCATTGCCAATGAGGCCGGCAGGCGTTGTGCTTCAATTTTCGAGGTGCTCTTGCGGGCACAACAGCGTGCCCACGCTACCTCGAATTAATTGACTTTACACCTTGATGAAATGCTCGCGGTAGTAGCGCAGCTCTTCGATCGATTCAATGATGTCAGCCAGTGCCGTGTGTTTCTGGTGTTTTTTGAAGCCGCTGGCCAGTTCCGGCTTCCAGCGCTTGCACAGTTCCTTGAGCGTCGAGACATCCAGATTGCGATAGTGGAAGAACGCTTCCAGCTTCGGCATCCCGCGCGCCATGAAGCGCCGGTCCTGGCAAATCGAATTACCGCACATCGGTGATTTACCGGCAGGTACAAAATCTTTCAGGAAGGTAATCAGCGCCGCTTCCGCTTCGGCTTCCGTCACCGTCGAGGCTTTGACCCGCTCGATCAGGCCCGAGCGTCCATGAGTGCCCTTGTTCCAGGCATCCATGCCATCGAGCGCCGCATCGGATTGATGAATCGCAAACACCGGCCCCTGGCCCAGAATGTTCAGGTCGGAGTCAGTCACGACGACGGCGACTTCGATGATGCGATCGTTTTCCGGATCCAGGCCGGTCATTTCCATGTCGAGCCAGACCAGGTTGAATTCATTGGTGCGCAATGGCGCTGCTGCCGGTGCTGCATCCTGTGCAGTTTGCGGCTCAGTCGGTTGTGACATAATCGATTCCCTTCGCGTTGGCATTTTTCAGCGGGTCATTTTCTCACAGGAAAAGCATGGGCTCATTCGGGTTTTCAATTTTGTTTGTCAGTGTTTTGCTGATTACAGTCGCACTGCGTTTCTGGCTCGCGACCCGCCAGATCAGGCATATCGTTCGCCACCGCAACACGGTGCCGGAGCAGTTCGCCTCCAGCATCTCGCTGGCCTCGCACCAGAAAGCGGCTGACTACACGATCGCCAAGACACGTTTCGGCCTGCTGACATTACTGGTCAGTAGTTCAGTACTGGTCTGCTTCACCCTGATGGGCGGACTGCAATTATTATCCGTGCTGATGGTGCAGGCAACCGGTCCGGGCATGCTTTACCAGATCGCCCTGCTGGCGGCCTTCGTGCTCATTAGCGGCCTGATCGATCTGCCGTTCGATTACTACAAAAAATTTGTCATCGAGCAGCGCTTCGGCTTCAACAAGATGACACCCGGGCTGTTCTTTACCGACATGGTCAAAGGCCTGTTGCTCGGTGCGGCCATCGGCTTGCCGCTGGTCTGGGTGATCCTGACGCTGATGGAGCAATCCGGCGCGCTGTGGTGGCTCTATGCCTGGCTGGTCTGGAGCGGTTTTCAATTGCTGATGCTGGTGCTGTTTCCGACCGTCATTGCACCGCTGTTCAACAAGTTCACGCCACTGGCCGACGAGAGCCTGAAGGTACGCATCGAAGGCTTGATGCAGCGTGTCGGCTTTGCTTCGCAAGGCTTGTTCGTGATGGATGGCTCGAAGCGCAGCGCCCACGGCAATGCCTATTTTTCGGGCTTTGGCGCGGCCAAGCGCATCGTTTTTTTCGACACCTTGCTGTCGCGTCTGGCCCCAGCCGAAATCGAAGCGGTGCTGGCCCATGAACTGGGCCACTTCAAGCTCAAGCACATCGTCAAGCGCATCGTGATGATGTTCGCGCTATCGCTGGCGTTCCTGGCCCTGCTTGGCTATCTGAAAAATCAGGTCTGGTTCTACAACGGACTGGGCGTTGAACCGAGCCTGTTCATGAGTAATGATGCGATGGCGCTGATTCTGTTCATGCTGGTGCTGCCGGTATTCACGTTCGTGTTCGGACCGCTGACCTCGATCAGTTCACGCAAGCACGAGTTCGAAGCCGATGCCTTTGCCGCCACCCATGCCGACGCCCGCGACCTGGTGTCGGCGCTGGTCAAACTGTATGAAGACAATGCCTCGACGCTGACACCGGACCCGCTGCATTCGGCTTTTTATGACTCCCATCCCTCGGCCACCATGCGCATCAACAAGCTGCTGGCCGCTCCAACAAGGTGAATTCCATGACTCTGACTGACCTGCTTGAAAAAAAATGCCTGGCTGACGTAACGGCTTTGTCTACCGTCGAGGTCACTTCCCTGCTCGCCCTGCTCGACAACTGGCACCTCGCCGATGGCAAGATCGTGCGCGCGTTCGACTGCAAGAATTACTACGACACGCTGTCCTTCATCAATGCCATCGCCTACGTGATCCATGCCGAAAACCATCATCCGGAACTGGTCGTGACCTACAACCGCTGTATCGTCAAATTTGATACCCATTCGGTCAATGATGGCCGCGGCGGTCTGTCGGTCAACGACTTCGTTTGTGCTGCCAAGATCGATACGATCTTCCAGCAGTCGTTTTCCTGACCGATGGCCAAGTTGCCTGAATTGATTGATGCCACCATCATTGCGGCCCATGGCCGCCATTATCTGGCGCATGCCGATGGGCTCAAGCTGCAATGCGTGACCCGCGGCAAGAAAAGCGATGTCGCCGTTGGCGATATTGTGCGCGTGGCACTGACCTCGCCCAACCAGGGCGTGATCGAATCGATCACCGAACGCAGCTCGCTGCTGTACCGCTCCGACCAATACAAGTCCAAGCTACTGGCAGCCAATGTCACGCAACTGTTCATCGTGGTGGCAACCGAGCCGGGCTTCTCGGATGATCTGGTGTCGCGTTCGCTGGTCGCCGCCGAAGCGGCGGGCATACAGGCACACTTGATCCTCAACAAGATCGACGTTACCGAATCGCTGCCAAAAACCCGTACCCGGCTGGCGCAATATGCGCGGCTCGGCTATCCGGTCCATGAAGTCTCGGCACGCGCCGCACCGGACGCCGCAGTAGCCACGCTGGCACCGCTGCTGCAGGGGCAATCGACGATTCTGATCGGCCAGTCCGGCATGGGCAAGTCGTCACTGATCAATCTGCTGGTGCCGGACGCCGACATCGCGGTGCGCGAGATCTCGGCCGCGCTCGATACCGGCAAGCACACGACAACCTTCACCCGGCTCTACAACATCGGGGATACGTCGACTGCCATCATTGATTCACCGGGCTTTCAGGAATTCGGTTTGTATCATCTGTCAGAAGGAATGCTGGAGCGGGCGTTTCCGGAATTCGAACCGCTGCTGGGCAAATGCAAGTACTACAACTGCCATCACCTGAGCGAGCCCAGCTGTACGGTATTGGCGGCGCTGGCGGCGGGCGAGATTTTGCCGTATCGGCATGCGCTGTATGTACAGTTGCTGCATGAGTCGTCGCAGAAATTGTATTAGCGCGATCAGTTGCCGCAGGCAGTACATCAGGTGCAATGCCCTTCGGTTATTGCACCCGACGACCGCACGGCAGTCGTCGGGGTTGATGTTGATGTTGACCTGTTCCGCAGTCGCAAACCCCCATCGTTAGCAATCAGGGTCAGCGTTTTTTTTCGCAGGCTTCATCGCGAAAATTACTCTGACCTTGATTGCGGATCCGGAGCGCTTGCCATCCAGTTTCCGTGCCGGGGTTGCGGATGCTGCTGCTGCTCCGTCATGACCAAACCGCCTGTATCAGCGCACCTTCAACAGACCCGGCACCAACGACAATCCGCCTCAACCGCCCAGCCTCCATCGAAACGGCTTTTCCCCCACCCTATCCTTTATAATTACCGATTCCATTTTCGGCAACCGGCAGCGTTCCATCGTCGTTTTAAACTATGACTATCAAACATTTCCTGCAGTTTTCCGACCTCACTCTCTCCGAGTTCGAATACCTGATCGAGCGCACCCGCTTCATCAAGCACAAGTTCAAAAAATACGAGCCGTACCATCCGCTGCTGGATCGCACGCTGGTGATGGTCTTCGAAAAAAATTCGACACGGACCCGCCTGTCCTTCGAAGCCGGCATGCACCAGCTCGGTGGCGCGGCGATTTATCTGAACACGCGTGACAGCCAGCTCGGTCGCGGCGAACCGGTCGAAGATGCGGCGCAAGTGATGTCGCGCATGTGCGATGTGATCATGGTGCGCACCTTCGGCCAGGACATCATCGAACGCTTTGCGGCCAATTCACGCGTGCCGGTCATCAACGGCCTGACCAATGAGTACCATCCGTGCCAGGTACTGGCTGATGTGTTTACATTCATCGAACAGCGCGGCTCGATTGCCGGCAAGACCGTGGCCTGGGTCGGCGACGCCAACAACATGCTGTATTCGTGGTTGCAGGCGGCCGAGGTATTTGGCTTTCATGTCAATGTCTCGACCCCGGCCGGCTACGACATCGATCCTGCATTGGTCAACGACACCAACACCCACTACACGTTGTTCGCCAAGCCGGCGGATGCCTGCGATGGCGCGCATCTGGTGACGACCGATGTCTGGACCAGCATGGGTTACGAAGATGAGAATAACGCGCGCCTGAAAGCCTTCGATGGCTGGATCGTCGACGCCGCCAAGATGCAGCGCGCCCAACCCGACGCGCTGTTCATGCATTGTCTGCCCGCGCATCGCGGCGAAGAAGTCAGCGCCGAGGTCATCGACGGCCCGCAATCGGTGGTCTGGGACGAAGCCGAAAACCGCTTGCATGTGCAAAAGGCCTTGCTCGAATACCTGGTGCTCGGACGGGTTTGAATCCTTGCCGGGCAAGTAGTGTGCGACATCGAATAATTATTGATTGAAGGAACATAAAATGAGCGATATCAAGAAAGTCGTCCTGGCCTACTCCGGTGGCCTGGATACCTCGGTCATTCTGAAATGGCTGCAAGATAACTACCAGTGCGAAATCGTCACCTTCACGGCCGACCTCGGTCAGGGCGAAGAACTCGAACCGGCGCGCCAGAAGGCACTCAAGTTCGGCATCAAACCCGAGAACATCCACATCGATGACGTGCGCGAAGAATTCGTGCGCGACTTCGTGTTCCCGATGTTCCGTGCCAATACCGTTTATGAAGGCGAATATCTGCTCGGCACGTCGATCGCGCGTCCGCTGATCGCCAAGCGCCTGATCGAAATCGCCCGCGAAAGCGGCGCCGATACGATCTCGCACGGTGCTACCGGCAAGGGCAATGACCAGGTCCGCTTCGAACTCGGCGCGTATGCACTGATGCCGAATGTGAAGATCATCGCGCCATGGCGCGAATGGGATTTGCTGTCACGCGAGAAGTTGCTGAAGTACGCCGAAGACGCCGGTATCGCCGTCGACATGAAACACAAGAATGGCGGCGCACCGTACTCGATGGACGCCAATCTGCTGCACATCAGCTTTGAAGGCCGTCACCTCGAAAACCCGAGCGCCGAAGCCGAAGAAGCGATGTGGCGCTGGACCGTCAGCCCGGAAGCGGCACCGGACCAACCCGAATACCTCGACGTCGAATACGAAAAAGGCGACATCGTTGCGCTCAACGGCGTGCGCATGACGCCTGCCGTCGTGCTGACCGAACTCAACCGCGTCGGCGGCAAGCACGGCATCGGCCGTCTTGATCTGGTCGAGAACCGCTACGTCGGCATGAAGTCACGCGGCTGTTACGAAACCCCGGGCGGCACCATCATGCTGCGCGCGCACCGTGCGATCGAATCGATCACGCTGGACCGCGAAGTCGCGCATCTGAAAGATGACCTGATGCCGCGTTACGCCTCGATGATTTATAACGGTTACTGGTGGTCGCCCGAGCGCATCGCGCTGCAAACGCTGATCGACCATACGCAGCAATGCGTCAATGGCTGGGTCCGCCTGAAGCTCTACAAAGGCAATGTCATCGTGGTCGCGCGCGACTCCAAGACCGACTCGCTGTTCGACATGAAAATCTCGACCTTCGACGAAGACGATGGTGCCTACAACCAGGCCGATGCCGGTGGTTTCATCAAGCTCAACGCCTTGCGCATGCGCATCGCGGCGATTGCCCGCGAAAAACGCGGATCGTAAAAAAGCCCGTCATAACAAGCGGCCTGCGGGCCGCTTGTTTTTTATCTGCATCATCTGCACTTTGAAAGCGCCATCATGTCCGACCATTTCGATAACGTCTCCGTCAACAAAAAAGCCAACCTGTACTTCGATGGCAAATGCGTGTCGCATGCGATCACGTTTGCCGACGGCACCAAAAAAACCCTGGGTGTGATTTTTCCATCGACGCTGACCTTCACCACCGGCGCACCGGAAATCATGGAAATCAACGCCGGCAAATGCCGCATCAAGCTGGCTGGCCAGAGTGAATGGCAGAGCTTCGAAGGTGGTCAGCGTTTTGACGTGGCGGGTAACTCCAGTTTCGAGATCGAGACCATCGAGACGCTGGATTACGTCTGTCATTTCGGCTAGAAGTTTGCCTGACGAGCACGCTGCATCACGTCATTCCCTATCAGTATGTCCGATTGATTAGACAAGACAGCTTTCTTTGTCTACTCTATCGGACATGAAGACTTCTCCTTCCCTGCCTTTTCCTGCCGTCGCCCGCAAGCTGCGCGCATTTGGCCAGCGCTTGCGGGCGGCGCGCCTGCGCCGCGAAATTTCGACCATCCAGTTCTGCGAACGCATCAATGTCTCGCGCGATACCTTGCACCGGATGGAAAAAGGCGACTGGTCGATTGCCATCGGCACTTACATGCGCGCGCTGCGCGTGCTGGGACTCGATGACGACCTGGACACGCTGGCAGCCGATGATGTGCTCGGACGCAAGCTGCAAGACTTGCAACTGCCAACACGCAAACTCCGGGGGGTGCGCAAAGCAGCGTCAACGGCTCCGGTTGATGATCCCTCCGGAGGCAGCGATGGCGCATCCAGCTAGCGGAAAAGGCGGTGCACGTGACGCTTTCCAGGTCCATCTCGATGCAGCGGAACTCGGTGTGACGCAGCAGGTTGGTATGCTATACCGGGACGCGTCTGTGACGGCGATGCCTGCAGTATTCGAGTACGGCAGCAACTGGCTCTCGCATCCGTCACGCTTCATGCTGGACCCGCGCCTGGACTTGTACAAGGGTAGCCAGTATCCAACAGGGGGCACCGGCAGCTTCGGCATTTTCCTGGACTCGGCACCGGACCGCTGGGGCCGCATGCTCATGGAACGCAGGGAAGCGGCCGACGCCGATCGCCAACAGCGTCCGATGCGGACCTTGCATGAGATCGACTTCCTGCTCGGCGTGCATGACAAGGCGCGCATGGGAGCGCTGCGTTTCAAGGTGTCGGACGCAGGACCATACCTCGCATCGCATGACAATCCGGCACCGCCAGTGACAACTCTGCAAGCGCTTTCGGCCATCAGCGCGAAGCTGGAAGAGCCGGGAGCCGAAACACTGCCCGAGTACCTGCAGTGGTTGTCCATGCTGATTGCGCCAGGATCGTCGCTCGGTGGTGCGCGGCCAAAAGCGAATTTCACCGATACGGATGGCACGCTCTGGTTCGCAAAATTCCCATCACGGGAAGACCGGATTGATGTCGGCGCCTGGGAATACCTGTTGCATGGACTGGCGAAAAAGGCCGGCATCTGGGTGCCACCGTCACGACTGGCTGCTTTTTCAGGTACCTACCGGACTTTCTGTGTTGCGCGCTTTGATCGCCTCGACAATAGCCGCCGGCTGTTCGTTTCGGCGATGACGCTGCTTGAGCGCCAAGATGGTCAGCACCCTCCCGCCAGCTATCTCGATATCGCCGAATTTCTGTCGGACGAGGGTGCCCGTAATCACATCGACGTCGGTCTGGCACAGCTATACCGGCGCGTGATTTTCAATATCATGACCGGCAACCGCGACGATCATTTACGCAACCACGGATTCCTCCGCACTTCCACCGGCTGGAATCTGGCACCGGCCTTTGACATGAATCCGAATCCCTATAAGGCCGAGCACGCCCTAACGTTCGATGGAAGCGTCGCCTCGCCCAGTCTGGCGGCAGTACGCCAGACCGCCGAACTATATCGACTGACGCTCAAAGCGTCACAGGAGATCGAAAGCCAGGTCCGGGCCAGCGTGCTCCAATGGAAAGAAGCAGCATTGGCACTCGACCTGCCGCGCAGCGAAATCCTCATGATGAGTAATGTCATCGACGCCTAATACGCCGCGGTATAAATCGCCAGCGCATCGGCCTCGGTCACTGCACGCGGGTTGTTGGTCAACAGCCGCTGCTGCTTCATCGCATCGGCGGCCAGCATCGGCAAATCGGTCAGTGCGACACCGACATCACGCAAACGACGCGTGACTTTGGTGGCCACGGCGAGTCGATCCAGATGAGCGATCAGCGCCGCGGTTTTGGTCGCATCATCGGCACCGGCCGGCATCGGTTCAGTGACAATCCAGTCAGCGATATCGGCATACAGGTGCGCGGCAGCCGGTGCATTAAAGCGCAGCACATGCGGCAACACCAGGGCATTCGACAAGCCATGCGGCACATGAAAATGCCCGCCCAACGGATACGCCAGTGCATGCACGGCCGCGACCGGCGCGTTCGAGAACGCTTGCCCGGCCAGCGTCGCACCCAGCAGCATGGCTTCGCGTGCCGCGCGATTGCTGCCGTCGGTGCAGGCGGTGACGATGTGGGCCGACAACAGCGTCAGCGCTTTTTGCGCCAGCATGTCCGACAACGGATTTTTCAGGCGGGCACTGGTGTAGGCCTCGATCGCATGGACCATTGCATCAATCCCGGTGGCGGCTGTGGCGGCCGGCGGCAAGCCCAGTGTCAGTTCGGCGTCGAGGATGGCCAGGTCGGCAATAAGCAATGGCGACACGACACCGCTCTTGGTGGTGGCGCCGGTCGTGACGATCGAGATGGCCGTGACTTCGGAGCCGGTGCCGGCCGTGGTCGGCACCTGCACCAGCGGCAGGCGCGGACCGGCGACGTTGCCGATGCCGTACATGGCGTCGAGCGGCTGGGTCGAGGCGACCAGCACCGCGATCAGCTTGGCCACATCCATCGACGAACCACCGCCAAGTCCGACCACCAGCTCGGCGCGCGCATCCCGTGCACGCTGCGCCGCTGCCAGCACGATATGGTCCGGTGGATCGGCAACCACATCGTCGATCACCTGCACCTCGAAACCGGCTGCAGCGAGGCTGGCCAGGGTCGGGCTGAGCAAGCCGCTGCGATGCAGAAAACTGTCGGTGACGAGACACAGGCGTGTCACCGCAAAGCGCTTGCGCAGCAGTTCGCCGAGCTTGCGGGCCGCGCCGAATTCGACGATCAGCGACGGTACGGTAGTAAATTCGAAAGCAATGGTCATGCGGATATCCTGGTAGTCAGTCTGGAACGCGCGCTCATGCGCGCAGAGGAAAACATCATGTGCATCACACCGACTCTAGCATCCCCGCCATCACCTCTGCCCGCACACCCGGACTGAATAAAAATCCCTGCATCTGGTCACAGCCCATCTGCGTCAGTTGATCGCGCTGTGCGACGGTCTCGACGCCTTCGGCAACGACCTGCAATTTCAGCGCATGCGCCAGCGAAATAATTGTCGCAACGATGGCCAGGTTTTCGCTGCCGGTGGTCATCGCCGTGATGAACGAGCGGTCAATCTTGAGCGTGTCGATCGGCAACCGGGCGAGGTAACCGAGCGACGAATAACCGGTACCAAAATCATCAATGGCCACCGTCATGCCGGCTTCGCGCAGCGAGACCAGCTTGTCGCTCGCCAGCTGCGAACTGGCGTTATCCATGAACAGGCTTTCGGTGATCTCGATCTCCAGTTGCGCACACGGATGCCGGGCCTGAATGGCCAGGACGCGGGGGACGAAGTCCTTTTCACGAATCTGCAGCTGCGAGACATTGACCGCGATGCGCGGCACCACCAGCCCTTGCTGCTGCCAGTGCAGGCATTGCCGATGCGCTTCGGCGATGACCCAGAGGCCGACCTCGACAATCAGCCCGGTGTCTTCCAGCACCTGGATGAACTGAAAAGGTGACACCAGCTCGACCCCCGGCTCTTGCCAGCGGATCAGCGCTTCCATGCCGACGATGCGCCCGCTGCGCAAGTCGATCTTGGGCTGATAGTGCAAGACGAATTGCTGCTCGGCCAGCGCACGGCGCAGGCGATTTTCGAGCGACAGTTTTTCGGCCGTCCGGGCATTCATTTCGGCGGTATAAAACAGGTAGCGCAGCTTGGCCGCACGTGCATCCTTCATCGCTGCTTCGGCATTGCGCAGCAGGCTGTCGCTGTCGTGGCCATCGTTGGGAAACACCGCGATGCCGGCACGCACCGACAAGCGGATCGCCTTGCCACCCATCGACAGCGGCTCGCCGAGCAGCCGGGCAAGCTCGCCTTCGATCAGATGCACGACCTCGGTTTCGCTGCGGTAGTCCTTGAGGACAAAGGCGAACATATCAGCACCGATACGCGCCAGATAACCCGCATCAGGCAGGTAGCCACGCAAACGGCGCGCCAGCAAACGCAAGACGTCGTCGCCGGAGGCGCGACCATACGTCTCATTGATGTGGCGAAAACGCTCGACATCAATCAATACCAGCGCAATGCGTTCGGCCGATACCGAGGCATCGTACGGCAACAACTGGGCAACCCGGTCGAGGAACAAGGCGCGGTTGGGCAAGCCGGTCAACGCATCGAAATAGGCCAGGTAATTGATGCGCTCTTCCTTGTCGATGACCTCATGCGAAAACGAGATATCGGCGGCCAGTTCTGTCAGCAGGTGCTGCTCGTCCTCACTGAAGGCATCACGCTCATTGGCCAGCAAAGCCAGCACGCCGAACGGTTGCTGACCAATCATTAGCGGCACCACGAACGCGGAGCGATACCCTTGCTGCAGGAAGGCATTGCGCATCGGTGCCGCCGGACCATCGTTTTGCAGATCGTTGCTGACCGCACCCTGCTTGCTGCGCAACGCGCGCCCCACCAGTCCCTGGCCGCTTGGCAACTCGGCATCGGCACTGAAATCGAGCATTTTGAGGAACGCGGCATCGACACCGGCCCAGGCCACCGGCCGTACCGCCAGCGTCGCCGGGTCCAGCAAGCCGATCAGGGCGCTGGTGAACTGGCCTTGCTCGTGCGCGATACGGCAGGCTTCATCGAGCAGCAGTTGCTTGTCATGCACACGCAGGATAACGAAATTGATACTGCCGAGTATGGTACGGATACGGATCATCCGCGCCAGCCGCTCCTCCTGTGCCTTGCGCTCGGACAGGTCGCGAATCACACTGGATGTCCAGCGCCCTTCGGCGGTATGCAGCGGGCTGAGGCTGACCTCGGCCGGGAACTGGCTGCCGTCGCAACGATGCGCAATGCATTCGAAACTAACGCTGCTACCCGGTGCGGCGTCAGCATCCAGTAATCGCGTGTGCCAGTGCGAACACTGCGCACCCGCCAGCATCGTACCGTCGCTACCCAGCAGCGCGCTACGCGGATAGCCGAACAGCACTTCGGCCTGCGCATTGACGATCTCAATGCAGCCGTGCTGATCGAAGACCACGATCGCATGCGGCGCATATTCGATCAGGTCACGAAAACGGGATTCGGCATGCAAGCGGGCCGCCCGGCCGCGCGCCTCGTCGATGGCACGCCGTACCGCCGGGGCCAGGCGCTGCAGGTTGGTCTTGAGCAGATAGTCGACCGCACCCCGCTTAAGTGCCTCGATCGCGGTGTCTTCGCCGATCGTGCCGGAAATGAAAATGAACGGTACCGCCGGATGCAAGGCGCTTACTAGCGCCAGCGCACTGAGGCCATCGAAATGGGGCAATGAAAAATCCGACAGGATCACATCCGGCGTGTTCGATGCCAGTTGCGCCAGAAAATCGGCGCGGGTCTCGACCCGTACCGCACTGACCGTCAGCCCGGCCCGGGTCAGTTCACGCAGGATCAGTTCAGCCTCGGTGGCAACATCCTCGAGCAGCAAGATTTTTAGCGGTATTGTCATCGCAGGGCACTCATGTTGGCACCTTGTTGACCAGCATCCAGTAGAACCCGGTATCGCTGATGACCTTGTCAAAATCAAAGGTATCGACCGGCTTGACGATATAGCTGTTGGCACCCAGCCGGTAACTTTCGACCATGTCGCGCTCTTCGGCCGACGACGTCAGCATGACCACCGGGACGGCGTGCAGGGCCGGATCGGCGCGAATACGGCGCAGCACTTCGATGCCATCGACTTTCGGCATCTTCACGTCCAGCAGAACCAGCTTGGGCTTGCCGCTGACGGTGCCGGCAAAACCGCCTTCGTGAAAAAGAAAATCAATGGCTTCGCTGCCGTCCTTGACCCAGATCAGGTTATTGGCAAGACCGCGCTTGCGCAGGGCCCGCATCGTCATTTCGGCATCGGTCGCGGTATCTTCGGCGAGCAAAATGTCGACTTGCTGGAATGTATTCATACTGCGTGCTCCTGCTTCGGTAAAGCAAAATAAAATGTTGCGCCCTGATCGGGAACGGCATCGGCCCAGATGCGGCCACCATGCCGCGTCACAATGCGCTGGGCAATCGCCAGGCCGACCCCGGTGCCGGGAAACTGGTCCGCAGAATGCAGGCGCTGGAACACCCCAAACAACTTGCCGTAATACTGCATGTCGAAACCGACACCGTTATCGGCAAGGGTATACACCGTTTCGGTCGCACCGGCGACACCTGTAATACGAATGACTGGCTGAGCTCGCGTGGCACTGTACTTGAGCGCATTGGACAGCAAATTGACCCAGACCTGCTGCAGCAGCGCCGGGTCGCCGACACAGCGTGGCAGGTTGCCGATCTCGATCTGCGCCGGCAGATAGTCCTCGTCGCGGCGGACCAGCCGGACCGCCGTATCGACTAGCGCACGCATGTCGATACGCTCTTGCTGCATCGCCTGCCGACTGAAGCGCGAGAACGCCAGCAGGTCGTCAATCAGGTCACCCATGCGCTTGCTGTTATCGCGAATCACGGCCAAAAGACGCAGGCCTTCGCTATCGACCCGGTCGCCGTAATCTTCTTCGAACATGCGCGCGTAGCCGGAGACCGCCCGCAACGGAATACGCAAATCATGCGAGACCGAATAACTGAAACTTTCGAGTTCCTTGTTGGTGGCTTCAAGCTGGGCAGCGCGTTGCAGCAAGGCGTTATTGGCCTCGACCAGCGCTTGGTCGGCGAGGCGACGTTTGCGGTTTTCAACACGCAGCAACAGGAAGGCGCCGCCACTGGTGAGCGCACCAATCAGTGCACCGAGTCCGATCAGCAGGCTGGCACGCAGGGCACTTTCGGCGGCCTTGATTTCGCGTTCGGCCAACAGCGCTTGTTCCGCGACGATCATGCGATGCGACTGGGCGCGTATCTGGTTCTGGATCTGGTCACCGGCGCCGCCAACGATCAGCGCCATCCCCGCGTCCGCACCCGCATTGACGCGACGAATATGTACCACCCGCCCGCCGATGACCAGTGACTCGCGCGCCAGCGCCGCCAGCGTTGCCATGCCAAGCAACAGCGCCGGCTTGCTGGACACCAGCACATCGAGTTCGGCCAGTCGCAATGGCAACGCACGGATTGCCTCGTGATACGGCAGCAGGAAGGAGTCGTTACCGGTAATGACATAGCCGCGCACCGCACTCTGCGCGCCGGTCGTCAGGGCACTGATGTCATCGATGCGGCTGATCACGTCGTTGGTATGTACGACGATGTCCGCGCGTTGCTTGAATTCGCGCATGCTCGACAGCGAAATAATCGTTGTCAGCGTCAAGGCCAGCAAGGTCGACACGATCCCGATGACGGCCAGCGACGGAACAGGAACACGCGGCACAAAGGCTGGCATCAGGTACGGGTCTCCAAGTGCAACGGGGTTCGACATGAACCGGCAAATCTGTGAGGCTACAACTTAACATTTTTTCCTACCGAGAAGTATCACCATCCCGGTCAAAACGCGATGACTTGCAGTTACCGCCATCGTGGCGTCAGACAAAGGTCGGTTCCGGCTCCAGTTGCACGCCGAAGCGCTGCAAGACATCCGCCTGAATCGCGCGCGCCAGCTGCAGCACGTCGGCTCCGCGTGCCCCGCCCAGATTCACCAGTACCAGCGCCTGTTGGTGATAGACGCCAACGGTACCGAGCGCACGCCCCTTCCAGCCGCATTGGTCAATGAGCCAGCCGGCCGCCAGCTTGGTGCTGCCGTCGGGCTGATCGTGACTGACCAGCGCCGGATGCTGCGCCAGCAGCGCATCACGCTGCACGCGCGACACCAGCGGATTCTTGAAGAAGCTGCCGGCGTTGCCGATGACAGCCGGATCCGGCAATTTGCGCTGCCGGATCGCGATGACGGCGGCACTGACTTGCTGCATGGTCGGCGTGGCGATAGTCGCCAGCGCAGCAGCCAGTTCGGCATAGCGCAAGTCGGGCGTCCAGTGTCGCGGCAACGTGAATGTAACGTCGACAATCACCGCGCGATCACGCCAGTCATGTTTGAAGATGCTGTCGCGATAACCGAAGCGGCAAGCGCTCCGGTCCAGTGTGAATAGCGTGCCGCGCTGCAAATCGAAAGCGGTCAGCGAATGGAAGTGGCGCTCCATTTCGACACCGTAGGCACCGATGTTCTGGATTGGTGCCGCACCCACGGTACCGGGAATGAGCGACAGGTTTTCCAACCCGCCCAACTGTCGCTCCAGCGTCCAGTTCACCAATTCATGCCAGCCGACGCCGGCGGCCGCACGCACCAGCGAATGCTGCGTGTCCTGCCCGACGAGTGCGATACCGCTGCTGCAACTGTGCAGCACCAGACCATGGAAATCTCCGGTCAGCACGAGATTGCTGCCACCACCGAGAATCAGGCGCGGCAGGCGTGCCAGTGCCGGATCGGTCTTTAGCGCGCTGTGCAGCCACTGCAGATCAGCGACCTCGCGCACCGGCAGATAGAGGTCGGCCATCGCATCGATGCCAAACGTGTTGAGGGATCGCAGCGAAAAATTCGGCTGCAGTATCGGCATCGGAGTCAGGTTCGGAGTGGTGGAAGAAGGCATGCCCGCAGTTTACCCATGCATGAGCATAGCCACCTGTTTTTTTGTCCGTTAAAATGAGAGCCAGCCCGGGAAATGACCATCGTCCTTTCCCCGCCAGATACTCTGCAACGCTGCATCACCGCACCCAACAAGGAAAACACCATGCCGTCATTCGACGTTGTCTCGGAAGCCAATATTGTCGAAGTCAAGAACGCCATCGACCAGTCCAACAAGGAAATCACCACCCGCTTCGACTTCAAGGGCAGCGACGCCCGTATCGAACAAAAGGAATTTGAACTCACCGCGTATGCCGACGCCGACTTCCAGTTGAGCCAGGTGCGCGATGTGCTCAACAACAAGCTGGCCAAACGCAATGTCGACCTGCGTTTTCTGGACCTCGGCAAGATCGAAAAAATCGGTGGCGACAAGGTCAAGCAAGTCATCAAGATCAAGAACGGCATCGAGACCGACGCGGCAAAAAAAATCGTCCGTCTGATCAAGGACAGCAAGATGAAAGTGCAGGCCAGCATTCAGGGCGATGCGGTCCGCATCACCGGCGCCAAGCGCGATGACCTGCAGGCTGCGATGGCCGCACTGCGCAAGGATGTGCCGGAACTGCCGCTCGAATTCAACAACTTCCGCGACTGATTCATCATCGCCATCAAACGCTCTGACGCACCCGGCAGACCACACCGCATGACGCGATGGCTGCTGCTGTTGTGCATCGCGAGCAGCGGTGCACAGGCCGAATCGATCGGTCTGGTCGGACTGTTTCCCGGCAAGGCCGTGCTGGTCATTGATGGCGCCCCACCCCGCACTTACGCAGTGGGCGCCGTTGTCGTCGACGGCGTGCGACTGACCGGCGTCAGCGAAAGTGGCGCCGTTCTGGATGAACACGGCAAGCGCCAGGAACTGGCGATTGGCACGCATTTCAGCCGCGCGCAATCGCAAGGCGCGCCCAGCATCACGCTGCAAGCCGATAGCCGCGGCCACTTCATGGCACAGGCCATGATCAATGGATTGGCATTACCGGTGATGGTCGACACCGGCGCCAGTATGGTGTCGATGTCGGCGCAAGAAGCGCGTCGATTGGGGATTGATTACCGGAGCGGACAACGGACATTTTCGAATACCGCCAACGGCGTCATTCCGGTCTTTCTGGTACGCCTCGATAACGTCCGGCTTGGCGACATCACGCTCAGCGGCGTCGATGCGCTGATTCAGGAACAGGGTTTGCCTTTTGCATTGCTCGGCATGTCGTTCCTGAACCGCACGGTGATGCAGCGCGATGGTCAGCAAATGGTGCTGACCAAGCGCTACTGATCAGACTTCGCGGGCCTTGCCCAAACGACGCTGACGCACTGCATCTGCCAGCCCCTGCAACACGCCGACACTGTCGTCCCAGCTGATGCAACCGTCGGTGATCGACTGGCCGTACACCAGTTCCTTGCCGGCGATCAGATCCTGGCGACCCGCGACCAGATGCGATTCGATCATCAGGCCCATGATGCGCTCGTCGCCACCGGCGACCTGTGCCGCGATATCGGCGCAGACCGGAATCTGGTTAGCCGGATTTTTGCTGCTGTTGGCATGCGAGGCATCGACCATCAGACGAGCCGCCAAACCGTTGGCAGCAATTTCCTTGCAAGCCTGATCGACGCTGGCCGCATCGTAGTTCGGGCTTTTTCCACCACGCAAAATGATGTGGCAATCTTCATTGCCATTGGTCGAGACGATGGCCGAATGACCGCCCTTGGTCACCGACAGGAAGTGATGCGAATTCGAGGCCGCCTTGATCGCATCAATCGCGATCTTGACGTTGCCATCGGTACCGTTCTTGAAACCGACCGGGCAGGACAGGCCGGACGCCAGTTCGCGATGGATTTGCGATTCGGTGGTGCGGGCACCA
>CAILRJ010000092.1 GCA_903836575.1 uncultured Burkholderiales bacterium
CTATGCGCTGGCGCTACTGGCCTTCAATGCTCTGGGCACGCTGTTTGTCTACTCGGTGCAGCGCCTGCAAAGCGTGTTGCCGCTGAATCCGCAGGGACTCGCCGGCCTGTCGGCGGATTCGGCTTTCAACACTGCCGTGAGCTTCGTCACCAACACCAACTGGCAAGGCTATGCCGGCGAATCAACGATGAGCAATTTCAGCCAGATGATCGCACTGACCGGGCAGAATTTTTTCTCCGCAGCGACCGGCATGGCGGTGGCCTTTGCGTTGATCCGCGGCTTCACGCAGCGCTCGGTGCAATCGATCGGCAACTTCTGGGTCGACCTCACGCGCTCGGTGCTGTACGTGCTGTTGCCGCTGTCGCTGTTGCTGGCGGTGGCGCTGATGGGGCAAGGCGTGATCCAGGATTTTTCGGCGAACAAAACGGTCACACTGATCGATCCGCTGACCTACATCGAGTCACAGGTTGGTACCGATGGGCAGCCGATCAAGGATGCACAGGGCGGTGCGCTGACGCAGACACGGGTCGCACACAGCCAGACCCTGCCGATGGGCCCTGTCGCCTCGCAGGAAGCGATCAAGATGATCGGCACCAACGGCGGCGGCTTCTTCAATGCCAATTCCGCCCATCCGTATGAAAACCCGACACCGCTCTCGAATCTGCTGCAAATGCTGGCGATGTTCCTGATTCCGGCGGCATTCTGTTTTGCGTTCGGCCGGCTGGTCGGCGACATGCGCCAGGGCTGGGCCGTGCTGGCGGCGATGACGCTGATGTTCATCGTGCTGACCTGCATCGTGCTGTATGCCGAGCAGCAAATTCATCCCGGCCTGCAAGCGCTGCACATCGACCAGAACCTCGGTGCATTGCAATCCGGCGGCAACATGGAGGGCAAGGAAACCCGCTTCGGCATCAGTGCCTCGGCGTTGTTTGCGGCCATCACCACCGCCGCATCGTGCGGTGCGGTCAACGCAATGCTTGATGCGTTCACGGCGCTCGGCGGACTGGTGCCGCTGGCTTTCATGCAGCTCGGCGAAGTGGTGTTTGGCGGGGTCGGTACCGGCCTGTACGGGATGCTGGTGTTTGCCATCATGGCGGTCTTCATCGCCGGTCTGATGATTGGCCGCACGCCTGAATATCTGGGCAAGAAGATCCAGGCCTATGAGATGAAAATGACCGCGCTGACCATCCTCGTGACACCGTTGCTGGTGCTCGGCGGCACGGCGATTGCAGTGATGCTGGAGCCTGGCCGAGCCGGTATTGCCAACCCCGGTGCGCATGGTTTTTCCGAAATCCTGTACGCCTTCACTTCGGCGGCCAACAACAACGGCAGTGCTTTCGCCGGCTTGTCGGCCAACACGCCGTTCTACAACTTCATGCTGGCAGTCGCGATGTGGGGCGGGCGCTTCGGCATGATCGTGCCGATCCTGGCGATTGCCGGATCGCTGGCGGCCAAGAAGCGGCTCGATGTCACCAGCGGCACGATGCCCACGCATGGTCCGTTGTTCGTGGCGTTGCTGGTCGGTGTCGTGGTGCTGATCGGCGTGCTCAATTATGTCCCGGCGCTGGCGCTCGGGCCGGTGGTCGAGCATCTGCAATTTCACCAATAAATGTTGACTCAAAAAAGGCGAATCATGTCCCGCACCAGCCTGACCCTGTTCGATCGCGCGCTATTCGGCCCCGCTGTGCTGGACGCTTTCAAGAAGCTCGACCCGCGTGTCCAATGGCGCAGCCCGGTCATGTTCGTGGTCTTTGCCGGTAGCGTCATCACGACGCTGTTGTGGCTGCAGTCAATCATCGGCGTTGGCGAAGCAGCAGCCGGATTCATTGGCGCGATCGCCTTGTGGCTGTGGTTCACCGTACTGTTTGCGAACTTTGCCGAAGCACTCGCCGAAGGCCGCAGCAAGGCGCAAGCAGCTTCGTTGCGGGCACTCAAGCAAACCGTGCCGGCCAAGAAAATGAGCGCGGCCAAATACGGCAGCAACTGGACCGAAGTCAATGCCAGCATCCTGCGCAAAGGTGACATCGTGCTGGTCGAAGCCGGCGATATCGTGCCGGTCGA
>CAILRJ010000093.1 GCA_903836575.1 uncultured Burkholderiales bacterium
CGCCGGTTGTTACTGCCGGCCGTGACCTGCAGGTCAGTGCCCGGATCGCTACGGCCATCCTTGGTCTGCACCGAGATCGCGCCACCCAGCGTATTGAGGCCGAACAGCGGATTCGAACCCGGCATCAGCGTCATCGACGAAATCGCTCCGCGCGGAATCAGGTCCCAGCTGACCACGTCGCCAAACGGCTGGTTCATGCGCACGCCATCCATGTAGATCGACATGCCTTGCGGCGTACCCAGCAACGGCGACGCGGTGTAACCGCGATAGCTGACATCCATCTGGAACGGATTACCCTGCATCTCATTGACGTGCACGCTGCCGAGCCGGCGATTCATGAAGTCGCTCAGGTCGAGCGCGCCGCTGGTGGCAATGTCCCCCTTGCGGGCCACCTGCACCGGTGCGGCAATTTCATTGCGCAGCTGGCCCAGACCGGGCAGTGGCGTGATGCCGATGACTTCGACGGCAGCCAATTGCTGCTTGGCGGTGGATGGTTCCTGCTGCGCAAAAGCGGCGGAACTCAATGCCGCGGACAAGGCCAGCAGGCCGCGCTTGAGGGGGAATGGGTGCACGAAGTCTCCGGGATTTTTTCTGGTGGCCGGTCTGAAGCCGGTGTTCTGCCGAGTATAGTCGGGGCGTCCCGCTGAGCACGGGATAACGTCACGCCAAACACGGGAAAAATTCCCGCCATGCCCCCCGCGCCGGGGACGAAACAAGGGTTCGACACGGGAACAATGATGGATTTAAGAAGACGCTTGGTCGGTTACCTTGGCACCTTGTTGCTGGGCCTGTTGCTGGTGACGGTCCTGATCAATCTGGTGTCGTTGCGCAAGGATGTGCGCACGGAAGTGGCCGCCTCGGAACAACTGGTGCAAGTGTTGCTGGCGGCCGGCCAGATCGCGTCCGACTTGCCACCGGAAGCCGCTGCCGCGCGCCTGGCGGCGATCCTCGCCGGCAGCCAGTTGCGCCATCTCAGCATCAGTCAGGTCGATGCGGCAGCGCCGCCCGAACGCAGCGCGATGCGCCGTCAGCTAGCCCTGCTGCTGGGCATCGTCCCGGCCGGCGAGTCCGGCCAGCTGGTGCAACTGGGCAGCCAACGCCTACGCATTGCGCCGGATCCGTCGTCGGAAATGGACGAGCGTCTGGCGGATACAGTAAGGCTGCTGGAGACGTTGCTGCTTTTTTCCGGCGCCACCTTGCTGGTGGCATGGTGGGCGGCCCATCGGGCGCTGGCACCGGTACGCGAACTCGAAGCCGGCCTGCAGCGGCTGGCGCGTGGCGAAGCCGACGCCGCCTTGCCACGGTTCGCGTTGCGCGAATTTCGTCGCGTCGCCGGTGCCATCGATGCGCTGGCAGCGGCACTGACCCGCGCGCAGGACACCCAGCGACAACTGTCGCGCCAGTTGATCCAGGTGCAGGAAGACGAACGTCGCACCCTGGCGCGCGACCTGCACGACGAGATGGGCCAAACCCTGACCGCCATCAGTGTCACCGCGACCTACCTGCAACGCAATGCGCAGCAACTGGGCGCCAGCCAGATCATCGATTGCGCGCAAGACCTGCGGCGCGATGTGCGTACCAGCGGCGCGCAATTGCGCGCGATGCTGATGCAATTGCGACCGCACGGACTGGACGGTCCCGGCCTGGCGAGCGCGTTGCGTGAGCTGGTCGGTAGCTGGCAGCAGCGCGAATCGGGGATTGCCTTCACGTTGGTGTTGCCGGCACCGCTGCCGCTGCTGGCCGACGAGGCCGGTGTCGTGTTGTACCGGGTCGTGCAGGAAGCGCTGACGAATGTCGTACGACACAGCGCCGCCAGCCAGTGCACGGTGACGATTGCCGCGCAGGACGGGCAATTACGTATGCAAATCGACGATGATGGCAATGGTCTGGTCGCCGATGCGCCACGCCGTGGCGGCTTGCTCGGCATTGCCGAACGCTTGCTGATGGTTGGCGGCGATTTGCAGATCGTGTCCCGTCAGCCACATGGCCTGAGCCTGCAAATACGTCTGCCGCTACCCGAACTTCATTCAGAGGAAACGCCATGAACGAGCACTCCTTGCGCATCATTCTGGTCGATGACCACGCCAGTGTGCGTGACGGTTATCGCCGCCTGCTCGATGCCGAACCCGGCCTGCAGGTCGTCGGTGTCGCCGCCCGCGCCGACGAAGCCAATGCGCTGGTCGCGCAGGTCGAGGCCGATGTCGCGCTGGTCGATTTGAGCCTGAAAGGCAGCAGCGGCATCGAAGCCATCCGCGGCATGCTGGCGCGCCGGCCGGCACTCAAAATCCTGGTGCTATCGATGCATGAAGATGCCGGCCATATCACGCAGGCCTTGCGCAGCGGCGCGCACGGATACCTGAGCAAGCATTGCGAACCGGAAGAAGTCATCGACGGCATCCGCGGTGTCGCCGCCGGCAAGCGCGTGTTCTCGCCAGCGATTGCGCAAGTGCTGGCCGAAGCCGCCAGCGATGACACCAGCGCCTTCGCCCAGCTCACGCCACGCGAATTCGATGTGCTGCGCATGCGTGTACAGGGCGAATCGGCCAACGCGATCGCCACGTCGATGCAGCTCAGTCCCAAGACCGTGCTCAACAACCTGACCTCGATCCGCCAGAAACTGGACGCCGAAAATGATGTTCAGCTGATGCATCTCGCGGCGCGCCACGGGTTGCTGCGGCTGTAGGGTGGGCGCAGCATCATCGTGCCCACGCGAATGCACCGCCGCGCGGTCGGAATTGCCCGGCATGGTTGGTTCGCGCGCGTGGGCACAACAGGCCGTGCCCACGCGAATGCACCGCTGCGCGGCCGGAATTGACCGGCATGATTGGTTCGCACGCGTGGGCACAACAGGCCGTGCCCACCCTACGGAATGGGTAGGGCTGGTACGGGTTTAGCCAGCGCCAGTATCGCTTCCAGCACCAGCAACACCGCCGCCGAGATCGCCAGCAACGGCAACCCGATGCACAGCACCGCGGCACCCAGCCAAGCCCCGACCGGCACGGCGCGCCATGCTCCCGGCAACACGCGCGGCAAGCCGAACGAGCCGGCACGTCGCCGCTTGAAGAACATCACCCAGCCCGACCCTAGCGAAAATAGCACGCTCAATCCAAACGCCAGCAACAAGGCCTGATTCCACCAGCCGAATTCGCCACGATGAAACGGGATGCCCAGTGCCGTGGCTTTGCCGAACGCGGTTTGCTGGTCCCAGCCGGCCTGATACAGCAGCGCGCCGGTACCCGCATCGAGGATCAGGTCGACGCGTCGCAGCGGCTGGCTGCGATCGACGCTGGTGACGTTCCAGGTGCCGCTCGCACCGCGTGGCGGTGTCAGTTGCAACGCAATCGCGGGAGCATGAAGACGGGCCGCATCCAGCGCTGCCTGCCAGCCGAGCGGCGCGATGCCTGCCGTCGATTGCAGGTGCTTCGGAACCGGTTGTGAAGCCTGACCGGTCAGGTCGCGCAAGCTGCGGATCTGCCCACCGGCATATTTGCTCCAGGTCAGGCCGGTACTCAGGATCACGATGCTCATCGCCGCCAGCGCAACGCCGACAAAGCCATGCCATTGCTGCCAGCGGGTTCGGCCACGCGCATCCGCCTGCGGCAATCCCTTGCGCACACCGCGTGGCCACCACAGGTAAATGCCGCTGACCAGCATCACCGTCAGCGCGCTCGCCGCCAGCTCGATCATCCAGCGCCAGTTATCGTTTTGCAGCAAGCGCGAGTGCAGCTTTTTCGACCAGCTGCCGAAACGCTCGCCACTGGCCATGCTGCCCAGCACCTGCGCCGTGGCCGGATCGACATACACCACCGTCGTCGTGCCATGTCCTTCATGACCGGGCATGCCGGCCATCGCCGGCGCAAACAGTACCTGCGTGCTTGCCCCTGTGTCGGCAGCAGGCAGCACCGATTGCAGTACCGCACCGGCGGGTGCCGCAGCGATCGCGGCAGCGACGCTGTCGTCTAGCGAACGGGTGGTGATCGCCGGGGTGACCTGATCAAGCTGCCGGTACAGCACCGCTTCGATCTGCGGCGTGAAGATGTACAGGATGCCGGTCAGCGTTGCCACCAGCACGAACGGCGAGGCGATCAGCGCGGCCCAGAAATGCAGCCGCCAGAACAGGCTTTTACGTTGCGCCTGCTGCAGTGTCAGGACAGGCTTCATAAGTCAAACTTCAATTCCGCGCTATAACTGCGCTGCGGATAAGGATGGAAATTCCAGTACTGGTAGTTGTTCAGGTTGTCGATGCCGAACGACG
>CAILRJ010000094.1 GCA_903836575.1 uncultured Burkholderiales bacterium
GCGCCATAGTCGGTGATGTTCTTGACGATACCGGTAACGACGGTACCTTCTTTCAGCGTTTCCATCAGTTTCTGACGCTCTTCACCCATCGATGCTTCGATGACGGCGCGGCGGGACAGAACGACGTTGTTGCGCTTGCGGTCCAGTTTGATGACCTTGAATTCGAGGGTCTTGCCTTCGAACGGGGTGGTGTCCTTGACCGGACGGGTATCGACCAGCGAACCTGGAAGGAACGCGCGAATACCATTGGTCAGCACGGTCAGACCGCCTTTGACCTTGCCATTGACGGTACCGATAACGATCTCGCCGGACTCCATCGCTTTTTCGAGCGAGAGCCACGATGCGAGGCGCTTGGCCTTGTCGCGGGACAGGATGGTATCGCCGAAACCGTTTTCCAACGATTCGATAGCAACAGAAATGAAATCACCAACGTTGACTTCGAGTTCGCCATTGTCGTTTTTGAATTCTTCGATTGGAATGAACGCTTCTGACTTCAGACCAGCGTTGACGATAACGAAGTTATGGTCAAGGCGGACGACTTCAGCGGAGATCACTTCGCCGGAACGCATGTCCTGGCGCAATAACGATTCTTCAAAAAGAGCGGCAAAACTTTCCATACCAACAGCGGATTCAGTAGATGAGACAGTAGTCATAGCGAGGTTTTGAGCAGGTTGCCTGTGGTGGAGACGTTCAACGTGAACGGGCCAGTCAGAGGGTTAGGTGTGTTTATGTTCTTTGCCGCTTTGCGCGACAAGGAACGCCAGATAGAACAATATTTAATGCGCAATTCATTTACTTTACTGCGGGATGGGAATCTTCCCGCTTGCGTGCTGCTGCGTACCAAGCCAGTACCTGGGTGACTGCAGCTTCTGCGGTCATGTTCGAGGTCTCCAGCAGGTGCGCATCCTCGGCGGGCCTGAGCGGTGCAATGGTGCGATTTGCGTCGCGTTCATCGCGTTCGTTCAAGTCTTTCAGGAGGTCGTGCATATTAGCAGATATTCCCTTACCGATCAATTGCTTGAATCGGCGCCCGGCGCGCGCCTCGGCGCTGGCGGTCAGAAAAACCTTGAGCGTGGCACGCGGAAAAATCACCGTCCCCATGTCGCGCCCGTCAGCAACCAGCCCCGGTGGCGAACGAAAGCCGAGTTGCAACGCGTACAGCGCTTGCCGCACTGTCGGCAAGGTCGCGATGCACGACGCGAAATTGCCGACCGCTTCGGCACGAATCGCGGCGGTCACGTCCTCGTTCGACAGGAACACATGCTCGCCATTGAAGTGGCAATTGAGTCCGGCGGCGGCCTTGGCCAGGCCGTGTTCATCGGTTGGCTCGACATGCTTGCGCATCGCCGACAGCGCGGTAAGCCGGTACAGCGCACCGGAATCGAGGTAGTGGAATCCCAGCCGTACGGCCACAAGATGCGCGACCGTACCTTTGCCCGAGGCAGTCGGACCATCGATGGTGATGACGGGAATGGTAGCTAATGGCATGGTCTGAGGCTTTACAGGGAAGGCGTGGCGACAGTCGCGAAGACGTCGAAATAATCAGGGAAGGTTTTTGCGACGCAGTCGGGATCATTGATACGGATCTGCGCGCCGCGCCGAGCGGCACCATCAAGCGATGCCAGAGAGAAGCACATCGCCATCCGGTGATCGTCGTAGGTATCGATTTCGGCGGCGGTGAGTTCGGCCGGCGGCGTGATGCGCAGGGTGTCGGCCCCCTCCTCGACCGTCGCGCCGAGCTTGCGCAGTTCGGTCGCCATCGCATGAATGCGGTCGGTTTCCTTGACGCGCCAGCTGCCGATATTGCGCAGCGTGCTGGGGCCATCGGCGTAGAGGGCTGCGATCGCGATCGTCATGGCGGCATCGGGGATGTGATTGAAATCGGCATCGATGGCTTTCAGGACACCGTTCGCGCTGGCCTCGATCCAGTTCTCGCCCATCGTGATCGTCGCGCCCATTTGCTGCAAGGCTTCGACGAAACGCACGTCGCCCTGGATGCTGTTGCTGCCGACACCCTCAACCCGCACCGGTCCACCGGCGATCGCACCAGCCGCCAGAAAATACGAAGCCGATGACGCATCGCCTTCGACATGGATGCGACCGGGACTGACATAGCGCTGGGCGGCAGCGATGGAAAACGATTGCCAGCCATTGCGCTCGACTTCGACACCGAAGCGACGCATCAGGTTGATCGTGATTTCGATGTACGGCTTGGAAATGAGTTCGCCGATGACATTGATGGTGACAGTTTGCGTGCGCGCGATCAGCGGCGCGACCATCAGCAGCGCGGTGAGGAACTGGCTCGATACATTGCCGCGAACGTCCAGCGCATGTGGTTGAATCTGTCCGGTACGAATGTGCAGCGGCGGAAAACCTGCCACGCCGGTGCAGGCGATCTTCGCGCCGATGGCATTGAGCGCATCGACCAGATCGCCAATCGGCCGCTCGTGCATTCGCGCCACGCCATGCAGCGTGTAATCGCCGCCAACGATTGCGAGCGCCGCCGTCAATGGCCGGATCGCGGTGCCGGCATTGCCCATGAACAGGTCAGCATGCTGGTTCGGAAATTTACCGGCACCGCCCGTGACGATGTAATCCTGCGTGGTGCCGCTGCGCTGCCAGTCGATACCCAGCGATTGCAACGCCGTGAGCATGACGTGGGTATCGTCGGATGCCAGCAAATCACGAATATCGGTGGTGCCTTCGGACAGCGCCGCCAGCAGCAGAACCCGGTTGGAAATACTTTTGGAACCTGGCAAACAGACCGTGCCCTGCGCGCGTTGCGCCGGTTGCAGGTCAATGTGAGGAGGGTAATGTCGCATCAGTCACCGCCTCGTTTTACTTGCAGCTCGGCGGCCTCGATCGCACTGATCCAGTTGTGCCGCGCTTGCTGCGCATTACTGTAAATTGCTTCCAGTCCCGCACCATCGCGTTCGGCCAGCATGCTCCGCAAACCTTGCAACTGATCGAGGTAGGAGTCGAGCTCGGCGAGCAGCGCCGGCTGGTTGGCTAGCGAGATATCACGCCACATTTCCGGCGACGAACCGGCAATGCGCGTGAAATCCCGAAACCCGCTGGCGGCATACTGAAACAGCAAGTCGGCATGCGGCTTGCGCGCAATATCGTCGACCAGCGCATACGACAGCAGGTGCGGCAAATGGCTGACGGCAGCAAAAATGCGATCGTGATCGGCGGCACTGAGCCGATGAATCATCGCGCCGCAAGCCTGCCAGGCCTGGGCAACCCGCTCGATATCGGCGGCGCTGTTTTCCGGCAAGGCGGTCAGCACGACTTTTTTTCCGACATACAAATCCACAATCGCGGCTTCCGGACCGTTCTGTTCGCGTCCGGCAATCGGATGACCGGGGATGAACTGGCCGATCTTGTCACCCAGCGCAGCGCGCGCCGCCGCGACGACATCGCCCTTCGTGCTACCCGCATCGGTGACAACGGTGCCGGCTTGCAGATACGGTTGTATCGACCGCAGGATGGCCCCGGTTTGCGCTACGGGTGCGGCGATCAGTACCAGATCGGCATCGCGTACGGCGTCTTCGGCAGATGCTGCAATCGTGTCGATGATGCCCAGCGCCTGCGCTCGCAACAGTACACCAGGGGTACGGCCAAAGCCGACGATATGATCGACGCGACCGGCACGCGTCAAGGCCAGCGCGAACGAACCGCCGATCAGGCCAACTCCGAAGATGGCGACTTTTTTCAGCATGGTGGTCAGGCGAGTATCTCGGTCAGGGCGGCGATGAAGGTGGCATTCTCGGCTGGCAAGCCGATCGAGATTCGCAGCCATTGCGGCAAGCCGTAATTACCGACCGGTCGCACGATCACGCCGCGTTTGAGCAGCGCCAGATTGACGCGCGCGCCGGCACCGTCGTCGTCACCGACCTTGACCAGCACGAAGTTGCCCGACGACGGCACATACTGCAGGCCGAGCGTATCGAAGGCGGCGGTCAGCTGCGCATAACCGGCGTTGTTGATCTGTGCACCCTTGGCCAGGAAATCATGGTCGTTCAATGCCGCAATCGCGGCGGCTTGCGCCATCGAATTGACATTGAACGGCTGGCGAATCCGGTTCAGTAAATCGGTTACTGCCGGTTGCGCGATACCAAAGCCGATGCGCAATCCGGCCAGCCCGTAGGCCTTGGACAAACTGCGCGAGACCAGCAGGTTCGGATACTGGCGCACCCAGGCGATCGAATCATATTGCAACGCGGGCGGAAGATACTCGTTGTAGGCTTCATCGAGCACCACAACAATGTGCGACGGTACGTGCGCGAGGAATTCAGCGATCGCGGCTGCCGGCAAAAAAGTCCCGGTAGGATTGTTCGGATTGGCGATGAAGATCAACCGCGTGGCGGGCGTGATCGCCGCAGCCATCGCGTCCAGATCATGACCAAAATCCTTGGCGGCGACCACCACCGATTTGCCGCCAACCGCCTGCGTTGCCAGCGGATACACCGCGAACGAATACTGCGCGTAAATCACTTCCTGGCCTGGCTCGACAAACGCATGCGCAGCCAGTTCGAGAATGTCGTTGCTGCCATTGCCCAGCGTGATCCACTCTTGCGCGACATCGTGTTTGGTGCCGATCACGGCTTTCAGTGCGAAGCCGTTGGCGTCAGGATAGCGACCGAGATCCGACATCGCTTCGATCATGGCCTGACGTGCCGACTCCGGCATGCCGAGCGGATTTTCATTCGAGGCCAGCTTGACGATGCTCGCTTCATCGAGCCCGAATTCACGGGCAACTTCAGAAATCGGTTTGCCGCCTTGATACGGAGCGATCGCACGGACGTAGTCGGGGCCGAATTGAAATGACATGATGGATTTCCGCGTTAGTGTTCGTTGAGGAGTGATTACAGGCTGGCCGGATAGGAACCCAGTAGCTTGAAAAACGCTGCATTGGTTTTCAGCTCATCAAGTGCCTGCGCGACTTTGGCATCGTGCGCATGGCCCTCGACATCGACATAAAAATAGTATTCCCAGGTACCCATGCGCGCCGGTCGTGATTCGAAGCGCGTCATCGAGACGCCATTTGCCGCCAGTGGCGCAAGAAGATTGTAGACCGCACCGGGCTTGTTGGGCACCGACAGCACCAGCGAGGTTTGATCCTTGCCGCTGGAGGTCGTGTGCAACCGGCCGATAATGGCAAAGCGGGTCCGGTTATGCGGATCATCCTGAATATGCGCATTGACCACTTGCAGGCCGTACTTGGCGCCGGCAATTTCGCTGGCCACGGCGGCGCAATGCGGGTCATCTCCGGCCATGCGGGCTGCTTCGCCGTTCGATGCCACGGCATGGCGTGCAATACCGGCCACATTCATGTTCAACCATACCTGGCACTGGGCCAGTGCTTGCGAATGCGCGCAAATCCGGGTGATGCCGTCTAGCGTGCCGGAGCGCGTCATCAGGCTGTGATGGACCGGGATCGAAATTTCGCCACTGATGGCCAGCGTCGTTTGCAATAGCAAATCGAGCGTGCGGTTGATCACGCCTTCCGATGAATTCTCAATCGGTACGACGCCGAAATCAGCCGTCCCGGCTTCGGTGGCGCGGAACACTTCATCAATCGAAGCACACGGCATACCTTCGACCGCGTGCCCGAACTGCTGATACACAGCTTGCTCGCTGAAGGTACCCGCCGGGCCTAGGTAGGCGACCGTGACGCGCTTTTCGAGCGCGCGGCATGCGGACATGATTTCGCGAAAGATGGTCTGTACGTCGGTTGCTACCAGCGGACCGGGATTGCGTTCGGCGACGCTGCGCAAAACTTGCGCTTCGCGTTCGGGACGAAATACGGGCGCGTTGGTTTCAGCTTTGACGTGGCCAACTTCCTGGGCCACGCTGGCGCGCTGGTTGAGTAATGCAAGAATTTGCGCGTCGATCGAATCGATCTGTTCGCGCAGCGGTTTGAGTTTGCTATCGATGGTCATTCGTCGGCCTGTGGTTGGTCACGCGCGGCACGATGCCGCGCTGGCGCAAGGGGTTTTACCGGTGAGTGCTTTCAAATTCCTGCATCCAGGAAATCAGCGCTTGCACGCCTTCGATAGGCATCGCATTGTAGATCGATGCACGCATGCCGCCGACGGACTTGTGGCCCTTGAGCTGCAGCAAATGGCGCTGTTTTGCGCCGGCCAGAAATGCGTCGTTCAGTGTTTCGTCGCGCAGGAAAAAAGGCACGTTCATGCGCGACCGGTCAGCGCTGGCCACACGATTGAAGTAGAACTGACTCTGATCGAGATAGTCGTACAACAGCGCCGCCTTGGCGATATTGCGCTGCTCCATCGCGGCCACGCCACCCTGGCGCTTGAGCCACTGGAATACCAGCCCGGCAATATAAATCCCGTAGGTCGGCGGCGTGTTGTACATCGAGCCGTTCTCGGCCACGACTTTCCAGTCAAAAGCCGACGGGCAGATCGGCAGTGCGTGACCGAGCAAGTCATCGCGCACGATGACGATGGTCAAGCCAGCCGGACCGATATTTTTTTGCGCCCCGGCGAACAGCACGCCGTGTTTGCTGACATCGATCGCACGCGACAAGATATGCGACGAGACATCGGCCACCAGCGGCGCGCCGTTGGTATCGGCGGCGATGTCGGGAGGTATCCCGATCTCGACGCCATCGATGGTTTCATTGCTGCAGATATGCACGTAGGCCGGATCGGCCGAGAGCTTCCAGTCCGCCCGCGCCGGCACGCGATCGAAGCCAGTGGCTTTGGACGACGCGGCGACATTGACCTGCGCGTACTTGCCGGCTTCCTTGATCGACTTGCCGGTCCAGGAACCGGTGTGGATGAAATCGATCACCGCCGGCTGCGCCTTGCGACCGAGCAGATTCATCGGCACGATCGCGTTTTCAGCCAGGCCGCCGCCTTGCAGGAACAGGATCTGGTAGTTGTCCGGCACTGCCATCAGCTCGCGCAAATCTTTTTGCGCCGCAGCCATGATGGACATGAACTCGGGACCGCGATGGCTCATTTCCATGACCGACATGCCACTGCCGTGCCAGTCGAGCATGTCGGCTGCCGCTTCGACCAGTACTTCGCGCGGCAGAACGGCAGGACCCGCAGAAAAATTGAATACGTGGCTCATCGATTACTCTTTTTCGTCAGCAGCCGGCGTGTCGTCGGTTGCCGTGTCTGCAGCAGCGATGCCTTCATCGTCTTCGTCGACATCCGGCTCGACGATGCGCTGCAAGCCGCTCAGCTTGGTGCCATCTTCGACAGCGATCAGGGTCACGCCTTGCGTGGCACGACCCATTTCGCGGATCTCGGCAACTCGCGTACGGATCAGCACGCCGCCGGTTGTAATGAGCATGATTTCATCGGAGGGCTCGACCAGCGTGGCGGCAACAACGCGACCGTTGCGCTCACTGGTCTGGATTGCAATCATGCCCTTGGTACCGCGACCGTGACGGGTGTATTCGGTGATCGGGGTGCGCTTGCCGTAACCGTTTTCGGTCGCGGTCAGCACGGATTGCTGTTCGTTTTCGGCGACCAGCAACGCGATGACTTGCTGGCCTTCGTCGAGGTTCATGCCGCGCACGCCGCGCGCGGTACGACCCATCGGACGCACATCGTTTTCATCGAAGCGCACTGCCTTGCCGGAATCCGAAAACAGCATCACGTCATGCTGGCCATCCGTCAGCGCTGCGCCGATCAGGAAATCGCCTTCATCAAGATCCACCGCGATGATGCCGGCCTTGCGCGGATTACTGAAATCGCTCAGTGGCGTTTTTTTGACCGTGCCAAGACTGGTCGACATGAAAATATAGCGGTCTTCCGGGAAGCTGCGGTTATCTCCGGACACAGGCAAGATCACGGTGACTTTTTCGCCATCGAGCAGCGGGAACATGTTGACGATCGGCTTGCCGCGCGAATTGCGCGATCCTTGCGGTACTTCCCATACCTTGAGCCAGTACAGGCGGCCACGGTTGCTGAAGCACAGTATGTAATCGTGGGTATTGGCAATGAAAAGCTGATCGATCCAGTCGTCGTCCTTGGTTGCCATCGCTTGCTTGCCGCGCCCGCCACGTTTTTGCGCACGGTATTCAGACATCGGTTGCGACTTCATGTAACCGGTGTGCGACAGCGTGACCACCATGTCTTGCGGCGTAATCAGATCTTCGGTGCCAAGATCGGTGGCATTGTGCTCGATGAACGAGCGACGCTCGTCCTTGGCACCAATGCCGTATTCCATCTTGGCCGCGGTCAGTTCATCGACGATGATGATCGTCACACGTTCCGGCTTTGACAGGATGTCGAGCAAGTCGGCGATCTGCGCCATGACTTCCTTGTACTCGTTGACGATCTTGTCCTGCTCCAGACCAGTCAGGCGCTGCAGACGCATCTGCAAAATTTCCTGCGCCTGATCGTCCGACAGTTTGTACAAACCGTCCGGCTGGATGCCATAGTGCTTGGGCAGGTTCTCGGGACGGAAGGCATTAATGCCGCCGAGCGCTTCTTCGCCGGTACGCACCAGCATTTCGCGCACGACCGACGAATCCCAGGCCCGCGCCATCAGTTCGACCTTGGCAATCGGTGGCGTTGGCGCCGCCTTGATGATGGCAATGAAGTCATCAATATTGGCCAGCGCAACGGCCAGCCCTTCGAGTACGTGCCCGCGTTCGCGCGCGCGGCGCAGTTCGAAAATCGTCCGGCGTGTGACGACTTCGCGGCGATGGGACAGGAAACATTGCAGCATCTGCTTGAGGTTCAGCAACTTCGGCTGACCATCAACCAGCGCCACCATGTTCATGCCGAAGGTGTCTTGCAACTGGGTCTGCTTGTACAAATTATTGAGCACGACTTCCGGTACTTCGGCGCGTTTGAGTTCGATGACAACCCGCATGCCGGACTTGTCTGACTCATCGCGGATATCAGAGATACCTTCAAGCTTCTTGTCGCGCACCAGCTCGGCAATGCGTTCGAGCAGCGATTTTTTATTCACCTGATACGGCAACTCGTCGACGATGATCGCCGTACGGCTTTCCTTGCCATATTCCTCGAAATGCGTCTTGGCGCGCATGACGATACGGCCACGTCCGGTGCGATAACCATCGCGCACACCAGAGACGCCGTAGATGATGCCGGCGGTCGGAAAATCCGGCGCGGGAATGATTTCGATCAATTCATCGATCGTGCACTCGGCATTGCGCAAAACATACAGTGCGCCATCGATGACTTCGGTGATGTTATGCGGCGGTATATTGGTCGCCATGCCGACGGCAATTCCTGACGCGCCATTAATCAGCAGATTCGGAATCCGGGTCGGCAGCACCGTCGGTTCTTTTTCCTTACCATCATAGTTAGGCACAAAGTCGACGGTATCTTTATCGATGTCGGCCAGAATTTCATTGGCAATTTTGTCGAGCCGGCACTCGGTATAGCGCATCGCCGCCGCGTTATCGCCATCGACGGAACCAAAGTTACCCTGTCCGTCAACCAGTGTGTAGCGCAACGAAAAATCCTGCGCCATCCGTACTAGCGTGTCATAGATCGATTGGTCGCCGTGAGGATGGTATTTACCCATTACTTCACCAACGACGCGCGCACACTTCACGTAAGGCCGGTTCCAGACGTTGTTCATTTCGTGCATCGCAAACAGTACCCGGCGGTGCACCGGCTTGAGACCGTCCCGCACGTCAGGCAATGCCCTACCTACAATCACGCTCATCGCGTAATCGAGGTAGCTTTTGCGCATCTCGTCTTCAAGTGAAATCGGGATAGTTTCTTTAGCGAATTGATCCATGGGAGAGTGAACTGTTCTTTTACTAAGGTTATGGTGCGTTGCACGTGGCGCGCCAGTGTCGCAATTGAGCCACTTAAGCCTTGGATTTTAGCATGCGCATCAAGGGGCTCTGCGCTTTTAGGCGCTTGCCGGCTTGCTGCCCAGGCTTGCTAATTCTGTCAACTAGACAAAAAAATATGCTTAAATAAGCAAGTGTTCACTGACTAACCGGCTAACTGCCGCAGTCCAGCTCATCGCCTCATCAAAATTTAAATCTTATGTTCAATAAATTGACTCTCAGCCTACTGTCAGGACTGGTTGTCTTCGACGCCACGGCGCAAACATTTACCAATGTTCAGACAAACCGCCAATCCAGTGCCTACGCGCAGGATGCCCGAGGCACGATCACTCGCAGCGGCACCGGGCTGTGTTGGCGTACCGGATACTGGTCATCTGCAGACGCCACCACCGGCTGCGATGGGGAACTGACATCGCCCCTTGCCCGACCAACCGCACCCGACTTGCTGCCTTCAACGGCCAAAAATACCGATGCAGCACCACTGGCCCTTGTTACACCGACCAGTCGTTGCGATTTCAGTATCACGCTACTAGGTGACATCGCGTTTGCCTTTGGCAAAGCCCAAATAACCGATAAGGTCAGTGATCGCGTTAAACACGACTACGAAGAGCGAATCGGACGATGCAGTCGTATCGAGTCCATTTCTGTTACGGGTCACACTGATCGCATCGGTTCGGCAGCAAACAATGCGCTTTTGGCAGAACAACGGGCAAAAGCAATGGCAACGTTGCTAGGCATCGTCGCCAATTCCACCACCATTAGCATTGCGGGCATAGGCAGCACCCAGTCGACTACGTCCTGCCCGGAAAATCTCACTCGATCAAAGTTAATCGCCTGCCTCGCCGACGACCGTCGCGCCACAATAGAGGTCCGTGGCGACGCCAGATAACAAGTGGGTCGACCTAGTTCACAAAAGGCTTGCAAGAGCATTCCATGCACTGAAATATCAAAACAATGGCACTGCCATGTTGCAAATAAACGACATATTATTAGAAGCGCATTTCGGTCTCTTTAACGAGCAGCGTTACGCAGTCAACGTTGTGCCAAAATCATGCAAAATTGATTTGATGTAGCACGCAAATCTCTTAAGCGAAGCCTTTGAAGCACGTGGTAGTATCCATTTTTTTTGATGTCGTAGCATTTGTTGCGCAGTTTGATCTGCGGATATCCCAACCGAGAGGAGAAACATGAATAAATTAGTAAAACTCGTCTTCGCTGCGTCCGCAGTCGTCGCCCTGTCTGCCCAA
>CAILRJ010000095.1 GCA_903836575.1 uncultured Burkholderiales bacterium
CGCGGACCGCGTGCCGAGAATCACCAGCAGTGACAGAAACAGGCCCAGCGTGGCGCTGGTCTGAATCCATGCGGTGAACGCACCGCGTTGATTGTTGGGCGCATGCTCAGCCACATATGTGACCGCACCGCCGTATTCGCCGCCCAGCGCAAGGCCTTGCACGATGCGCAGCGTGACCAGAAGGATGGGCGCTGCAATCCCGATCGAGGCATAGTTCGGCAATATACCGACCAGGAAAGTCGATGCGCCCATCAGTACGATCGTGACCAGAAACGTCGTCTTGCGACCGATCAGGTCGCCGAGACGTCCGAATACCAGCGCACCGAACGGACGCACGATAAAGCCGGCAGCAAACACCATCAGCGCAAAAATAAACGCGGTATTGTCGTCCGTACCGGAAAAAAATTGTTTGGCAATGATGAGCGCTAGCGCGCCGTACAGATAAAAGTCATACCACTCGAAGATCGACCCCAGCGCCGCCGCAAAAATGACCTTGCGCTGCTCCGGGGTGATCTTGCGTGATGCCGGCGCTGCTGGTGCCATGGTGTCTCCTGCTGGTCTGTTTTTTTCTCGTCATGCCCCCGCCAGTTGTGCATGAACGGTTACTGCTGAGCAGTTGCACCGCAGTGTGCAATGCAAAACTTACGGGATTCTTGCGGCCGGGTTGCCGCTTTTAAGGGCATGCAATAATTTGCGAACGACCGTACTTAATCATGCTATTCTCGATTCCCGTTGCAGTACCAGTCCAACCGACAGCCCGCCCCAATCCCATTCAGGAGACTCAAATGACCGACGCAGTCATCGTATCTACCGCACGTACCGCTCTTGCCAAATCCTGGAAAGGTGCTTTCAACATGACCCACGGCGCGACGCTTGGCGGTCACGCACTCAAGCACGCGATCGAGCGCGCTGGCATCGAATCTGGCGAAGTCGAAGACGTCATCATCGGTTGTGCCACGCCCGAAGGCGCCACCGGCAGCAACATCGCGCGCCAGATTGCCTTGCGCGCCGGCTGCCCGGTCACCACCGGCGGCATGACCATCAACCGCTTTTGCTCGTCGGGCCTGCAAACCATTGCGACTGCCGCACAACGCATCATTGCCGGCGAGGGCGACATCTACGCCGCTGGCGGTGTCGAGTCGATTTCCTGCGTGCAGCAGGAAGCCAATACCCACATGTTGCGCGAAGTCTGGCTGCTGCAAAACAAGCCGGAGGTGTACTGGCCGATGCTGCAAACCGCCGAGACCGTCGCCAAGCGCTACAACATCAGCCGCGAGCGTCAGGACACCTACGGTGCGCAAAGCCAGCAGCGCGCGCACGCTGCCATGTTGGCCGGCAAGTTCGATGCAGAAATCGCGCCAATGACCACCATCATGGGTGTCGCCGACAAGGCCACCGGCATGCTGGTCAGCCGTGAGGTAACGATCTCGGCCGATGAAGGCATTCGCGCCGACACGACCTATGAAGCGGTCTCGAAAATCCGCAGCGCAGTACCCGGCGGCGTGATCTCGGCCGGCAATGCCAGCCAGTTTTCAGATGGGGCTTCAGTCGCCATCGTGATGAACAGCAAGGTCGCCGAAGCACGCGGCTTGACGCCGCTGGGCATCTTTCGCGGTTTCGCCATCGCCGGTTGCGAGCCGGACGAAATGGGCATCGGCCCGGTCTATGCGATTCCGAAGTTGCTGAAAAAAGCCGGCCTGAAAGTCGAAGACATCGGCCTGTGGGAACTCAATGAAGCCTTCGCCGTGCAGGTGCTGTATTGCGCCGACACGCTCGGTATCCCGCTTGATCGCCTCAATGTCAATGGCGGCGCGATTGCGGTCGGTCATCCGTACGGTGTGTCGGGCGCGCGCCTGACCGGCCATGCGCTGATCGAAGGCAAACGCCGTGGCGTCAAGTATGTTGTCGTGACGATGTGCATTGGCGGCGGGCAGGGCGCAGCGGGATTGTTCGAAGTGGTCTGACCTGTCGTGTAAAACCCTGTTCAATTGCAGGCGACTCGATCGCGTGCAATTGAATTCTTGCCGGAGCCTTCGATGCAATCCAAGATTTTGTCCCGTCGCGATCTCGACTTTCTGCTCTACGAATGGCTGCATGTCGAGACACTGACCGAGCGTGAACGCTTTGCCGATCACTCGACCGATACCTTCAACGCCGCCATCGATACCTGCGAGCGTATCGCCGTCGACCTGTTTGCACCCCACAATAAAAAAAGCGATCAGAACGAACCGCATTTCGATGGCACAGCCGTCCATATGATTGCCGATGTCAAGGTCGCGCTCGATGCCTTCAGTGCCGCCGGCCTGATGGCGGCCGGCCAGGACTTCGACAATGGCGGCATGCAGTTGCCGTGCGTGGTCGAAAAAGCCGGCTTCGCCTATTTCAAGGGGGCCAATGTCGGCACCTCGTCGTATCCGTTCCTCACCATCGGCAACGCCAACACGCTGATGAAATGCGGCACGCCCGAGCAGATCGAGACCTTCGTCAAGCCGATGCTGACTGGCCGGTTTTTCGGCACGATGTGCCTGTCCGAGCCGCAGGCGGGTTCCAGTTTGTCCGACATCGTCACCCGCGCCGAAGCGCAAGCCGATGGCAGCTATCGGCTGACTGGCAACAAGATGTGGATCTCGGCCGGTGAGCATGAACTGGCAGAGAACATCGTTCATCTGGTGCTGGCCAAAGTGCCCGGCCCGGATGGCAAACTGATTCCCGGCGTGAAGGGGATTTCACTGTTCATCGTGCCCAAACTATTGGTCAATGCCAATGGCACTTTGGGCGAGCGCAACGATGTCGTGCTGGCCGGCCTGAATCACAAGATGGGCTATCGCGGCACCACCAATTGCCTGCTCAATTTTGGCGAAGGCAAGTTCACGCCGCAGGGCAAGGCGGGTGCGATCGGCTACTTGGTCGGCACGGTCCACAAGGGCCTGGCCAACATGTTCCACATGATGAACGAGGCCCGTATCGGGGTTGGCCTGGGTGCCGTGATGCTGGGTTACACCGGTTATCTGCACGCGCTCGATTACGCCCGCAATCGTCCGCAAGGCCGTGCGCCGCAAGCCAAGGATCCGGCCATGCCGCAGTTGCCGATCATCGAACATACCGATGTGCGGCGCATGCTGCTGGCGCAAAAATCGTATGTCGAAGGCGGATTGGCGCTGGCGTTGTACTGCTCGAAACTGGTCGATGACGAGCGCACTGCTGCGCCCGACCAACGCCGCCGTGCGACGCTGCTGCTCGATATCCTGACGCCGATCGCCAAGTCCTGGCCGTCGCAATGGTGCCTCGAAGCGAACAACCTGGCCATTCAGGTCCATGGCGGTTACGGCTATACCCGTGAGTACAACGTCGAACAGTTTTATCGCGACAACCGGCTCAATCCTATCCACGAAGGCACGCACGGTATTCAGGGACTTGATCTGCTCGGGCGCAAAGTGGCGATGCAGGACGGTGCCGCGTTGCAGGCGTTGTGCGCCGAAGTCATGCAGACCGTCGAACGTGCCATTGCCGTGCCAGCACTGACCGCGCACGCGGCTGCGCTGGACGCCGCATGGCAACGTATCGTCGCGGTCACCGCGACCTTGCATGGCGCCGGTGACCTGAACCGGACACTGGCCAATGCTTCGCTGTACCTCGAAGCTTTCGGCCATGCGGTGGTCGCGTGGATCTGGCTGGAGCAGGCCTTGCTGGCGGTCGGTAAAGAGCACGCGCACGATGCCGATTTCTACAAGGGTAAACTGCAGGCCTGCCTGTACTTTTACCAATGGGAGCTGCCAAAGATCAATGCGCAACTCGATCTGCTGGCCAGCCTCGACACCACCACGCTCGACATGCAGGATGCGTGGTTTTAGAAAGAAAATAATGATCAAGCACATCGTCATGTGGACCCTCAAGGACGAAGCCGAAGGCGCCGACAAGGCCACCAACCTGCTGAAAATGCAGGCGCTGCTGGAAAGCTGCAAGGAGCTGGTGCCCGGCATCCTCACCTTCGAGGTTTCGCTGGCTCAGCCCGGCCTCGAATGCACCTGCGACATCATGCTGTATTCCGAATTCGATACCGCTCATTCACTCGATGATTACCAGCACCATCCGCTGCATGTCGCCACCAAGCCGTTCATCGGTGCGGTGCGTGCCACGCGGCATTGCATGGATGTGCTGGTGGAAGCGCCGGTGACTTCCTCGCTCTAACCTCAAATTTATCAACCATAACTATAAATATACGGAGACCGCATGCGCACACCCCAGCAACTGTTCAACCTCGACGGCAAAACCGCACTGGTCACCGGCGGTTCGCGCGGCCTCGGCCTGCAAATTGCCGAAGCGCTCGGCGAGCAGGGCGCCACCATCGTCCTGTCGGCGCGCAAGCAGACCGAACTCGATGACGCCGTCGCCCATCTGAAAAGCCTTGGCATCAACGCCTCCGCCATCGCTGCCGACCTGTCGCAGGAAGCGGCCGTCGAGGCGCTGGTCACCGAGACACTGAACCGCCTCGGCCATATCGATATCCTCGTCAACAACGCCGGTGCCACCTGGGGCGCGCCAGCCGAAGACCATCCGGTCGAGGCCTGGGACAAGGTCATGAACCTCAATATCCGCAGCATCTTTTTGCTCTCGCAAGCCGTCGGCAAGCGTTCGATGATCCCGCGCCGCTATGGCCGCATCATCAACGTCGCCTCGATCGCCGGTTTGTCCGGCAATCCGCCCGGCATGCAGACCATCGCTTACAACACGTCGAAGGGCGCGGTGGTCAACTTCACCCGCACGCTGGCGGGCGAATGGGGCGCGCATGGCATTACCGTCAATGCGCTGGCACCGGGATTTTTTCCGTCAAAAATGACCAAAGGTTTGCTGGCCACGCTGGGCAAGGAAGAACTGGCCGGCCACGCGCCGCTGAACCGGCTCGGCGACGACGAAGACCTCAAGGGGGCGGCCGTGCTGTTTGCTTCCGACGCCAGCAAGCACATCACCGGCCAGATCCTGGCGGTCGATGGCGGCGTCTCGGCAGTCTGATGGACTGGACGGTTGCCAGGCCGTTTCCGAACGAGATCCCGTTTCTCACTGAAATGGGCGTCGAGTTTCTCGGTGCCATCGACGGTGAAGCGCGCGTCGCGCTCACGCTCGGCACACGCCACATGAACAGCTGGCAAGTCGGCCATGGCGGCGTCACGATGACCTTGCTCGATGTGGTCATGGCGCTGGCCGGACGCTCGCTGGACCCTGCTGCCAGCGGCGCCGTCACGGTCGACATGCACACCAGTTTTTTGCAACCGGCCGGCCATCCTGGCAGCCGCATCATTGCCATTGGCCGGGCCAGCCATCGCGCCACGACGCTGGTTTTTTGCGAAGGCGAAGTCCGCAACGGCAACCTGCTGGTGGCGCGCGCAATGGGTACTTTCAAATTTCTCAAGCAGCGCGCCGCCGGCCGCAAGCTTGATCACACATTCATTTCCTGAACCAGGAGTCCAGCATGACTACTAACATGACTACTACCCGTCAGATCGTCCTCGCTTCCCGTCCTTCCGGTGCCGTCACTACCGATAATTTCCTGCTCGAAGAAGTCGCCGTGCCGGTGATTGCCGACGGCTTGGTGCTGATCCGCAATCATTACCTGTCGCTCGATCCGTACATGCGCGGTCGCATGGAAGACAGCAAGAGCTACGCCGAACCGCAGGCCATCGGCGCGGTCATGATAGGCGGCACCGTCGGTGAAATTGTCGAGAGCAAGAACCCGAAATTCGCCGTTGGCGACAAGGTGGTCGGCGGCTCCGGCTGGGCCGAAATGACCGTCTCCGATGGCCAGACGCTGCGCAAGGTCGACACCACCCATATCCCGCTGTCGGCCTATCTCGGTGCGGTCGGCATGCCCGGCATGACCGCCTGGTACGGACTGACCCAGATCATGCAACCGAAGGCGGGCGAAACCATCGTCGTCTCGGCCGCCAGCGGTGCGGTCGGCAGCGTGGTCGGCCAGCTCGCCAAATTGCGCGGCTGTCGCGCCGTCGGCATTGCCGGTGGTCCGGAAAAATGCGCGTATGTGGTCAACGAATTGGGTTTCGATGCCTGTATCGATTACAAGTCGGCTAGTTTTGCCGCCGACCTGGCCGCAGCGACACCGGACGGCATTGACGCAATTTTCGAAAACGTCGGTGGCGTGGTGTTCGATACCGCACTGGCGCGCATGAATCCGTTTGGCCGGGTCGCCGTCTGTGGCCTGATCGCCGGTTACAACGGCGAACCGATGACGCTGACGAATGTGCGCATGATTCTGACGATGCGCCTGACGATACGCGGCTTCATCGTCTCCGAGCATATCGATCTGTGGCCGGAAGGTTTGAAAGAACTCGGCACGCTGGTCGCTACCGGCAAACTGAAATTCCGCGAATCGATTGCCGACGGATTGGCGGCCGCACCGGAAGCTTTCATCGGTCTGCTCAAAGGCAAAAACTTCGGCAAGCAGCTGGTCAAGCTGATCTGATTTCCCCTCTTTGCTTCTGGAGAACGCCATGTCCGACCTGATCCTGCATCACTATCCGACGTCCCCGTTCGCGGAAAAAATCCGCCTGATCCTGGGTTACAAACAGCTGGCCTGGAAGTCCGTACTGATTCCGGTAATCATGCCCAAACCGGATGTGCTGGCACTGACCGGTGGCTATCGACGCACGCCGCTGCTGCAAATCGGCTCCGACGTGTACTGCGATACCGCGCTGATCGCCGATGTGCTGGAGCGGCGTGCGCCAACGCCGTCGCTGTTCCCGCACGAGCAGAGCGGTCTGGTCCGCACGGTGGCGCAATGGGCGGATAGCACGCTGTTCTGGACGGCGATTGGCTATGCATTCCAGCCGGCCGGCCTGCAGGCAATGTTCGGCAAGCTGCCGCCGGAACACCTGCAAGCCTTCGGTGCCGACCGTGCCGCGATGCGTGGCAATGCGCCGCGCATCGCAGTAGCGGAAGCCACCGCCAGTCTGACCGAATACATCGATCGCCTCGACAACATGCTGGCCGATGGCCAGCCGTATTTGCTCGGCGCTTTGCCGACGCTGGCTGATTTTTCGGTCTACCACCCGGTCTGGTATGTCAGTCGCGTGCCCGGCCTGTCGGTGATTCTGGAACGGTCGCCGAAGCTGCTGGCCTGGCTCGCACGGATGGCCGCCATCGGTCATGGCACTGCTGAAAAAATCAGCAGTACCGATGCGATCGACCTGTGCCGCAGCAGTACATCGCTGGGAATTGATGGGGCCGTCATCGACCTGCACGGTATCGCGTTGGGCGAGCGCGTGACGATCACGCCGACCGATTACGCACTCGATCCGGTCGAAGGCGAGCTGGTACTGGCCAGTGCTACCGAACTGGCGGTGCGCCGGCATGATGAGCGGGCTGGCACGGTGACCGTGCACTTCCCGCGCAACGGCTATCAACTTAAAAAATCCGCTTAAAAAAACCACGGAGACAACATGAAAAATTTTACCAATCGGGTGGCTGTCATCACGGGTGGCGCCAGCGGCTTCGGCCGCGAATTTGCGCTGATCGGTGCACGTCTGGGCATGAAGCTGGTACTCGCCGATGTGCAGCAGGACGCGCTCGATCGCGTCAAGGCCGAGCTCGAAGCACTCGGTGCCGAAGTGCTGGCCGTGCGCTGCGACGTGCGTCACGCCGACCAAATCCAGGCGCTGGCCGATGCGACGATGGCGCGTTTCGGCGCGGTTCATTTGCTGTTCAATAATGCCGGTGTCGGCTCGGGCGGACTGGTCTGGGAAAACACCCAGGCTGATTGGGAATGGGTACTCGGCGTGAACCTGTGGGGTGTGATTCACGGCGTGCGCATCTTCACACCGCTGATGCTGGCTTGCGCCAAGACCGATCCCGATTATGAAGGCCACATCGTCAACACCGCCTCGATGGCCGGCTTGCTCAATGCGCCGACGATGGGGGTTTATAACGTGTCCAAGCATGCGGTGGTGTCGCTGACCGAATCGCTCTATCAGGATTTGCGGCTGGTCGATGCGCCGATCAGCGCCTCGGTGCTGTGTCCGTATTTCGTACCGACCGGGATTTCGCAATCGCATCGCAACCGGCCTGACGATGTCGCCATGAGTGCGCGTCCGACGGTCAGCCAATTGGCGGCGCAGGCGATGTCGGACAAGGCGGTCAGTTCCGGCAAGGTCACGGCGGCAGCGGTGGCCGAGATGACGTTCGAGGCGATCGGCAATGATCAGTTTTATGTGTATTCGCATCCGCAGGCGCTCGGCCATGTGCAAAAGCGGATGGAAGAAATCATCACCCGGACCAACCCGGGTGACCCGTATGCCGGTGCCGAACATGTGCGCGAAATGCTGCAGGCGAAACTGAAAGCCGGAGCGTAACGATGGCAGCCGCAATCCGCGACAACCAGTTTGCCACGCTCGACAACGGCACTCGCCTGCATTACGCCAGCGCCGGCCAGCCGGGTCAGCCGCTGATCCTGTTCGTGCATGGCTTCCCGGAATTCTGGGGTGAATGGGAAGCACAATTACAGGAGTTCGGCAGCACGCATTTTGCAGTCGCACCGGATTTGCGCGGCTTTAATTTGTCGGACATGCCACCCGATCTGTCGTCGTACAAGGCGCGCCATATTGTTGATGACCTGCGCCTGCTGATCGGCCATCTCGGCTATGAGCAATGCACGCTGGTTGCGCATGACTGGGGCGGCGCAATTGCGTGGAACCTGGCGATTGCGCTGCCGCAGTTGCTGCGCCAGCTGATCATCATTAATTCGCCGCATCCGTATCTGTTCATGCAGGCGCTGGCAACCGATGCGCATCAGAAGGCGTCCAGCGATTACATGAACTGGCTGCGCGCTGACGGTTCCGAAGCGGCGCTGGAGAAAAACGACTTCGCTTTGCTGGACGGATTTTTCAATGGCATGGGTCAGCCACCGGCACTCTGGTTCACCGATGCAGTGCGGGAGCGTTATCACGCTTGCTGGCGGCGTGGCTTGCGCGGCGGCGTCAATTATTACCGCGCCTCGCCGTTGCACCCGCCGACCGATGATCATCCGGGGCCGCTGAAGCTGGCACTCGATCCGGCCGACTTCCGTGTCACGGTGCCAACCCGCGTGATCTGGGGCGAGACGGATTTTGCGCTACCGAAAACGCTGCTCGATGGCCTCGACCAGTTCGTCACCGATTTGCAGGTTGAACGCGTCGCTGATGCGTCGCACTGGATTGTTCACGAGCAGCCAGTGCGGGTGAACCGCTTGCTGCGGCAGTTTTTATCCGGGGCGTAGTTCCAACATGTGCGGGTAATTTTTTCTCGAACGAAAGGACTTGGTATTATTGGACACCGAAATATAAAACGTCCTGAGTATCGTGCATGTTAAAAAAAATTCCCGTTAGCCAGCTTTGTGTTGGGATGTATATCCACGAACTGTGTGTCTCCTGGATCGACACGCCGTTCTGGAAAAAATCGTTTCTGATCGAAGACGCGGGGACGCTGGCGAAGGTGAACAAGAGTAGCGTCATGGAAGCGTGGATCGATACCGAAAAAGGGGACGACGTGCCAGCGCCGCAGCCAGTCGTTGTCGAAAAAATCGATGCGCCTGTTGTGCCGCCGGTTGCTGCCCCGGTTCCGGTTGCGCGTGTCGCGTATAGCGACGTGGTGCGCGTCTCGATGGCCGATGAAGTCGGACGCGCGACCAGCATCGTCAACAAGTCGCGCGAAGCGGTGTTGTCAATGTTCAGTGAAGCACGCATGGGCAAGGCCATCGATACCCGCAATGCGATGCCGCTGGTCGAGGAAATTGCCGCCTCGATCATGCGCAACCCCGGCGCACTGATCGGTCTGGCCCGCCTCAAGACGGCCGACGATTACACGTACATGCATTCAGTCGCCGTCTGCGCGCTGATGATCGCCCTGGCCAGTCAGCTCAAACTCGATGACGAGACCACGCGCGAACTCGGTCTTGCAGGGCTGCTGCACGACATCGGCAAGATGGCCGTGCCAGCAAAAATCCTGAACAAACCCGGCAAGCTCACTGATGACGAATTCGTTTCAGTCAAGCAGCATCCGGCGGCCGGCCATGCGATGTTGCTGGAAGCCGAGGGTATCAGCGCGATCGCCCTTGATGTCTGCTTGCATCACCATGAAAAAATGAACGGCAGCGGTTATCCGCACCGCCTGTCAGGCGAGCAGATCAGCCTGTATGCGCGCATGGGTGCGGTATGCGATGTCTATGATGCGATCACGTCGAACCGCCCTTACAAGCAAGGCTGGTGTCCGTCCGAATCGCTGAGCAAGATGGCCGAATGGAGCGACGGGCATTTTGATCCGGTGGTGTTCCAGGCCTTTGTGCGCAGCATCGGGATTTATCCGGTCGGTACGCTGGTGCGGATGGCATCGGGACGACTCGGTGTGGTGGTCGAACAGAAGGAGGGCAAGTTGCTGTTGCCGGCGGTGCGGGTGTTTTATTCGGTCAAGGCGATGAGTCATATCGTGCCGGTCTTGCTGGACCTGGCGGCGGACGACTGTGACGACGAGATCGTCGCGCGTGAAGAGGCCGGCAAGTGGGGCCTCAAGGATATCAATCGCTACTGGTTGGGCGACGCGAGCGTCTGAGCGGTCACAGCATCGGCATGCGCAACAGTGCCACGATGGGGTCGCGGGTTTCGCTCTGATAGGTCGATGCGTCGGTCATGTCCCACTCGTCATTCTTGCGATTCAACATTC
>CAILRJ010000096.1 GCA_903836575.1 uncultured Burkholderiales bacterium
GCCAACCCTGAACAGCCGGTGGTGCGAACGCCAAAGCGCAATCCGATTCCCTTGCCGCGACGTTCCATGTAGCGGCTGATGTGCTTGGCTGCTTTTTCAGTCAGTGTGATTGCCATGTTTTTTCTCGCAGGTTATTCCGATTCAGACCGATGCTGCAGTCGCTGTTTCAGTGGCATGCCGTGTCTTGTAGTCCAGCACGGCCGCCTTGATCGCATCTTCAGCCAGAATCGAGCAATGAATTTTTACAGGTGGCAGCGCCAGTTCTTCGGCGATCTGGGTGTTCTTGATCGACATGGCTTCGTCGAGCGTCTTGCCCTTGACCCATTCAGTGACCAGCGATGAGGATGCAATCGCCGAACCGCAACCGTAGGTCTTGAACTTGGCGTCCTGAATGATGCCGTCGGCACCGACCTTGATTTGCAATTTCATGACGTCGCCACAAGCCGGCGCGCCGACCATGCCGGTACCGATGGTGTCATCGCCCTTGTCGAATGCGCCGACATTGCGTGGATTTTCGTAGTGATCCAGGACTTTTTCTGAGTATGCCATTTTGATGCTCCTTGAAATTACGCCGCTTGCGGGTTATCCCGCAAGCGATCAATGATTAGTGTGCTGCCCACTGGATCGAACTGATATCGATCCCTTCCTTGTGCATGTCCCACAGCGGCGACAGGTCACGCAGCTTGGCGACTTTTTCCTTGATCAGGTTGATCGTGAAATCAATGTCCTCATCCGTCGTAAAGCGTCCGAACGTAAAGCGAATCGAACTATGCGCCAATTCATCGCTACGGCCTAGCGCGCGCAACACATACGATGGCTCCAGACTGGCAGAGGTACATGCTGAACCGGATGACACGGCAATATCCTTGATCGCCATGATCAGCGATTCGCCTTCGACATAGTTGAAGCTGACATTGAGGTTGTGCGGCACGCGATGGGCCATGTCACCGTTGATGTAAACCTCTTCCATCTCTGACAAACCTTTCGCAAGGCGGTCTCTCAGAGCCGTGATGCGGGCAATTTCGTCATCCATTTCTTCACGGGCAATCTTGAATGCCTCACCCATGCCGACGATCTGGTGCGTTGGCAAAGTGCCTGAACGCATGCCACGTTCATGACCGCCACCGTGCATTTGCGGCTCGATGCGAATACGTGGCTTGCGACGAACGTAAAGCGCACCGATGCCTTTTGGACCGTACGATTTGTGGGCCGTGAATGTCATCAGATCGACCTTGGTCTTTTCAAGATCAATTTTCATCTTGCCAGTGGCTTGCGCAGCGTCGCAGTGGAACACGATGCCTTTCGAGCGGCAAAGTTCACCGATCTCGTCGACCGGCTGGATCACACCGATCTCGTTATTGACCAGCATGACCGAGACGAGAATCGTGTCAGGGCGAATCGCTTCGGCGAGTTGCTCGATCGTGATCAGGCCGTTGTCTTGCGGCTGCAGGTAAGTCGCTTCGAAACCTTCGCGTTCGAGTTCACGCACCGTGTCGAGCACTGCTTTGTGCTCGGTTTTTACAGTGATGATGTGCTTGCCTTTGGTCTTGTAAAAATGGGCAGCACCTTTAATCGCCAGGTTATTGCTCTCGGTGGCACCCGAGGTCCAGACGATTTCACGCGGATCGGCATTGACCAGCTTGGCCACTTCGGCACGCGCTTCTTCAACTGCTTTTTCGGCAGTCCAGCCGTACATGTGGCTGCGTGAGGCCGGGTTACCGAATTGCTCGCGCAGGTACGGGATCATCTTGTCGGCAACGCGTGGGTCAATTGGCGTGGTCGACGAATAGTCGAGATAAACCGGGAAGTGCGGTGCCTTCAAGGTATCGATCAGGCTTTTGCTTAAGGGGGCGTTCATTGTCTTGCACTCCAATCAGGAAACAACGTGGGACCGATGTAGTACCACTACGTTTTGTTCAATATTTTTTTGTCGTTGCTGGTCCACCAGGTCTTTCAGTGATACAGAATCGAGGTACTCCACCATCTTTGAATTCAGCGTCGACCACAAGTCGTGCGTCATGCAACGGGTGCCGTTTTCGGAAGTCGAACCGCGGCAGTTTTCCTTGCCACCACATTGTGTCGAGTCGAGTGGCTCGTCGACCGCGATAATGATGTCTGCCACCGTCACATCTTCGGCACGACGCGCCAGGTTATAACCACCACCGGGACCACGTACCGATTCAACAATTTCATGACGACGCAGCTTGCCGAAAAGTTGCTCGAGGTAAGAAAGCGAAATTTCCTGACGCTGGCTAATTCCCGAAAGCGTCACTGGACCACCACTTTGTCGCAGTGCCAGATCTATCATTGCAGTCACCGCGAAGCGGCCTTTAGTAGTCAATCTCATGTTTCTTAGTCCCCCGAAGTCAGCCGAGCTGGAATTCCCTGAGTAGTTGATCAATTTTGTCGAGTATAGCAAGGTTGACCGTTTTCGTCAGGTATCCATTCTAACGGCTAGCTGGAATCGGCGCTGACCGCCGCAACAGCTGCATGGGACCGAACAGTTTCTGCATGGAACCATTTTCAATGAAAGAAAGATTGTACGGATGCTCGGCAACCTGACGTGGAAAACGCTCAATCCCCGGCATGCCGTCGAGTTGTGCCGCAACCTTCCCCCACAACACCAGAGTCGGTGGCAAAGGACGATCGGACAGAGCGACAAATATTTCCTTCAAGAAAGGCATCCAGGCCCGCGCATCGCGCATTGGCGGGACGTGTGATCGGAATACTAAAGCGGCGTTGAGCAACAAAAATCCGTTTCGGGATAAATTTTTCTGCAAGTGCGGCAAGGTCTGGATACTGATGGAACCGGGCTGGAGCGCTTGCATTCCGGCAGCGAACATTGCCTCCCCTGAAGTTTTTCCGGGAGTCAACGTGCCATCGGCTACTAGCAACATCTTCATGAAATTACGCAAGGACGTGGCGCGATTGACCGCTTTCGACAAGCCTTTTTCAGACCACAGCAAATCGACTGCGCCATCCATAAAGCACACGCCAGTGGCACTGGCAGCACGCGGATAGGGACCCTCCCCTATCAGGACATAGCGCACCGAATCCAGAGGCTGCGCAAATGCAGCCAGCAAGCGACCTTCCGTCGGTAGATAGTCATCCAGCGCCAGCGCGGGAAGGTAGGTCGGATCGGCCCGATCAACGGCACCCAGTCCAGATATCAAACTTCGATGCCATGAAGGATGTGCGCGCGCAACTGTTGCCTCAATCGCGGCAGGAATCATTTTATTTACCCAGCATCGATGCAATATTGTCCGACCCGCTCGCTCCGAATAATTGCTCCTTAAGGATGCGCAACTGATCACGCACCTGCGCAGCTTTTTCGAATTCCAGGTTCTTCGCGTGATCGAGCATCAATTTTTCGAGTCGCTTGATTTCCTTGCTGATCTGCTTTTCGCTCATCGATTCGTACTTGGCGGTTTCTTGCGCTACCTGCAATTCTTCGCGTGCTTCCTGCGGGCTGTAGACGCCATCGATCAAGTCCTTGATCTGTTTCTTGATACCAATCGGCGTAATGTTATTGGCCAGATTAAATTCAACCTGCTTGTTGCGACGGCGCTCGGTTTCATCGATGGCGCGACGCATTGAATCAGTCACCTTGTCGCCGTATAAAATGGCTTTGCCATTGAGGTTACGGGCAGCACGACCGATGGTTTGGATCAAGCTGCGCTCGGAGCGCAGGAAACCTTCCTTGTCCGCATCCAGAATCGCCACCAGCGACACCTCGGGCAAATCAAGCCCCTCGCGTAGCAAGTTAATACCAACCAGCACATCGAACGTACCTAGCCGTAAATCACGCAATATCTCGACCCGCTCGACCGTATCAATATCGCTGTGCAGATAGCGCACCTTGACACCATGATCACTTAAAAATTCTGTCAACTGTTCCGACATCCGCTTGGTCAGCGTCGTCACCAGCACGCGTTCGTTTTGCGCCACCCGCAGCTGGATTTCACCCATCAGATCATCGACCTGGGTACTAGCCGGACGCACTTCGATGGCAGGATCGACCAGACCGGTCGGCCGCACCACTTGCTCAACGACCTGCCCGGCATGGGTCTTTTCATATTCGGCCGGCGTGGCCGAGACAAACACGGTCTGGCGCATTTTGCCTTCGAATTCATCGAACCGCAGTGGCCGGTTGTCCAGCGCCGACGGCAACCGGAACCCGTAATCGACCAGGTTAGTCTTGCGCGAACGGTCGCCGTTGTACATGCCGCTGAGCTGTCCAAGCAAGACATGCGACTCGTCGAGGAACATCAACGCATCCGGCGGCAGATAATCAATCAACGTTGGCGGAGGTTCACCGGCCTTGGCACCGCTGAGATGGCGCGAATAGTTTTCGATTCCTTTGGTAAAGCCGATTTCCTGCATCATCTCGAGATCGAAGCGGGTGCGCTGCTCGATGCGCTGCTCTTCGATCAGTTTGTTTTCCTTGCGAAAGAACTCCAGCCGGTCACGCAACTCATCCTTGATCGTTTCAATTGCACGCAAGACAGTTGCGCGTGGCGTCACGTAATGCGAGCCGGGATAGACGGTGAATCGCGGTATTTTTTGCCGGACGCGTCCGGTCAACGGGTCAAACAACTGAATGCTTTCGATCTCGTCATCGAACATCTCCAGCCGCACTGCCAGTTCTGCATGTTCGGCCGGAAAAATATCAATCGTATCGCCGCGAACCCGAAAGGTGCCACGCCCGAAATCGATTTCATTGCGGGCGTATTGCATCTGGATAAGCCGGGCGATGACATCGCGCTGACTGACTTTGTCCTTGGCGCGCAAAGTCAGAATCATCTGGTGGTACTCGTTCGGGTTCCCGATACCGTAGATCGCGGAGACCGTGGCGACAATAATTACGTCGCGCCGCTCCATCAACGACTTGGTACAGGACAACCGCATCTGCTCAATATGCTCGTTGATTGACGAGTCTTTCTCGATGAATAAGTCGCGCTGCGGAACGTACGCCTCCGGCTGGTAGTAATCGTAGTAGCTGACGAAATACTCCACCGCGTTGCGCGGAAAAAATTCGCGGAATTCACTGTACAGTTGTGCCGCCAGCGTTTTATTCGGAGCGAAGATAATAGCCGGACGTCCCATGCGGGCAATCACATTGGCCATTGTGTAGGTCTTCCCGGAACCAGTTACGCCAAGTAAAGTCTGATAAGACAAGCCATCTTCAATGCCCTCCACCAACTTGGCAATCGCGGTCGGCTGGTCTCCGGCGGGCTCGAACGGTTGAAGTAACTGGAACGGCGAATCGGGAAAGGAGATGATCTTCGATTCATCGATGGTGCTGGAAACTTGGGATAATTCAGCCATATAGCGGCGACCTTTGTTAAAATTACACACTGCAAACTGGCGTCAGCAATTTACCGTGACGCTGTCTCCAACCCGACTGCAAGCGATATTGTGCAGCCAACTTTTGATGTTATCACGATGAACGCACCCCTTTCAGTCTCCCTATTTACAGCCATCGAGATGGCTCCCCGCGATCCCATTCTGGGCATCACGGAAGCATTCAATGCCGACAAAAATCCCGCCAAGATCAATCTCGGCGTCGGCGTCTACTATGACAATAACGGCAAGGTCCCCCTGCTGGAATGCGTCAAAAAAGCCGAATCAGTGATGATGGAAAAAGCTGCGCCGCGCACTTACCTGCCAATTGATGGCCTGGCCGCGTACGACAAAGCTGTTCAAGAACTGGTTTTTGGCGTCGGTAGTACCGTCATCACCGAAAAGCGTGCAGTGACTGCGCAAGCCGTCGGCGGCACCGGCGCCCTGAAACTCGGTGCCGATTTCCTGCAGCGCTTCGCCCCCGACGCACAAGTATGGATCAGCGATCCGAGCTGGGAAAACCATCGTGCCTTGTTCGAATCGGCCGGCTTCGTCGTCAACAATTACCCATACTATGACCCCGCCACCCGCGGCGTGAATTTTACCGGCATGCTTGATGCGCTGCAAAACATGCCCGCCGGATCGATTGTGCTGCTGCACGCTTGCTGCCACAACCCGACCGGCGCCGACCTGACTGATGCGCAGTGGCTGGAAGTGATCAAGGTCGTCACGGAGCGCGGGCTGGTACCGTTTCTTGACATGGCTTATCAGGGCTTTGGTGATGGTATCGAAGCCGATGGCAAAGTGGTGCGGCAGTTCGCTGAAGCTGGTGGCCCGCTGTTCGTCTCGAACTCGTTTTCGAAATCGTTTTCCCTTTATGGCGAGCGTGTCGGTGCATTGAGCATCGTTGCAGTCAGCGCCGATGAAGCTGCACGTTTGCTGTCGCAGCTCAAACGTGTCATCCGCACCAACTATTCCAACCCGCCTGTACATGGTGGTCAGGTTGTCGCATTGGCTTTATCGACACCGGAACTGCGTCAGTTGTGGGAAGAAGAACTGGCTGGCATGCGCGTTCGCATCCGTGAAATGCGTCAGCTGTTCGTGTCAAAGCTGAAAGAAAAAGCGCCAGGCCATGACTTCGATTTCGTCATTCAGCAACGTGGTATGTTTTCCTACTCCGGCCTGACTAAAGACCAAGTAGCCCGCCTCGCCAGCGAACATTCGATTTACGCCGTCGACACAGGTCGCATTTGCGTCGCGGCATTAAATTCAACCAATATCGACAAGGTGGTTGAGGCCATCGCGAAAGTATTGTAGACTTCGGCCTCGCTGTGAGACGAAGCATTTTATTCTCTCGCAGCACTGGCAAGAGTGGCTAGTTTCACGGTTTTGAAACTTTTGACAGGCAGCATCTGATCCGCCATAATGCGGCATCTTTTCCCTGATAGCTCAGTTGGTAGAGCGACGGACTGTTAATCCGCAGGTCCCTGGTTCGAGTCCAGGTCGGGGAGCCAGAACATAGTAGTAAAGTCAAAGGGTTACGTGAAAACGTAACCCTTTTTCTATTTGGGCTTCCCCTCCCCTTGTGCCGTATTTGTGTCGTGAAGTA
>CAILRJ010000097.1 GCA_903836575.1 uncultured Burkholderiales bacterium
ATTTACATCACGCCTTCGGGTGAAGACTCGTCCTACGGCGACCAGCGCACCATCGAAACCTTGCGGCCACCCGTGCCGGTTGCCGCTGGCGGCGGTGCTGCATTAGTCGATGGCAAGTTGATTTATGGCGGTAAATGCGCGGCCTGCCATCAGGCTACCGGCCTCGGTGTAGCTGGCGTTTTCCCGCCGCTGGCAGCGTCGGAGTGGGTCAATGGTGATGAAAAAATCCTGACCCACATCCTGCTGCACGGCATTGTCGGCGAGATCGAAGTCAAGGGCGTGGTCTACAAGGGCGCGATGCCGGCATGGCAAATGATGAGCGATGCCGAACTGGCCGGCGTGATGACCTATATCCGTGGCGAGTGGGGCAACAAGGCCGCACCGATCACGGCAGAGACGGTCAAGACCGAGCGCGAAGCAACCAAGGCGCGCACATCGCCTTACAACGGTGGTGCAGAACTCAAACCGGCGTCCTGAGACGCCGACCGCCGGCCTGTTGCAGACCTTTGCGGCCAGCCTGCTTGCCTTGCTGGTCGGACTGGCAGTGATTGTGCTGGCCACCGATGGCGGCCATGCATTCACCACCGAAGCATTGCGGCGCGGGCAGGTTGCCCGTGCGCCGCAACAACTTCCCGACTTCAGTTTGCGGGATCGCTCCGATCAGCCGGCCATGTTGCGTCAGTTGCTGGCCAGCGATGGCCGGGTGCAGATTGTCGACTTCGTTTACACCCGTTGTCAGACTGTCTGCAGCGTGCTCGGTTCGGTTTATCAGCGCCTGCAGCAACAACTACTTGAGCGCGGGTTGCAGGACAAGGTCGGTTTGCTGACGATTAGCTTTGATCCGGCCAACGATGACACTGCGGCGCTGCAGGATTATGCGACGCGCTTGCGCATGGACCCGGCAGCGTGGCAAATCGTCACGCTGGCCAGCGTGGCCGACCGCCGCCGCCTGCTCGATGCATTCGGCATCATGGTCGTACCGGCGCCGCTAGGCGAATTCGAACACAACGCGGCACTGCACATCATCGATCCGGCTGGCCGGCTGGTGCGTATCGTTGATTACGCCGCGATTAGTCAGGTCATCGACATCGCACTGGCAACGTCCCGATGAAGCGCGCGATACCGGCCCTCATCGCCACGTTGCTGGCGGTGGCGCTGTCCGCGCCACCCTGGCGTTACCTGATCGAGCAAAGCATGGTCTGGCACATGGCGGTCCAGATGCCGTTACTGGTACTGGCCGGCTGGTGGGTCATGCGGGCGCTACCGCGTGGTCGCGCTGTGGACTGGCTGACGCCATGGAACCGCTATGGCCTGACCGGATTTATCACGGCGCTGGTGATCCTCGCTTACTGGATGCTGCCGCTGGCGATTGACCGGGCGGTTGTCTTGCCGCAAGCCGACCTGTTCAAACTGCTCACACTATTTTTTGCCGGCCTTTTGCTACAACATTCGTTCGCTTGTTCGCCGCTGGCGTTGCAACTGTTTTTTGTCGGCTATCTGGTGTCGATGATGACGTGGCTAGGCAGCTATTTCATCACCACCGACCTGCGCTTGTGCAATGCGTATTCGCTGGAAACACAAGTGCAAACCGGGTGGGGCATCGCATTCATCGGCATTGGCTTGGGCGCATTGTGGGTCGGGCATGCGTTGAGCGGAGCACGCAATTCCGGTTAGTTTCAGACAACTCGCCGGACTGCGCCGGCAAACATTTATTTGTGCAAACCGGCTTCGTACCAAGGCTTGCTGGCATTGACCACCTTCACTACCAGCAGCATTACCGGTACTTCAATCAATACTCCAACCACGGTTGCCAGTGCCGCGCCGGACTCAAAGCCAAAGATACTGATTGCTGCAGCAACGGCCAGCTCGAAAAAATTGGATGCGCCTATCAGCGCCGACGGACACGCAACCGAATGCTTTTCACCGAGCTTGCGATTGAGCCAATACGCCAGCGACGACGTGAACAGGACCTGAATCAGGATAGGGACGGCCAGCAACAAAATGATCAGCGGCTGACGGATGATCGCGTCGCCCTGAAAAGCAAACAGCAGAACCAGCGTCGCCAGCAGTGCGGCGATTGACAGCGGCTGCAGCTTATCCATGACTTTATCAAAGCTATGCTGGCCACGCGCCAGCAGCAACTTGCGTAGCACTTGCGCAATCACCACCGGCACCACGATGTACAGCACGACCGAGGTGACCAGCGTATCCCACGGCACCGTGATGCTTGAGACGCCCAGCAAAAACGCCACTAGCGGCGCAAACGCAAACACCATGATCAGGTCGTTCATCGCCACTTGCGACAGCGTGAAATACGGATCGCCGCCAGTGAGCCGGCTCCAGACAAACACCATCGCCGTACACGGAGCGGCGGCCAGCAGGATCAGACCACCGATGTAGCTGTCGAGCTGATCGGCGGGCAACAACGGGGCGAACAGCACGCGGATGAACACGTAGCCGAGCAATGCCATCGAGAACGGTTTGACCAGCCAGTTGATGAACAAGGTCACGCCGATACCGCGCATGTGGCCGCGGATCTGGCTCATTGCGCTGAAATCAATCTTCAGCAGCATCGGGATCACCATGACCCAGATCAGCAGGCCGACCGGCAAATTGACCTTGGCGATTTCCATCGCACCGACAGCCTTGAACAGACCTGGCAGCCATTGACCCAAGCCGATGCCGACCACGATGCACAAGCCGACCCAGACACTCAGAAAACGTTCGAAAAAGCTCATCGGGACTTGTGCGGCGCGTTTGCCGGTCACTTCGCATTGTGCAGACATGGGATTCCTTGAGTGGGAAAGCTGGTTATTCGTTTCAGTGAGGGCAGCACGGGTCAGACTTGGCTGGCGCCGATCGCCTTGAGTTCCCGCTGAAGCGCATTTTTTTCCAGCATTGCTAATGGCAGGCTAACGAAAAGATTCATTCGAGCCATGATCTGGCGAAATATTTTCTGAAAAACAGCGCGTTTCTCCTCATCTGTTCCGACTGCGGCGGCGGGATCCTCAAAGCCCCAGTGGGCACTCATCGGTTGTCCAGGCCAATACGGGCAGATTTCGCCGGCGGCGTTGTCACAGACGGTAATGACAAAATCCATTTGTGGTGCGTCCGGTACCGAGAATTCGTCCCAACTCTTGCTGCGCAAGTTATCGACCGGGTACCCGGTTCCCGCGACTAGCTCAATGGCAAACGGATTGACCGTACCACCGGGATGACTGCCTGCACTGAAGCCACGGAAGCGGCCTTTCCCCATCGTGCTCACCAGCGCTTCGGCCATGATGCTGCGGGCTGAGTTACCGGTGCAAAGGAACAGGACGTTGTAGGTTTTGTCGGTCATGGGACATCCTTCATTGAGTTGAATCGCAAGATCAGGGCAGGGCAGAGCAGAAAGGTAAAACGTAGCGTGGAGCGCCTCACGTTTCTACTATTCGATAATTGTCGAATTATAAGTCATGCTCTGGTGTTTGCGTGCGGTTTTTCTCGTATGGTGATCTTCATCGTTGCGCCAGTTTCCTCGAGGGTTAGAGAGACCGAGAGCGAGTGCGCTTTCGTGTCGCAACGACTTTTTGAAATCCTGTCAAACTAAGGCTCCGATGTTAATTCCGAATGTGAACAATGACACCCAGCCTTGTCTGGTTCAAGCGCGACCTGCGCCTGCACGATCATGCTGCGCTGACGCTCGCTGCCGCCCGTGGTCCGGTGCTGTGCCTGTACGTAATCGAGCCGGCAATGTGGGCGGCGCAGGATGCCGCCAATCAACACTATCAATTTCTGCTCGAAAGCCTTCTTGAACTCGATGCAGCACTGGCGCGGCGCGGTGGTTGTCTGCACGTTGCGGTTGGCGACGTGGTGGAGATACTTGACGAACTGCATCGTCAATTGTCTTTTTCCGACCTGTACGCCCACGAAGAAACCGGCAACGACATCAGCTACCAGCGCGATCTGGCGGTGGGACGCTGGTGCCGCACGCATCAGGTTGGTTGGCACGAGAGCGCTCAGTTCGGTGTCGTGCGGCGCTTGTCGGACCGTAACAAATGGCAGCGCCATTGGGAGGCCCATGTGGCTCAAGCCTGTCTGCCGATTCCGCTGCTGGAGTTTGTTGCCTGTCCGCTGCAATTCTGCGCGCCGCCATCCTTCGAATCACTGGGACTCGCGTCCGATGATCCGCCGCTGCGCCAGCGCGGCGGGCGCCGGCAAGCGGTGACGGTGCTGCAAAGTTTCCTGCTGGAGCGCAGTGGTCAGTATCGCGGCGGTATCTCATCGCCGCTGTCGGCGCCGACGGCCTGTTCCAGGCTTTCGCCTTACCTCGCATTCGGTGCACTCAGTCTGCGTGAAATAGTGCAGGCGACGCGCAAACAACTGGCCACGATGTCCTCTGAAGAAACCAGGCGCAAGGCGGGTCTGACGGGGTTTGCCAGTCGTCTGTACTGGCATTGTCACTTCATCCAGAAGCTCGAAAGTGAACCGGCGCTGGAGTTTTGCAACCTGCACCGTGGCTACGATGGCTTGCGGGAAAACGACTGGAACCAGCAACATTTCGATGCATTGGTCGCCGGTCGCACCGGTTGGCCACTGGTGGACGCCTGTGTCGAAATGCTGCGTCAGACCGGTTGGCTCAATTTTCGAATGCGCGCGATGCTGGTCTCGGTGGCGGCGTATCCGCTCTGGTTGCACTGGCGTCCGGTTGGCCTGTGGCTGGCGCGCCAGTTCCTCGACTACGAACCGGGCATCCACTGGAGTCAGTTGCAAATGCAATCCGGCACCACAGGAATCAATGTCCCGCGTATCTACAACCCGATCAAGCAAGCGCATGACCATGATCCGCAGGGCCACTTTGTGCGGCGCTGGCTCCCGGCCATGCGCAAGGTGCCCGATGCCTGGCTGTTTGAACCGTGGCGCATGCCACCCGAACTGCAGGCACGATACGGTGTCGTCGTCGGACAGGATATTGCGATGCCGCTAGTGGATCTGGAACAGGCAACGAGGCTGGCCAAGGAAAAGTTGTTCGGGCTGCGGGCACAACCAGCCGTGCGTGACGGACAGGCTGCGATTGTCGAGAAACATGGCTCGCGCCGGCGCGGCAGGGACCGGACGACGGGCAGGGAAGTGGGTGAGGTCAGGCAGTTGACACTGGAGCTTTGACGTGGGCCGAGTCAGAACCAAGTGCATCAAGTCTGTACGGAGTCACCCGGTTCGCTCTCCTGCGCAATTGGTTGCCGTTGTTCGAGATGCATTATCCTGACCTGCAAGACTGCCCGTTCCTCGGTCAGAACCCATTTCTGCTGATCCAATTCGTCAATTTTTCGTTCTTTGCTGGCAAGTTGCTCGGCCATCACTTCTGTTTTCCCAACCTGTGATGCCAGCGCAATCCGTGCTTCAGTAGCTGCGCCTTGCGCTTCGGCAAGATTTTTAACAATCCGCGTGCGCTCGGCAGATATTTCGGTGAACTGATAGGTAACCTGATCACGTTCCGTCCGATAGGCATCCCGTGCTTTTTCGACATCCCGCAAACTTCCGTTGAGCTGATTATTTTCGTCCTGTAACTGAGGAATACGCGTCTCGTAGCGTGCGATTGTGGATTGCTGCTGAAGATGTTGCTGACGCAGTTCGACAAGCTCCTGCTCCAGTCGCATGATCCGCTGGTCGGCGGCTTGCCGCTCCTGCGTACGCTGTTGTGCGGCTGCATCGAGGTAGAAGTCGAACTGCGTGCGTACTTGTATCAGCTGAGCGTTGAGCGCGGCGACTTCGGTAGTACGGTCTGTCAGACGCTGTTGTACGCCTTCCTGTTCGGCCTGAAGTGCCGCTTGCCGGACGCACAGCGACTGATATTGCGTGTCGAGTTGCGCGTGGCTTGCGCGAGCCTGTGCCAGCTCGGCGTCTACCGCCGACTTGTGCTGGCTGATGGCCTGTTTTTCGTCTTCCGCCTGCTGCGTTGCTGCATGGGCTGCCAGCAGCGCGACATGATGCGCATCGCGCGCCTGTTCCAGTTGTTGCCGCACGTCATCCTGAAGTTGTTCGTGAATACCTTTCATGGCCTGTAACAGCGGGCCTGGTAATCCTAGTCCTTGTGCAACTTCCACAACCGTTTCCTGATGTTCTCCTTTCCATCGTTTGAGCAGCGGCGCAATCGTGCTTTTGCTGCCGGTACTGCCGAGCGCGACACGTACGTTGTCAACAGTCGGATTCTTGCCCTCAGCAACTAACTGCGCTGCGGCGCTAGCCAGATCGGAATACAAAATGCCTGCACGTGCCATGATGGTTCCAGTGAATTTAATAACGTATTACATGATATGTAATTACATTAAATATTACGATAAATAAATTCATTAAATATTAATTATCTAACTCACGATAATGTTGCTTATCGCGGGTAATTGGTTGTTCTGATGTTATGCTGCGACATCGCCGTTACATCGAGATTGTGCATTTATGTCTGACGTGATTCCCGTTACAACCCCCGACTTTCAGCAAACCGTGTTGCCTGCCCCGTCGCAAAGTGCCGAAGCGGTGGAGGCTGAGCTCACCGCGCGCCATCGGGCCTTTTTGGCGGCGGCCACGTCCGACAACACACGGCGCGCTTACCGCGCAGCGATCCGGCATTTTCTGTTGTGGGGCGGGGTGTTGCCAGCCGATGAGACCGTCGTGATCCGTTATCTGCTTGCCTACGCCGATAGCCTCAATGCCCGGACACTGTCGTTGCGGATGACGGCGCTATCGCAGTGGCACCGGCATCAGGGATTCCCGGATGCCGCGTCGACTCCGACAGTGCGTAAAACGCTGACCGGCATTGCCCGCCTGCACGGCAAACCAAAACAGAAAGCCAAAGCCCTGTCGCTGGAAGGACTGGAGCGCATCGTCACGTATCTGGACAGCCTGACAACGCTGACGGCACGACGCGACAGTGCGTTGCTACAACTCGGTTTTTTCGGTGGGTATCGGCGCAGTGAACTGGTCAGCTTGCAAGTCGATGATCTGGCATGGGAACCGGAAGGACTGGTGATCACGCTGGCGCGCTCGAAAACCGACCAGTTGGGCGAGGGCATCATCAAGGCCATCCCGTTTGGCGAGGAGCGGTGTTGCCCGGTCAGCGCACTGCGCAACTGGCTCACGCAAGCCGGTATCACCACCGGCGCGCTATTTCGTCCGATCAGCAAATGGCAGGCGCTTGGCACAGGCGCGTTGCATGCCGGCAGCGTCAATACGATTCTTGCGCAGTGCGCGACAGGTGCCGGCCTTGCTGCAGTCTCCGGCCTTAGCAGTCACAGCCTGCGCCGTGGCATGGCTACCAGCGCCCACCGCGCCGGTGCTGATTTTCAGGATATCAAACGCCAAGGTGGTTGGCGCCATGACGGCACGGTGCAGGGATATATCGAGGAAGCGGGGCGCTTCGAGGGGAATGCGGCGGGGGCATTGCTGCGCAAGAAACGCTGACCGGAATAGATGGACGCTGCGCATGTGCCGCAGCCTGTCATTGTGGCTCGCTATCGGAAGCCTGCCGCTCGTGATGCGCTTTGCGATACGCCGGCAGCTCTCCCAGCCGTATGTCTTCCGGTGCCTCGCCGCGCTTGCCATCGCCCATTCTCTGCGAACGATAGATGCCGGTACGCCCGGAAAACAGATAACTGACCACGCAGGCCAGCGCCGCATAAATACCCACCTCGGCACCAAACATTTCCATCGCCATCAGTGTTGATGCAATCGGCGTATTGGCTGCCCCGGCGAAGACCGCTACCAGGCCTATACCAGCCAGTAACGGAATCGGCAAATGGAGTAGCGGCGCCAGTGCGTTGCCCAAGGTGGCGCCAATGTAGAACAACGGCGTCACTTCGCCTCCTTTGAAGCCACTACCGAGTGAGGCAACTGTGAAGGCCATTTTTGCCAGGAAATCATATGCCGGTAAAGGTTGTTCAAAGGCGGCCACGATGGTTGGCAGCCCGAGTCCGATATAGCGATCAGCACCAGGAAACCAGGCCGCTGACGCAACCGCAATGCCGCCCGCGAAAGGGCGCATTGGCGCGTAGCTAATCCATTTTTTCATTGCTCGGCCGAGCGCGTGGGTGGCGTCCGCGAAGATCATTCCGGTCAGGCCGAACAGCGCCCCGGCGATAACGACCGCTGACAATGTCCAGGCAGTTACCACTGGTACAAATGGAATCACGTAATGGAGATGCTGTGTTCCCAGCAGCATGCAAACCTGATCTGCAACGATCGCCGCAACGAGGCAGGGCAGCAGCGCGTCATAGCGCAACCGCCCGATCGCCAGTACTTCCAGCCCGAAAATTGCACCGGCCAAGGGCGTCCCGAACACCGATGCGAAGCCGGCGCTGATACCGGCCATCAAGATGATGCGGCGGTCCTCCGGCTGCAACTTGAACATACGTGTCAGCTGGTCGGCCAGTGCCCCGCCCATTTGCACGGCGGTCCCTTCGCGACCCACCGAGGCACCAAACAGATGGGACACCACAGTCCCGCCGAGTACCAGCGGCACCATCCGCAGCGGGATGATTTTGCGCGGATCATGGATTTCATCGATCAGTAAATTGTTGCCCGCTTCGACGCTCTGCCCAAATTTCAGATAGAGCCAGCCCACCACAAAACCTGCCACCGGCAGAAACCAGATCAACCACCGATAAGTCACCCGCGTAGCAGTCGCCCAGTGCATCAGGAACAGAAAAATGGCGGAAGCAGAACCGGCCAGCACGGCAACGCCGCAAGCGAGCAATAACCACTTGCCGAAGTAGCGCAACAGGTCGAACAACTCCGGGCGTCCCAATAATTTCATGCAGGTCCTGTTTTTGTGTCGTGGCGCACCGGACCGGGCCAGCGGTCGGCAGACGCTTGCGCGCCCTTGCGACGAGGAACGTGAAGTCGCTCCAGCATCCGGTCGGTCGCGATTGTAGCAAGGAACTCCGCAAAAAAAAAGAAGGAATACCGAAGGAGATGGCGGTCCGGTGAGGACGTGGTCATGCTTTGTCGTCAGCCAACCCGCCGTAGTTCGCCACTCCGTAAAGTTGTTGACCGTCGCAAAGGATCCGTATTTGGCTTCCCGATGGCCGTGTTGTTTGGCTTGCTACATCGCCTACTTAATTCGGCGATCAGGATGTCGATTTGACAGCGACACCGGTAGCATTGAGCAACCGATGGTTACCAATTCCACCATCAAAACATCCTCTATCTGCCGGCGTAACGCTTCCTAAAAAACATGACTATGACGACTTCCTGTCGCGGTTCAGTACTGATCGAATTTGTGGTGATCGGTCCCCTTTTGTCGCTGATCGGGCTGGCCTTGCTCCAGTACGGTCTACTGTATTTTGCCAAAAACCACTACAACCACGCCAATTTCATGGCGGCCCGCGCCGGGAGCATGAACCACGCTAGTCGGGACACCATCGAAAAAGCCTATGCCACGGCACTCGCACCGATCTACGGCGGCGGCACCAGTGCGGCAGACGTTGCCGCATCGGCTGACCGGGCGCTGACCGACATCCGGGCCCATGGCCAGATCGAACTGCGCAATCCCACCACCGAGAGCTTTGAGGATTTCAATGCGCCGGTGTTACAGCAGCGCGTGGGCAACGGCAAGCGCGTCATTCCGAACAGTGGCCAGCAAATCCGGTCGTCCGCAGTCGGCGCACATTCCGGCCAGAGTATTCAGGATGCCAATTTGCTCAAGCTGCGCATCACCACCGGCTACCGGCCACAAGTGCCACTGGTCGGGTCGCTCTATACCGGCTACCTGAAATGGCAGGACGACGGCACCAATGCAATGCGTACTGCGATGCTGCGCGACGGCCGGATTCCGGTCGTGACCGAAGCAACGGTGCAGATGCAATCCGATGCGATCGAGGATAACAACCTCTCCGTGCCGGGGCCGGGAAACGGTGGCAATCCCGGTGACACCGGGCAGGGCAGCAATCCCGACAATCCGGCATCAGGCACCGGACAGCCAGCGAGTTGTGCCAATCCGCCGTGCAATCCACCCACACCCGACACGCCGAGTCCGACCGAGCCGGGCGGCATCTGCACCGGCGACGCCTGTCCGGCTTGTCCGGATCCGGTACCCGTCACCGTCGTTGTTCCCGGCGACGTCACTTTCGCTTTCGGGCAAGCAATGCTCACAGCCGCCGGCAAGACGCAACTCGATCAATTGATCGCAGTTGCCAACTCGGGCGACTATTCCTCGGTCAAGGTCGATGGCTATACCGATCAGATCGGCAGCGCGAAGGTCAACCTCGCATTGTCAACCGCACGTGCAGCCACCATTCGGGATTACCTGATCGGCCACGGTTTGTCCGCGTTACCGATCCTTGCGACCGGACATGGTGCCACCAGCCTGAAAGTCGAACTGGCGCAATGCGCAGGTAACAGCGCGACCGCGCAGCAAACCTGTCTGGCACCAAACCGCCGGGTCGAAGTCACCCTCAATCCATAACGACGACTACCATGAGATCGATTGTCGATTCCTTTCGCGTGCTGTGCGTCCTGCTAGCCATGGCGCTATTAAGTGCGCTTCCTGCACACGTCCAAAGCAAAGCGCAATGTACCGCACCAACCGCCGGCAATCCCGGCAACGCCTGCGCCGGCAATCCGATCAACCTCATCACCGGCAACAAGTACCAGCGCGACACCGACCTGGCCGCCTTGCCCGGCGTGCTCGGCCTCGAAATTGTCCGCCATTACAACAGCGTC
>CAILRJ010000098.1 GCA_903836575.1 uncultured Burkholderiales bacterium
GGGAGATCGGGGCCGTATTTTACCGCAGGTGGCGGGCGGCGGGCGGTGCAGACAACGCGCGATGCAATGCGCGTATCGCCGCACATTGCACATTTAAAACACGCGTTTTCTGATAGATTCCACACATGAAAAACATAAAAAAATTACTTCCGCTGATTTGTTTGTTTTTACTGATGCGTTCACCGGTCGAAGCCGCACCAATTTTTGGTACTGAACTGAGCGGTTTCGCCGTGCTGGGTGCTTCGACGGTGACCAGCACTGGCTTGACGATGTTGAGCGGCGACTTGGGCGTCAGTCCGGGTACGGCAATTACCGGCTTCGGACCAGGCACATACACCGGCATGATCTATCCCGGCGGCCCCGTTGCGGCCGCAGCGCATGCGCAACTGGGTTCCGCGATGGCCAATCTGTCCAGGCTGGGTAGCGGTACTGTGCTCGCCGGTAACCTCAACGGCTTGACTCTGGCCCCCGGCGTCTACACCGTGGCGCCGCTGGCCAGCAATCTGTCGCAAGTGCTGACGCTGGACGGCGGCGGCAACCCGAACGCTTACTGGGTATTTCAGATGCCGAGTACGCTCATTACGTCGCCCGGAGCCGTGGTCAATGTCATCAACACGGGCGCGGGTGCCGGTATTTACTGGATGGTCGGCAGTTCGGCAACACTCGATAACAACACCATTTTTGCCGGCAATATTCTGGCGACGGCAAGTGTGACCCTCAACAGCAATGCGGCGATCGGTTGCGGCCGGACACTGGCGTATGCAGGGGCAGTAACGATGATCAAGAATGTGGTCAATGCAACGACGTGCGCGGGCACCAGCGGAGCGGGTAGTAACGGCTTTAGTGGCGGATTGGATGTGCCCGACAACGGTGGACCGCCCACCCCTGTGCAGGGAAATGGCAACTGCACGCTCAATGCTGTCGATGTGGGATTCCGGTTGACGATTCCGGATCATGTGGCAGAAACCAGCCAGACCGTCGGCATCACCACCGTCAAAAAATCCGATAACAGTCCGGGTTGCATTCCTGCCCTGGCCGGTCTGGCGGCACGTATCCGGTTCGATTGCGTCTATCTCAATCCGGCCAGCGGAGTCGTACCGGTCAGACTCGATGGCAACACCGCGCTATCTGCCAATGCCGGTTCGCCCTGTTCGTCCAGCGGTGCCGAGGTGGCGGTGACTTTTGATGCGGCCGGGGTTGGACGCACGACATTGCTGTACGCCGATGCCGGTCAGGTCAGGCTGGATGCCAGTTTCAGTGTGGGTAGTGCGGTGATATCGGGCTCGGGTTCTTTCGTGGCGGCGCCGGCAGCCATCGTATTCAGTCAGATTCACCAGACGGCGACGCCGGCGCTGAATAATCCGGCAGCGGGTAGTGCGGATGGTGCGGTGTTCCTGAAAGCCGGTAATGCATTTTCAGCGACCTTGACGGCGGTCAACCGGATTGGCAATCCGACCCCGGGTTTTGGTCAGGAAATAGTGCCGGAAACGATTCTGTTGGCGCCCAACCTGGTAATTCCGGCAGGTGGCGCATTACCGCCGCTGGGTGGTGGTCCCGGCCGATTCAGCGGCGGTGTCGCCACAGCGACCAATTTGACCTGGGCCGAAGCCGGCATCATCACGCTGAGCGCCAGCCTGGCCAATACGCAGGGCTATCTGGGCGGGCGTGGTGCCACCGGTAACTTGCCGGTGACGGGTATCAGCGAGCAGGTCGGGCGGTTCATCCCCGACCATTTCGCTACCATCATCAATGCCGGCGTGCCGATGCCATGCCCTGCAGGACTGTCCTGTCCGGCGGCGGGATTCGTGTATGCCAGCCAGCCATTTGGCCTGTCGGTGCTGGCGCGCAGCCTGACCGGCAGCACCGTCACGAATTACCGCGATGGGCTGGCCCGCGCCGTGACCTTGTCGGCCTGGGATGGCGCCGGCAGCATCCTGCTGCAAAATCCGCCCTCGGCACCGGCGGCGGGAGTCTTGCGCCAGACGTCACTGCTGGCGTCGCAATTTTCGTTCGGGATGGCGGACCTGTCCGCTCAGGCGTATGCCTTTTCCGCCGGTTTTTCTGCGGCCAATCCGGCCACGGCGAGCTTGTCAGCGCCGACGGCCATGACTGTGCGTGCGCTCGATAGCGATGGAGTGAGTTCGGCGATCGGCACCGGTTCGGTCGAAGGCGGCGTGATGGTCGTCAGTGGCCGCTTGCTGCTGATCAATAACTTCGGTTCCGAGTTGCTGACCTTGCCCGTCAAGGTCGTGGCGCAGTACTGGGACGGTCGCTACTTTGCCAGCAGCACGACCGATAACGCCAGCAACTTTGCGCGCAGTGACATCAATCTGGACAATTGCACCGGGACGTTGCGATCTGGAACAGGCTGCAAGGCGGCAGTGGTACTGCTCGCCACGCCGGTTTCGTTTGTCCTCACTGGCGGTGTAACCCGCCTGGTGCTGGCCGCAACCGGCCCCGGCAATACCGGTAGCGCCGACCTGCGCATCACTTCGGCGGCCTGGCTGCCCTCGACGATGGCGCGCTTGCGCGTAGGCTCCACCAAGGCAGGACCGATTATTTATCTGCGCGAACTGTACTGAACCGGTGCCACGGGCTATTTTTTCAGCGCAACCCGGCTCAGGTCCCAGATCGGCAGAAAAATCCCGAGTGCCAGTATCAGCACCATGCCGCCCAGGGCGACGATCAGGATAGGCTCGATTTGCGACGACAGTGTTTTGAGCTCGTATTGCAGGTCGCGCTCATACATGCCGGCAATTTCATTGAGCAGCTCGTCGAGTTCGCCGGTTTCTTCACCGATGGCAATGATCTGCAGTACCACCGGCGTAAACACTCCCGTCGCCGTCGCCGAACGCAAAATGCTGTCACCGCGCTCCACGCCTTCGCGCATCCGGTCGATGCTGGCGGCGATATAACTGTTGTCGACCGTCTGCGCGACCACGCCCAGCCCTTGCACGATGGGCACGCCACTCTGGTTGGATAGCGCCAGGCTGCGGGCGAAGCGGGCCAGCGTGCCCTTGAGCAGAATCTTGCCGATCACTGGCAAGCGCAGTTTGTACTTGTCCCACTGATAGCGGCCTTGCGTGGTCGAGAAATGTCTCTTCAGCACGAGCACTGCGGCGATCAGGCTGGCTAGAATCAGCAGCCAGTAGTCAACCATGAACGTTGACATACCGATCAGTATCCGCGTCATCAGCGGCAGTTCGGCATGGAAGCCGGCATAGACTCTCGCAAACACAGGAATGACGAACAAGTTGATGACGACGAGCGCCAGCGCCATGGCCAGCCCCACGAACGACGGATAGCGCAGCGCTGTTTGCATCCGCTGGCGCATGTCCCGTTCAAATTCCAGATGGGTATACAGGCGTAAAAAAACATCTTCGAGCCGTCCTGTCATTTCACCGACCCGCACCATGCTCAGATAAAAACCGGAAAACAGCAGCGGATGGCGCTGCATGGCTGCCGACAGTTCACGACCGGCATCGAGCGAGTTGCGGATGTCCTGCAAGACTTTGCTGAAGGTTTTGTTGATTGCTGACTCCTGCAAGCTGGTGAGGCTGCGCAGTATCGGTACGCCGGCCTTGAGCAAGGTATAGAGCTGCCGGCTGAACAGCTGAATGTCGATGGAATTGACTTTTTCAGCGGTCAGCCGCGCCCACCAGCCGGACGTATCGCCAAGCCGGTTGCGCGCGGACAGAGTAATGCTGACCGGGATCAGGCCGGCGCTGACCAGCTGGCTGGCGACCGCGTTGGCATCGGCCCCGTCAATGACGCCACTGCTGCGCTGGCCGCGTGCATCCCGTGCCTGGTAGTCAAACGAACGCGGCGTCATTCGTCGAGCTGGTTACTGATGCGTATGGCTTCGCCCACCGTTGTCTTGCCCTCGACGACCAGGCTCACCGCATGGCGGCGCAGTGTGGCACCGGCCATTTGTCGTTGTGCAACACGTCTGAATTCGCCCGGATCGGCACGGAACGTGGCGGCGATGACATCCGGTGTCATGTCGAGCATTTCATAGACGCCGATGCGCCCATGAAAGCCGGTGCCATTGCAGTGCGGGCAGCCGCGTCCCTGGACGTAGCGGTGGGCATCGACCTGGTTACCCAGGTCCTGCTCAAGCCAGAGGCGTTCGCTGGCATGCAGCTCGACGGTTTCGGTACAGTTTTCGCAAATCAGCCGCACCAGTCGCTGGGCCACCACGGCTTGCAGCGAGCTGGCGACCATGTATTCAGGAACACCCATATCAAGCAGGCGCATCGGTGTATTGATCGCATTGTTGGTATGCAGGGTTGATAACACCAGATGCCCGGTCATTGCCGCACGCATACCGATCTGGGCGGTTTCCTGATCGCGCATTTCACCTACCAGCACGACGTCGGGGTCCTGACGCAATGCCGCCCGCAAGACCCGGGCAAAGTCGAGATCAATCTTGTCGTTGACCTGTACCTGATTGACGCCGGACAAGCGGTACTCGACCGGATCTTCGACCGTAATCAGCTTTTTTTCGGTGGTATTCAACTCGGTAAGTGCGGCATACAGCGTGGTGGTCTTGCCGCTGCCGGTCGGGCCGGTGACCAGCAGCAGTCCATTCGGTCGCTGCATGATGGCGCGGAAGCGGTCCAGAATCGCCGCCGGCATGCCGATCTTGTCCAGACTCAGGACGCCGCCATGCTGGTGCAACAGTCGCATCACGATCGATTCGCCGTATTGGGTCGGCATGCTCGAGAGGCGGATATCGATCTGTTTTTGTTTGACCTGAATCGTGAAGCGGCCATCCTGTGGCAGGCGCTTTTCGGCGATGTCGAGGTTGGCCACGAGCTTTAAGCGCAAGGCCAACGAGGCGGCAATCTTGATGTCTGCCTTGGTTTGCAAATGCAAGACGCCGTCGATCCGGAAGCGGATATGCACGCCGCGCTCCTGCGGTTCGATATGAATATCGGAGGCGCCGACCTGGGCGGCGTCGTTGAAGACCGACTGCAGTAGTTTCACCACTGGCGCATCTTCGGTACCTGGCAGTACGGTCAGTTTACTGAAATCGACGGCATTGTCGGTCAGTTCCTGCTCGAGCTCGCGCGCCAGTCCCGAGATTTCGTCGGTGCGGCGATACAGGCTGTCGATGGTGCTCAGCAGTTCACTCTCATCGACGACCGCCAGTTTGATCTCGCATTTGAGGAAGCGCTTGATTTCGTCGTAGGCGAACAGATCGGTCGGGTTGGCCATGCCGATCAGTAGCGTGCCCTCGTGCTCTTCCAGGGCAATTGCCCGAAATCGACGGGCCTGCATCTCCGGCAGGCGGAACACGGTTAGCGGTTTGATGTTGTAACGCTTGAGCCGGATATGCGGAATATTGAGTTGTCGTGCCAGCGCACCGGACAGGATTTCCTCGGTCACAAAACCGCGGTTGATCAGGATGCGACCTAACTTCACGCCGGTCAGTTGTTGTTCATCGAGCGACAACTTCAACTGCTCACTGGTGAGCAGGTTCTGTTTGGTCAGGATTTCGCCCAATCGAATTTTTTCAAGCTGGTACATGGTGGTGGGTTCTCGTCACAGCGTCACAGGGTTGTTCAACAAAGTTCTTCCGGGATCGTTTGCTTGTACGGGTAGAAAAGCTGGCAGATAAACCTTTATTTCACGCAACTCTAAGTTATACCGATGCACTGATAATGAAATAGTTATTTAATATAAATATTTGTTTATTTGGCATTTAAACATTTAATTTATGGTTGAATAACCACACATACTAAAATAAAACAAATTAATTAATTAATTCGTGGAATGTTATACCATGCCGCGTCGCAATCAATTGCGATGTTTACGTGTCGATACCTTGATAAGCCCGAGGGTGCATTGCGAAGCCCGCTGATCGATTTCGTTGACACAGGTACGTCACTTTTTTTGAAGCTCCCAAAGATTTTTTCGTTCAACGCAGTCTTGTCAAGACCATGCGGTGAGCGGCAATCCCATGATTTACCTTTACAACATTGGAAACAAAATGAACCAGCCACGCCAGCAGCAATCCCAGCAATCCGGTTTTACCCTGATCGAACTCGTCATGGTCGTCGTGATTCTGGGCATCCTGGCGGCCGTTGCTTTGCCAAAATTTGTCGACCTCGGTTCCGATGCCCGTGTCGGCGTGATGAAGGCAGTGCAAGGTTCGATGCGCGCCGCCAATACAATGGTGTACGCCAAGGCAGCGGCCAACAACCAGCTCGGCGTGACTGGCTCGGTTACGATCAATGGCGTAGCCGTAACAACCGCGTATGGTTATGCCTCGTCGGCAACCGCACTGGCGTCGGTCATGGATTTGTCACCGTCGTCGGATTTCACGGTGGCGGCAACGACTATCGGTCATGCGAACGCAACCACACTGACTACCTGTCTCATCACGTACGCGATTCCGGCAACCGGCCCTACCTACGTACTCGATTCGACCGGTTGCTGACAAGACGACCAAGTGGATGTCCGGCTATTTGATGCGCACCGGTCATTCCAGTGGCTTCACGTTGCTGGAGTTGATTCTGGTGCTCGTCATCACCGGTATTCTGGCGGTCGCTGTGGGACCTAGAATGATGGATAGCAGCATCATGTCAGCGCGTGGTTTTTCGGATCAGGTACAAGCCTCGCTGCGCTACGCGCAAAAGACCGCGATCGCCCAGCATCGCACTGTCTGCGTCGATTATGCGATCGACCGGATTGTGCTTACCCAGACCCAAAGCACGCCGCCAGCCTGCCCCGGCGACGCGCTGGCGTCGCCGGATGGTGCGCCGGATTATGCGATAGCGGCACCTTCCGGCGTACTGTTTGCCGTGTTGCCGACGCCCTTGCATTTTGATGCGCTGGGTCGACCGACCCCGAACATGCGCCACACCATTCTGGTCAGCGGCGTTGCCGACGGCATCACCGTTGAAGCTGAAACCGGTTATGTCCACTAATCAGTCCGATGCGCCGACAGCGCGCCACCCCCAGCGCGGTATCACGCTCGTTGAACTCATCCTGTTCCTGGTCATTGTCGGTATCGGCCTGGCCGGCATCCTGTCGGTCATTAGTCTGACGACCCGTGCCAGCGCCGATCCCTTGATGCGCAAGCAGGCGCTGGCGCTGGCGGACTCCCTGCTGGCCGAAGTGCAATTGCAATCCTTTCTCTATTGCGATCCTGCCGATCCGGCCGCCGCGACAGCGACCTCGGTTGCGGCGTGTACTGCCGCTGCCGTCGCGAAAACCCGTTACAGCATCAGTGCGCCATTTAACCGGGTCAGTGATTACAACGGCTTCGTCATGAACGATGCCACCGGTGGCATTCGCGACATCACGAATACGCCCGTCGGTCTGCCCGGGTATGCCGCCAGCATTGCTGTGGCCGAGA
>CAILRJ010000099.1 GCA_903836575.1 uncultured Burkholderiales bacterium
GATGAAGCCGAACGGATGGCCTTCCTGATCGAAAGCCTGGTGCAGGACAAGCTGACCAGCCTGGCCGAAGCCGGTAGCCACTACGCCTCACTGGCCGCCACCGCACCGTTGTCGGCACTGCGTCGTTTTGCCGACCTGACCGGCGGCGCTGCGGCATTGCCGTTTTACCGGACGCTGCAACAGCTCGCAAAAACACCGCAAGGACTCGCCGAGATCGCCACGCGCTTGAGCGCTTTGCATCAGCGCATCATCGCCGGCAAGTCCACCATCCTGTGCGCCGGTATCGAGCAAGACGGCGCGGCACTGGCTGTATTGTTGAAGTTGCCGGTGGCCGAAGCCGCCGGCACGCCCGATCTGGCAAGCCTGACCACGCCTTCGGTAGTCAATGTGGCCTTGCATGCGACCAGCCAGATCAACCACTGCGTGATTGCCTGGAACGCGCCGCGGGTCGGCCATGCCGATGCTGCGGCACTGGCCGTGGCGGCCGAACTGCTGTCGCACCAGATCCTGCATCAGGCCTTGCGCGAACAGGGCGGCGCGTATGGCGGCTATGCCAGTTATGGTGCCAATGCCGGCGTGTTCACGATGAGTTCGTACCGCGATCCACGTCTGGCCGGCACCTATGCCGACTTCACCAGCGCGGTCGATCAATTGCTGGCAAGCGACTACTCGCAAGAGACCATCGAAGAAGCCATCATCTGCGTGATCAAGGGGCTCGACAAACCGCATACGCCGTATGCCGAAGCGCTGACCGCCTGGAACCTGCAGCAACGCGGCGTCACTCCGGCGATCCGCCAGCAATTCCGTACCGGCGTGCTCACCTGTACCGCCGCACAGGTCAAGCAGGCGGTGCAGCACTGGCTGAAAGAGGGCGTACCGAACCGGGCTGCCTTTGCCGGCAACACGACACAGGAACTGGCCGGACTGACCGTGGTGGACTTGGCTGCGCTGGCGGCCTGATGTCAGCCTGATGTCAGCCTGATGCCAGCAACAGCGCGCTAAATAGTGCAGCGTAGTGCAGAGATTTTTTGTCAGCTCCTTACAGAAAATCTCTGCCCGTGCGAACTCAGCCGATGCAATAACCAGAGAGCATTGCACCGCTCTCACCGTTTTCCGACCGGTCCGACAATCCGGCACCGCGCGTCCTTACCACCTATCAGCAATAATCTATTACCAACAAGACAGTTCAACTTGTGACAAGATGCGTGCGTGCAATTTAATTGCGCACAACTTATTCACGAAAACTCAACCGGAGATTCCCTTGACGACCACCCTCGCACGCTTGCCGAAAACCAGTACTGCCCTCCTTGCCCTGCTCGCCGGCACCTTTGCCTTCACTTCGCCGGCCCAGGCTGCCGATGAAAAAAACGTGCATGAGAAATTGGTCGACACGATGACCGTGCTGGCCAAGGGTCCGTATCCCGGCTATCGCGCCAATCACGCCAAGGGCATCGTCCTGACCGGCACCTTCACGCCAAGCGCCGCAGCGCCGTCGCTGAGCAAGGCGGTCCATTTTGCCAAAGCCGTGCCGGTCACCGTGCGCTTCTCGAATCCGACCGGCGTACCGACCATGCCGGATGCGTCACCGAGTGCCAGCCCGCACGGCATCGCGATCCGGTTCCAGTTGCCCGAAGGCAGCTTGACCGATATCGTCAGCATCTCGTTCAACGGTTTTCCGGTGGCCACGCCGGAAGATTTCCTGAGCTTCCTGAACTCGGTTGCCGCCACCAAGCCTGACTCACCAAAACCGACCCCGGTCGAGCAATTCCTGGCCACGCATCCGGCCGCGATGAAATTCGTCAAGACACCGAAACCGGCGCCGGAGAGCTTTGGTACGCTGGCGTTTTATGGTGTCAATGCATTCCAGTTCACGAATGCCAAAGGCGAGTCGCAGTACGCCCGCTATCAAATCATTCCGCTGGCCGGCATGCATGCACTGACCGATGCCGAAGCCGCCAAGGCCGCACCGAATTACCTGATGGACGAGCTGCCGCAGCGCATTGCCAAAGGCCCGGTGCAGTTCCGCATCAGCGCCCAACTGGCCGGCAAGGATGATCCGATCAACGATGGCACCAAGGTCTGGTCGGACAGCAATCCGCAAATCGAACTGGGCATCCTGAGCCTGGACAAGATGTCGCCGGACAGCGCCGCTGCCGAGAAAAAACTGGCCTTCAATCCATTGCTGCTGACTGACGGCATTGCGCCATCGGCTGACCCGGTCCTGTTGTCGCGCCCGATTGCCTACAGCGTCAGCGTGATTCGCCGCTTGACCGGAAAGTAATCGCCCGCGGTTATAGCAGCACCCGATAACCGACGCCGGTTTCGGTCATCAAAAACTGCGGCCGGGCCGGATCGTCTTCCAGCTTTTGCCGCAGGTGTCCCATGTAGACCCGCAGGTAATGCGGCCGTTCGACATGCGACGGTCCCCACACTGCCTTGAGTATCTGTTGCTGCGTGAGCACCTTGCCGGCATGCGCCAGCAAATGCGCAAGCAAGCGGTATTCGATCGGCGTCAGATGCACCGGCACGCCGGCCTTGCTGATGCTGCGCAAGCCCAGATCCACCACCACATTTCCGAAACATACAACCGGTTCGGCATCCGCTCCGCGTGCGCCGCGGCGCAGCGCCACGCGCACACGCGCCAGTAATTCGCCGACGCCAAACGGCTTGGTCAGATAATCGTCGGCACCGGCGTCGAGCGCAGCAATTTTTTGCTGCTCGTCGGTACGCGCCGATAACACGATCACCGGGACGGCCGACCAGCTGCGTAGTTCACGGATCAGCGTGGTGCCATCGCCGTCGGGCAAACCGAGGTCGAGGATGACCAGGTCCGGCTTGCGGGTGGCGATCTCGATCTGCCCGCGTTGCAGCGTGTCGGCCTCGAACACGGCATGCTGCTCGGCTTCGAGCGCGATGCGCACGAAGCGCCGGATTTGCGGATCGTCTTCGACCACGATGACATGATGCGGTGCAGGATTCATGACTGACTTTCGGGTTCGACAGAAGGCGGTACACCAGCCGGCAACAGGATGATGAAGCTGGCACCGCCGTCGGCGTTGGTGACGCCGTCGATGCTGCCGCCGTGCGCGTCGATGATGGCGCGACAAATCGCCAGGCCGAGGCCGACACCGGGGATGGCCGATTCATTGACGCCACGCGCAAATTTATCGAATAACGTGCCGATCCGTCCGGCCGGCAAGCCCGGGCCGTTATCGGCCACCGTCAGGCTGACCTTGTTGCCCGCCGGAGCAGCCGAA
>CAILRJ010000100.1 GCA_903836575.1 uncultured Burkholderiales bacterium
CCAACGGTCATGCCATCGATAAACCGCACCCGTGGGGCAACCCTGATGCAGCGCTGGAACAGAAGGATTTCTTTCGGGTGATGGAGGTCTGTCTCGAAAAACTGCCGCCCAACACGGCACGGATTTTTCTGATGCGTGAATGGCTGGAACTGGAAACGGATGAAATTTGTCAGGAACTGGCGATTTCCACGTCTAATGCGTGGGTGATGTTGTACCGCGCACGAGTTCGCCTGCGGGCATGCCTGGAACTGAACTGGTTCGGCAACCTGCCAGCCGGTCATGCTCACTAAGGAAGCGCCCATGAAACTCAAACCCACCTGCCGTGAAGTCCACCGACTTGTCTCGGAGGGGCAGGACCGCGATTTGACCCTCGTCGAAAAAATTCGTATGCGCCTGCATTTGGTCATCTGCGATGCCTGTACGACATTCAGCAGGCAAATCCATTTTTTGCGTGATGCGATGCGCAACTTTGAGATCGCAGACAACACCCCGCCGGCACCTCCACCGGCACCTTTGCCACCGCCGGTGAAGCGTGAGCCGGAATGAGCACCTGTCCGCGCTGCGGCAACACATTCGGTTGCAGCATGGTCGATCCGACTACGGCAGGACCATGCTGGTGTATGTTTTTGCCGAGCTTGCCGGCGCCGCCGCCCGGCAGTGACGTGACACGCTGTTTTTGTCCGGCCTGTCTGCGCCAGTTAATTGAGCAGGGAATTGAGCCGGCAAAGCCTCCCGCGACCACCTGATCGCTGTCATCGGCGCAACGCATGCCAGCCACCGACGAACACGGGCAATCCCAGCGCCAGCGTCGATAGCGTATCCCACCAGCCATCACCAACCAGCGCCATGATCAGGCCAGCCATCGTCAGCAGAGCCAGCAGCAGCGGCCATCCCCACAACCGCATCAACCCGATTATCACGGCATCACCGCGTTGCGCGCTGGCGCGACCAGCGCTGGCGTAGTGGCGGCGGTGCGCGCGCGCCGGCCGCGCCTGAGCCAGAGATACACACCGCTGCCCAGCACGACAATGGTCGCCAGGTCGAGCAAGGCCCACAGTATTTTCATGCCGATGCCACCGTAGTCACCAAAATGCAGTGGCTGCGAAATCAGCAGCGCGGTCAGATACCAGGGCAGGCGACGGCTGTCGGTGACCTGTGCAGTTTGTGCATCGACCAGTATCGGCTGGTACAGCCGCGCAGTCAGCGCATCGCGACCGCGCATGAAAATGCCGTAGTGATGCGGACTGCTGAACGGCGTGCCGGGCCAGGCAATGAAGCCAAAATCCATACCCGGCTGCAGCGCTTGCGCCGCATTCATCGCTTGCTGCATCGAAGCCAGTTGCGTCGGCACCGGCAACGCCTTGTAAGGCGCGACCATCTGCGCCATCTGGTCCGACTGCCAATAGTCGAGGACCAGGTCGGCCCAGGTATTGATCATGCCGGTCGCACCAACCACCAGCGCCCAGACCAGGGTGACGACGCCAAGCAAGTTGTGGGTATCGAGCCAGCGGGTGCGCGGCGTGCGTTCGCGCCGCACTGTACCGAACGCCAGCTTGCGCATGAAGGGCGCATAGAGCACGACGCCGGAAATGATCGCCACGATCAGCAACAACCCCATGAATCCAAGGAACAGCATGCCCGGCAAGCCGGCAAACAGATCGACGTGCAAGCGGAACATCACGTAGACGAACGACCCTTCGAATTTCGGCTCGGCCAGCACTTTGGCGGTGCGGGCATCGACTGCGATTGAATTGAAATTCGGATCGTTGATGAAGTCGCCCAGCGTGACATTCCAGATCCGGGCTTCATCGATCTCACGCGACATGTACTGGACGATCTTGCCCGGATACAGCGCCTTGGCGGCGGCCAGTACCTGATCGACATCAGCGTTGGGCGTACCGGACGGCATCACCGGTGCCTCGACGACATTGCCGAGCAGGTTGTCAATTTCGTGATGAAAAATCAGCGGCAGTCCGGTCAGGCACAGTAACAGCATGAAGACCGTACACACCAGGCTGCTCCATTTGTGCATCCAGGCCCAGCGGCGCAATGTGACAGGGGTCATTGGAGGTCTTTAAAAAGAGTGGAAAATCGCAACTGGAGAATCTTAATGCAAATCACTCGCATTTACTAGCCAGCACGGCTTTAGGTCGCTATGATTGTAAAAATTCTACTTACCTCTGAGAAATCCATTCCATGAATCAGCGCAATTTCACACTTTCCCCATTCGCCCTTGCTGCCTTCCTGGTCGCCGGCAGCACGGCACAGGCACAAACCACCAGTGTCCCGGCCAGCACCGAACCGCAAGTTTTGCAGCGCGTCACAGTCAGCGCGTCGGCCGATGCCTCGGCGGCCGGTTTGCCGGTGGCGTATCCCGGTGGTCAGGTGGCGCGCGGTGGCCGACTCGGCTTGCTCGGCAATACCGATGTGATGGACGCGCCCTTCAACAGCACCAACTACACGCAGGCGCTGATCCAGGACCAGCAATCGCATAGCGTCGCCGACGTGCTGCAGAACGATCCGTCGGTACGCGTGGCGCGCGGCTTCGGCAATTATCAGGAGCTATACGTGATTCGCGGCTTTGCGGTGAGTTCGGATGACATCGCCTACAACGGCTTGTTCGGCTTGCTGCCGCGCCAGTTTGTGGCGGCAGAATTGCTGGAACGGGTCGAGGTCTTTCGCGGCGCGAATACCTTTCTCAATGGCGCGGCACCCGGCGGCGGCGGTGTCGGCGGATCCATCAACCTGTTGCCCAAACGGGCCGGCAATGCGCCATTGACTCAAATTACGGCGGGGACCGAATCGGGTGGCCAGGCTTATCTGGCAACCGATATCGGCCGCCGTTTCGGTCCCGAAAATGCGCTGGGAATCCGGATCAATGCGGTGCGCCGTGATGGCGATACCGCCGTCGACCGCGAACAACGCTCGCTGAGCGTGTTGTCGGTCGGGCTGGATTACCGGACTGGCAACGTGCGCCTGTCGGCCGATGCCGGTTTTCAGGAACACAAGCTGACCGCACCGCGGCCCAGCGTGACGCTGGCCGGTGGCATTGCAATGCCGCAAGCACCGGACGCCTCGCGCAATTTTGCCCAGCCGTGGACCTATTCCAACGAGCGCGATACGTTCGGCACAGTGCGCGGCGAAATCGATCTGTCCAAAGATGTCGTTGCTTGGGCCGCACTCGGTGCGCGTTCCGGCACCGAAGCCAATGTGCTGACACCGCTGACCGTGAATCAGACCACGGGTGCTGCCACCCTGTACCGTTTTGATAATCAGCGGCAGGACACCGTGCGTACCGGCGAAATTGGCGTGCGCGGCAAAGTGCAGACCGGGCCGGTCAGCCATAGTCTGAGCGCGACGCTATCGGGCTTCAGTCTGGATTCACGTAATGCTTACGCGACGAGTGATATTTTTAGCAATCCGATCGCCAGCAATATCTACACACCGGTCGATGTCACCGCACCTGCTGCGAATGTTTATACGGGCGGCAAGCTGGACGCACCGCTGACGACACGCAAGAGCATCCTGTCAAGCTATGCGCTGGCCGATACGATGTCGTTCGCCGACGAGCGCGTGCTGCTCACGATAGGCGCGCGCAACCAGACCATCAAGGATGCCGGTTACGACTATGGCAGCGGAGCGCAAACATCGCGCTATGACCAGAGTCTGGTGACGCCGATGGCCGGCCTGGTGATCAAGCCGATGAAAGACCTGTCGGTGTATGCCAACTATATTGAAGGCTTGCAGCAAGGTCCTGTCGCCAACGGTACCGGCGTCACAAATTTGGGCCAGAGCTTTGCCCCTTATAAATCCAAACAAAAGGAAATCGGCATCAAGGTCGACGCCGGGACTGTTGGCATGAGCGTCGCAGTCTTCACGACCGCGCAACCATCGGCTTATGTCCGCAATAATGTCTTCGGCGTGTTTGGCGAGCAGCGCAATCGTGGACTCGAGCTGTCGGTGTTCGGAACGCCGGTGCGCGGAGTGCGCGTGCTGGGCGGACTGACCGTGCTGGACGCAAAACAGGTCAGCACGGTTGACGGTCGCAATGAGGGCAAGGATGCCATCGGCGTACCGCGCCAGCAATTCAATCTGGGCGCAGAGTGGGATGTGCCGGGTGCCAGGGGGCTGACGCTGACCGGCCGTACCGTTGTCACCTCGTCGCAATATGCCGATGGCGCCAATACGCAGGAACTGCCGTCATGGGCGCGGGTCGATGTCGGGGCGCGCTACGTGACGCTGTTTGGCGAGCGCGCGCTGACACTGCGGGCGCGCGTCGACAACCTCACCGACAAAAACTACTGGGCCTCGGCCGGTGGCTACCCGGGTGCCGGCTATCTGGTGCTGGGTGCACCGCGCACCGTCGTGCTGTCGGCCTCGATCGACTTCTGATCAGAGGGCGGCGCACTCGCGCTGCCCGACTTTTGCTAACGTCGCCGCCAGCTGCATAGCAGCGGTGACACCGGCCTGATCCAGCGCATGCAACTGGATGGCGATCTTGCGATCGGCAGTGCTGAAGACGCCAACACGCGCACTCCGCACACCCTGTGTCTCCAGTTCTGCCAAGCGCACATCTGCCGCCGCCCTGGTACGGAACACGCCCAATGAAATACCAAATTGCCGTTTGCCGGGAGCTTGTAGCACATAAAAATCCGCCACACCCAGACGCCTGAGTTCGGCCGACTTGCGTTCGGCACCTTCCTTGTCGCCTTGCGACGGAATAAATACGACATGGCTGGTGGCTTCCTCGGCAAGACGGCGACGGGTCGGCGATCCACCCAATGCCAGCGCAACAAAGCCGGCTTCAAAGCGCTTCGCTTCAGCCTCGCTGAACTCGCCCAGCTCGACGCAGGCCAGCGTGACCGGTACGACGGCGGCGACCGGTGCCGCGGCTGGCACGGCAATGACCACCGGCGCCGTGGCCGCCTCAAGCGACAGCAGGCGCATGCGCTCCGGTGCCAGCTGCTGTTGCAGACGGTGCGGATCGTGCTGGTCAGGCAAGAACGCGTCGAGATAGCCACGCTGCAACGCAAACAGGCCGGCATTTGCCAGAAGCAAGAACCATAACAAGGATTTCAGCATGGGGAAGAGGCACCGTGGGCGGCCTGCAAACCGTGCAGGACCAAATGATCGATCAATACAGTGGGCACCGATAGCGCCGCTGCAATTCGGGAAGCTGCGCCGCCCGACAGGATGCAGCGTGCTCCGGCATGCGCGGCCAGTGCCCGTTCGATCGCGCCGGTCTGCGCCGCAATGCAACCGCTGACAATAGCAGCGTCGGTCTGATCGGCGAACAGCGGGGGCAGCGCCACGTCATCTGCCACCTGCGGCAATTGCGCTGTGTTGCGAGCCAGTGCCGTGCGCATCATGTCGAGGCCGGGCAGGATCATTCCGCCAATAAAATCACCCGCCGCGCTGACTGCATCGATCGTGGTGGCCGTGCCACAACTGACGACCAGCAAAGCCTGCGCCGGATAGCGGGCACGGGCACCGATCATCGCGGCAAACCGGTCACAGCCGAGTTGCGCGGGATTGCGGTAGCCGTTGCGCAGGCCGGCACATTCGGCGCGCGATACGAACCAGTGCGGGGTCACGCCAAGCACGTCCTGCAGCAACGATGCCAATTGCGCATGCAGCGCTGCACCAGCGACATTGGCCACCACCACTGCGCTTATGCCGCTGTGCTGCCAGCTCGCTGCCAGAGCAGTCAGTCCCGCATGCGGCACCGCGCCCGCAGCCGTCCATTGTGCCGGCTGCTGCGGATCCACCAGCGCCCATTTGATTCGTGTATTGCCGGCGTCGATGAGCAATAGCATGGTCAGGCTTTCACGGCGCGCAGCGAGACATCGCCGGCCACCACGGTACGTCGACCTTCGGGCGTGTCGAGCAACAGCCGGCCTTGCGCATCGACACCGACGGCGATGCCTTCGACAACAGCTTGTCCCTGGTCAATGATGCGCACCGGCTGGTCGCGATGCAGATGCAGCGCATTCCAGCGCGCGGCAAATGCCGCAAAACCAGCTTCTTCGAATTCCTGCAGCGTCAGGCAAAGCTGGCTTAGCAGAGCGCCCAGCAACTGGTCACGGTCGATGGCCTGCGCGTCCGGCAGCGCGGCGACCGGCTGGCCGATACGGGCGCCCAGCGCGGCGTTATCGGTCAGATTGATACCGATACCGATGACGGCCCACAAGCGCGCATCGGGCTGCCGGTCAACCGCTGTTTCGATCAGGATGCCGGCCAGTTTGCTGCCATCGGCCAGCACGTCATTGGGCCATTTCAGCTGCACCGCGATGCCTTGTCCGGCCAGCACCTCGGCCAGCGCCACACCGATGGCCAGCGGCAAACCGACCAGCGCCTGCAAGGACACCCGCACCGGCCAGGCCAGCGAAAACGTCAGCGAAGCGCCCCGCTCGGAATGCCAGGTTCGCCCGGCCCGACCGCGTCCGGCGTGTTGCTGATCAGCCACTAATAAAACCGGACCGCTCAGGCTACCCAGCCGCGCCAGCAAGTCGGCATTGGTGGAGCCGGTTTCGGCCACCGCTTCGATGGTCAGTCCGGGCACGGCAGTCTGCAGCGCAGCGGCAATACGGGTAGGGGAATGGAGCAGTTTCATGGAGGCATTGTAGCGGTTGCGGTGACGCTGTCGGTGATCTCCCTTACACTGCGTTCATGCAAAAACCCGCCCCACCGGCGCTTCAGGTCGATCCAGCCCGGCCATCCCAGCTCGTCGCCTCCGGCGCATGGCAAGTCCGTGCCCTCGCGTGCGCCGGCGTAATCGGACAACTCGATGCCGCATTGCGCTCCTGTCCCAACCCTGCGGGCTGGGACTTGACCGACATCACCGGCCTCGATCACATTGGCGCGCAGTGGCTTTGGAATGCGTGGGGCAAGACCCGCCCGCCGGGACTAGTACTGTCTGATGGACACAACACATTTTTCCAGCGACTGGAGCAGGCCGGCCTGCTGGCACTCCCGGAGCGGCAAAAAATACGCTGGCGACAACTCATCCGGCTCGGTGCACGAACCCAGTCGCTCACCGGACATCTGCTCGGTTTTATTCAGCTGATCGGCCAGTGCGTGTTCGACTTGCGCCGCTTGGCACTCGCCCCGCTGCGCGGCCCGTGGAAGGAAATTTCTTCCAACGTCTATCACGTCGGTTACCAGGCGCTCGGCATTACCGCGCTGGTGGGAATACTGATCGGCGTGGTGCTGTCGTACCTGTCGGCGCAGCAATTACACGCCTTCGGTGGCGACATTTACCTGGTCAATATCCTTGGCATGAGCATCATCCGCGAACTCGGTCCGCTGCTGGCCGCCATTCTGGTAGCCGGTCGCTCGGGCTCATCGATCACCGCCCAACTGGGCGTGATGCGGGTCAATGAAGAACTCGATGCGATGCAAGTGATGGGCTTGCCGCATGGCTTTCGCCTGATCATGCCGAAAGTGCTGGCACTGGCCATTGCCATGCCGCTGCTGGTGATCTGGACCGATGCGATGGCGCTACTGGGTGGCATGGTGGCAGCGAATCTGGAATTGGGCTTGTCGCCACGCTATTTCATCCACAAGTTACCCGATGCGGTACCACTGGCCAATTACTGGATCGGTATCGGCAAGGGCGTCGTGTTCGGCAGCCTGATTGCGCTGGTGGCCTGTCACTTCGGGTTCCGGATCCGGGCCAATACCGAGAGCCTGGGTGCCGGCACCACCAGCTCGGTGGTGACCGCGATCACGGTGGTGATCCTGGCCGATGCGGTGTTTGCGATTGTCTTTAACGGGGTCGGTTTCTGATGACCACGCCGGTCATCGACATCAGCAACCTGCGCACCGCCTATGGCGCGACGGTGGTGCACGATCAGCTCAACCTGCAAGTCGGGCAGGGCGAACTGATCGCGCTGGTCGGCGGCTCCGGCTCCGGCAAGACCACGCTACTGCGACAAATGCTGGGGCTCGACACCCCGGCCGCTGGCACGGTGAAAGTGTTTGGCACCGATCTGCAACAAGCGGACAACGCACAATTGCAGCAACTGCGCCAGCGCTGGGGCATGCTGTTCCAGCACGGCGCGCTGTTTTCCGCGCTAAACACATTCGACAATGTGGCGCAGCCGATGCGCGAATTGCGCACGCTGCCGGAAGACCTGATCCGCGATGCAGTACTGCTGAAACTGCACATGGTCGGACTGACCCCGGCTGATGCGCTGAAAATGCCGTCGGACCTGTCGGGCGGGATGGTCAAGCGGGTCGCGCTGGCCCGTGCGCTGGCGCTGGAACCGGAGCTGCTGTTTCTCGACGAGCCGACAGCCGGACTCGATCCCAGCCTGTCGGATAGCTTTGTCGAACTGATCGCGACATTGCGCGAGGCCATGCAACTGACCGTGGTGATGGTCACGCATGACCTCGATACGCTACTGGCACTGGCGACGCGGATCGCGGTGCTGGCCGACAAGCACCTGATCGCTTACGGTAGTGCGCAAGAAGTGATTGCGGTGCCGCATCCGTTCATTGAACAATTTTTCCTGGGCGAGCGCGGACGGCGCGCGCTACAGGCACTGGAGCAACAGCAAGGATGAAAAAACATTATGGAAAATAAATCCCATGCCCTGATGGCCGGCATCTTCACGCTGGCCCTGCTGGTGGCCGGTATCCTGCTGGCGATGTGGTTCAACCGCGACCGGGTGGCGCGGGTACCGTATGAAATGGCGACCAAGCTATCGGTCCCCGGCCTCAATCCGCAAGCCGACGTGCGCTATCGCGGACTCGATGTCGGCAAGGTCGACGAAATCATCTTCGACCCGAACGTGCCGGGTCAGATCCTGGTCCACATCAGTGTCAAGCCGGATACGCCGATGACCCATTCGACCTATGGCGTGCTCGGTTATCAAGGGGTCACCGGTATCGCCTACGTGCAGCTCGATGATGATGGCAGCAAGCCGCTCAAGCTGACCAGCTCGAAGCAACAACTCGCGCGCATCGACATGCGTCCGGGCCTGTTCGAGAACCTGCAGACGCGCGGCCTGGCGATCCTCCAGCAAACCGAAGAACTGACACTGCGGCTCAACAATCTGATGAAGCCGGCCAACCAGGCCGTGATGCTCAGTGCGTTTAGCGACATCAGCAAAGCGGCGCTCGCGCTCGAGGCAATTCCGGCCCGACTCGAACCGACACTGTCGCGCTTGCCGGAGCTGACGATGCGGGCCAGCCGCACGCTGGCATCGATCAATACGCTGGCCGTCGATAGCGACAAATTAGCCAACAACCTCGCCGGCATGTCGACGCGCCTGCAAGCGCCAAATGGCACGCTCGACCGGCTCACGCTGGCAGCCGATCAGCTTGGCTCGGCAGCCGGCCGCATCGAACGGGAAATCGTGCCGCTCGGTGGCGATGCCAGTTCGACGCTGCGCGCCGTCAACCGCACACTGGAGACCTTCAATAGCCGTCCGCAAAGTATCCTGTTCGGTGCGGCACCGGAAGCGCCGGGTCCGGGCGAGGCCGGTTTTGTCGTGCCAGCCCACTGATGCAGTTTTTTACTTTTACGGGATCGCCATGAAACGTCTTTTGCTCGTCGCGAGCCTGCTGCTCGCCGGATGCGCTACCCCTTCGGCGCCGAAGATACTGTTCGATCTCGGTCCGCTGCCGGCGCCCGGCAGTGTCGCCGGCGCACTGCCCGCGCTCAGCGTTGCCAGCGCGACCTCGTCGTCGTTTCTCGACAACCCGCGCATGATGTATCGGCTGGCCTATGCCAGCAGTCAGCAACCACAGCAATTCGCCAACAGCCGCTGGAGCATGGCGCCGGCCCAATTGATCGAGCAACGACTCAAGGCGCGGCTCGGCCAGGCCGGCAGTACCGTGCTGAGCGGCTCCGATGGTGCGCTCAATGTGCCATTACTGCGCCTTGAGGTCGATGATTTTTCGCAGCTATTCACCACCCCGACAGAGAGCACCGGACAGCTCACGCTGCGCGTGGCGGTGTTCCGCGGCCGCCTGCTGGTAGCCCAAAAGAGCTTCACGCAGCAGCGTTCGGCCACCAGCGCCGATGCCGCCGGCGGAGCGCAGGCGCTGGCAGCGGCCAGCGATGACTTGATTACCGATGTCCTCGGCTGGCTGACTACGCTGCCACTTGCCAAATAATGACGGTAGCGATCTCCGGTATGCCTCCCAAAAATGGCTCGGCCTTCGCACGTCTGGCCTTGCTTGGCTATGCGTTGCTGATCGTCTACGCCAGCTGGTATCCGTTCACCGGCTGGCAAAGCAATGGCTTGCCGCCGCTCGGTTTTCTGACCTCGCCGCTGCCACATTACTGGACCGTGTTCGACATCACGACCAATGTGATCGCCTATGTACCGTTCGGCATGCTGCTGGTGTTTGCGCTGTATCCGCTGCTGCGCGGCGTGCTGGCGCTGATGCTGGTGCTGGTGGCGGCAGTACTGTGGTCGGGCACGATGGAAGCGGTCCAGACTTTTCTGCCGACCCGCGTACCGTCTAATCTGGACTTGCTGACCAATGTCGCCGGCGCGGTTGCCGGTGGCGTGCTGGGACTGGCCAGTAGCGGCTTTTTTCTGCAGCAGAGCCGCTTGCTGCAAGTACGTCAGCGCTGGTTTTCGCATGAAGCCAGTCGCGGTTTGCTGGTCGTCTGCGCGTGGCCGCTAGCACAAATTTATCCGCAAGGCTATCTGTTTGGACAGGGCCAGCTAACGCCGCTGTTGTCGGAGGCGCTGTCTGATCTGGCTGGCCGTCCAATCGACCTGCTCATTGTGCTGTGGCC
>CAILRJ010000101.1 GCA_903836575.1 uncultured Burkholderiales bacterium
ATCCAGCCGGGTCCGGCCAGCAACAGGGCCGACCACCAGCGCACGCGGTTGGCCGGAGTTTTCTCGGGCAGGAAGCGCAGGAAGTCGACCTGTTCGCCGATCTGCGCGATCAAGGCAAACGCCACCGCGGTGGCGGCACCATCCAGCCGTCGATCATCAAGGACATCGCGCGCAACCTGAAAGAGATCCGCACGATGCGCCAGCTGACCATCATTGTTTCCGAGCAGGTGCTCAGCTTCACGCTCGACATCGCCGACCGTTTTCTGGTGATCGACAAGGGCCGTTTTGTCTATGAAGACACGCGCGCCAATGTGGATGCGCCGACCATTAGCAAGTATCTGTCCGTCTAGTGCGGATCGACGCAGCCTGCCGATCCGGTTGGTCGCAATGTCATTGAAATAAATTCAACAGGGAGTTCGGATGAGACACGGTGATATTTCCAGCAGCAACGACAGCGTCGGCGTAGCCGTCGTCAACTACAAGATGCCCCGCCTGCACACGCGCGCCGAGGTACTCGAAAATGCCCGCAAGATCGGCGAGATGCTGGTCGGTATGAAAACCGGCTTGCCCGGCATGGACCTGGTGATTTTTCCGGAATACTCGACCCACGGCATCATGTACGACGCGCAGGAAATGTTCGACACCGCGTCCACCATCCCCGGCCCGGAGACCGATGTCTTCGCCGCAGCCTGCATCAAGGCCAATGTCTGGGGCGTGTTTTCGATCACAGGCGAACAGCATGAAGAGCATCCGGACAAGGCACCGTACAACACGCTGATCCTGATGAACAACAAGGGCGAGATCGTGCAGAAGTACCGCAAGATCATGCCGTGGACGCCGATCGAAGGCTGGTATCCGGGCGACACGACCTATGTCTGCGATGGCCCGAAAGGCCTGAAGATCAGCCTGATCATTTGCGACGACGGCAACTATCCCGAAATCTGGCGCGACTGTTCGATGAAAGGTGCCGAGCTGATCGTGCGCTGCCAGGGCTACATGTATCCGTCGAAAGAGCAGCAGGTGCTGGTCTCTAAAGCGATGGCCTTCATGAACAACGTCTATGTGGCAGTGGCCAACGCGACGGGTTTCGATGGCGTGTATTCGTACTTCGGCCATTCGGCACTGGTCGGCTACGACGGCCGCACGCTGGGCGAATGCGGCACCGAAGAAATGGGCATCAACTACGCCGAACTGTCGGTCAGCAGCATTCGCGATGCGCGCCGCAACTGGCAATCGCAAAACCATTTGTACAAGCTGCTGCACCGTGGTTACACCGGCACCATTAATTCCGGCGAAGACCCGGCCGGCAAGGCCGATTGCCCGTTCGATTTCTACAAGACCTGGGTCAACAATCCGCAAGCTGCGCGGGCACAATCGGAAGCGCTGACACGGTCGACGGCTGGCACACCGGAATGCCCGATTGTCGGAATTCCGAACACCCCGAACACCTGATTTTTGTCTGCACAAGGAGAATCGCGATGATTGGCTTCATGCACTACAACAAATTCGGTACCGCCGGATTCACTGATAGCGGCAAGGCGCGCTGTGCGTCGTCGGCGCAAACCTGCCCGGTTTGCGTGCTGTCGTTCACGGCATCTGGCGGCGTGCTGCCGGACGGCACCGTGCTCCAGAAAGACGAATGGGTCAAGCTGGTCTGCACCACGATCAAGGATGAAACCGTCAGCGGCGGGTACCAGGCCGGATGCTTTGCAGGCGCGTTTCCGTCCTCCTGATTCGTCTTTCTGATCCCTATTTTTTGTTAC
>CAILRJ010000102.1 GCA_903836575.1 uncultured Burkholderiales bacterium
GCCAGTCAATTGGTTGAGTTGCTGGAGGCAGGGCAAGTTAGCCAGGTACACAAACCGGCAAGACTGCTCAGTGACCCGCCAAACAGGATTTTTGAAGTAAAAATTGAATCCAAGCCCGACGCGACTGGAACAACCTATCCAGCGATTTGGCTGCACTTGCACGCCAAAAAGTCGATGTCATTGACAGCGGTGCGCAAGGGCAACATACAACATTTCGAAGCGGCACATCTGAAGTCCGACATTGAAAAAAATCGTGGCCCGAAATGGCTAGAGGCTGAACGTATCAAGGGTCGCTACGATGCGCAGGTTCATCGTTCACCGGTAGGTGCCGAATTGCTTCAGCGCTTGAAACAATACGGCAATTGGTGAGCACCAGATAACTCGACCGGTTGATTGCCTCAAGGTTCAGGATTGAAGGTTCGGCACTGATGTCTCCAGTCTTGCAAAGGCAATGGCAATGGCGATATGGCTGGCAAGATCCAGTCGGCCTGCTCGTCTTCACAGCAAGCGGCTATGCCTTGGTAGCGAAGCCGCCAGAAACTCATGCTGGTCTGCCAGAACATGCCTTCCCGACAGTAGAAAATGCTCTGCCCGGCAAGGAGCATAAGGCACATATAACAACGGTTTGAAATCAGACACCAGCCTTGCATCCTTACTGCAATTACACCTTTTGCATGATGTCACGCAGTTCATCCACGAATCCGCTCCGCCACGGGAGCGTGCCAGTACATGATCCCTCGACAAGTCATGGCGTCCAAGTACCTGCCCGCAATACGCGCAAGTGTAGCGGTCACGCTTGAACAGTAAATTGTTGTCATGGCCCAAGGGAATCGACCGTAACATCTTCGCCATAATGCCGGAACCGGCAACAGCAATGATCGGTTTCACTGCAATCATTGACTGGACGCCTGCGTGCGACCAGCCGCCACGAAACACCGTATCCTCTTCCCCAAGCTCCCATGCAACCTTGCCGATCGCATAGTAATGAATAGCCTCTTGGGCACTGAGCCACGCCCAGGGATTACCAGCAATATCAAGGGCAAGAATGGTGTGCTTGGCGATCATGATCAAGGTCTCATGGACATCGTGTGGATAGTGAAAAGGGGCCGGCGCGAAAAACCCATTTTTGCAGGCGGTAACTGGTACTAGGGAGATATAAACAGGTTTTTTAGTTGCGTGGGAAATTTCTTGCTCGGCATCCGGATTGGACTCGGAAACTTACGGTGAGTGTGACCTGCTAAGCTTCGCCACTTTTTCAATACAGCAGGATTTTGGTGATGCACACTCTGGCTCAGTTACGCAACGGCACATTAACTGGCATTACACGCCTGAAACTGGAATGTGGTCTCACCACATTTCCTGACGAAATATTTAATCTCGCTGAATCGTTGGAGATTCTCGATCTGTCCGGCAATGCATTGTCATCGTTGCCGGATGATCTGCCACGTCTGCACAAGCTACGTATTCTGTTTTGTTCGGACAATCAGTTCACTGTGCTGCCATCGATGCTTGGCCAGTGCCCGCAATTAAGCATGATCGGCTTCAAGGCTAACCAGATCCGCGCGGTGCCTGTCAGCGCCCTGCCGCCGACATTACGCTGGCTGGTTCTGACAGACAACCAGATCACTCATCTTCCTGCTGAAATCGGATATTGCACACGGCTTCAGAAGCTGATGTTGTCCGGCAACCAGCTCGACGAGCTACCAGCCCAACTGGCCCGATGTAGCCATCTAGAACTGTTGCGAATTGCCGCTAACCGATTCACCCATCTTCCGGATTGGCTGCTGAGATTGCCAAGTTTGTCCTGGCTGGCTTATGCCGGTAACCCGCTGGGTGACGTGTACGAATCGGCAGTACTGAGCAGTAACAGTATTCCCGATATGCGATGGGAAGATTTGCAACTCAATGGCCAGCTTGGCGAAGGCGCTTCCGGCGTAATCCACCACGCCAACTACCGTCTTGGCGACACCACAGATCCAGTTGCCTTGAAACTGTTCAAGGGAGCGCTGACCAGCGACGGTTTGCCACGCAGCGAAATGGCGGCTTGCATCGCCGCAGGCCAGCATCCGAATAGAATCTCGATACTGGGAAAGCTGACAGGCCATCCCGAGCACGCAGAAGGATTGATCATGCCCTTGATCGCACCGGAATTTCAGAACCTGGCCGGACCGCCCAGTCTGGTTTCGTGTACGCGTGACGTCTACGATGACGACCTGTCGATTGGTACTACCGAACTGCTCGCGCTTGCACTAGGGATTGTTTCTGCAATGAACCATCTACACCAGCGCGGGATTCTGCATGGTGACCTGTATGGACATAACTTGCTCCATACCGGCGATGGACGCGTCCTGCTTGGCGACTTCGGCGCTGCGTCACTGTTTGCACCGGATAGTTTCCAGGCAGAGGCACTCCAACGCCTCGAAGTGCGTGCCTACGGCGTGCTATTGGAAGAATTGGTCGCCCGTTGTCCTACGCCCTTTCCGCCGTTGCTTACAGAGATTGCCAGCGCTTGCCTGTCAGACGACAACCAATCACGCCCGTTGTTTCACGAGATTGAGCGCGCCCTTTCGGTACTAGCGGCACGGAACACCAATACGGACGATGAGGCCGCCTTCAGATTGGATGAGACGATGGACGCCGGCTTCTGAAAACGTCAGCGGGGCGTCGGCAGTATGGCCGAGAGTCGGTGGCCGGCTTGGCGACTTACCGAACCTCTATTCAGATTGCTCGTTCTTTGCTGTGGCCTTTGGACAAATTCATAGCGGATTGAAGTGAAAGGTTACAGAACCAACTGCCACAGTTGAGCCACAAAGCTTAGTTAAAAAACTATTCTCTCTGGAGGTTCACAGATGGTCTCACCCATAAGAAAAAATCCCTCGCCGGTGTCGAACACCCAGCGAGCAACTGCGCCAGGATCTGCAAATCTTGAAAATTTGTCCGATTCGTCAATTGATTCTATTAAGTGGTCAAATCGACTGCCGAAAAAAAACTTAGTGAAGCAATCTATTAAAGGGATTCGCAGTTTTTTGAAGAATGTTACGACGCCGGGTCGCAGGAAGGCTTCGGCGATCACTGCGGCCAGTGCGGTGAGCTCAACGGGGTCGAACGAACCGTTCATTATGAATTTTGAACGATCCGACTCGCTTTTTATTAATCCAACGCCAAGGGAACGTGAATTGGTACTGAAGCAGCTTAATTACGCTCAGTCGATCATGATGAGGGACGACACTTCGTATCGAATATCTCCTCAAGGTATTTCTCCGATACCTCGTTTTGGTACCACCCGGTTGTTGGGCGATTTGGAGGCCGTTAGGAATCCTCCTGATTTAACGCTCAAAAGCAATGTGACCATTGAATTTTTTATAGATAGAGATCATCTGGATGATCGAGGTGAGCCGATTGGGTTAGTAAAAAAAACGATCCGACGTGGTGAGATGTCCAGCTTTAAAAATATCCTAAACGAAGCAATCAATACCTTCGCACTTACCGGAGCGGGAAACGCCAACGTGGCTAGGGTTAAAGAAATAGTCATTCTCAAGGAAGAATCGGAGGTTGTTATCCTGTCTGAGCATGTAGAGGGAATTGGTCTTCCTGTTCGAGAGCGTGTCGATGACCATACCTATTTCCCCAAATCAATGATGACTGTCCCGGACCGCCATCCGGGAAATTACGGGTTTCACAAAGGCGTCGTTACGCACATCGATTTTGAGGGGGCTACCGGTCAACCGACTTACGCAGCGGCGCAACAAAACAGATTAATTATGGAAATCGAGCAGGCAGACGGTAAGCCAATCCACTCACGCAAGCCATCAGCCAATGTCGTGCTAACCAACCAAACCTGATTTCTTTATACCACCGTCAAATTCACTTGCCAGGAGATTCATGAGTGAATCTATCTCTTCCACTCAGGCCAGCGCGAAGTGCCACCGTCACGGTGCAATAGTTGAAGACGTAACAAATCAGGAGATCTGAACTTTTTTCCAGTGCTCCACCAGATCGCTGATCTGACGCAGGCCTTCAGTAATGACGGCCGGTCCCGGCGACAGGATATCCGGCGACTTGATTTCAAACAGCATCTGGTTGCGCACAGCGGGAATAGTTTGCCAGCCGACCCGCGACTGCATCGCCGCCGGCTGGAATTTTTTGCCGCACCATGAAGCAATAATGATATCCGGCGCCCGCCGTACGACATCCATCGGATCGGCAATGATGCGTTGGCCTGCGCCAGCCTGGACCGACAATTCCGGGAACGCATCTTCGCCACCAGCCAGCACAATAGCTTCGGCAGCCCATCCTATGCCGCTCATGAGTGGCGCGTCCCATTCTTCGAAATAGATCACGGGTCGGCGCACTCCCTGCCCTGCCCGTGCGACGACCACTGCAATCTGGCGCTGCAAATCAGCGACCAGTTCCCTGCCAGCCTGTTCGCGTTCGACCAACGCCGCCAGCACACGGATCATGTGCAGGATGCCGGCGATACTGCGTTGGTTGAACAGGTGGACTTCGATACCGGCCAGTGCAAGGTCACGGCAAATATCGGCTTGCAAGTCACAAAATCCGATAACCAGATCCGGCTTGACCGCCAGAATACGTTCGATCCTGGTCGATGAGAACCCACTGATTTTCGGCTTTTCCTTACGCGCTCTTGGCGGACGCACACTGAATCCTGAAATGCCGGCAATGTAGTTTTCGGCGCCCAGCGCGTACAGTGTTTCGACAGATTCAGTGCACAGGCAGGCTATGCGTTGGTAGTGACTCATGACAGGATTTTCCGGTTAAACACGCGTGCTTGCGTTTTCAGCACACCGTGATGGTAACGGATTCACGCGCCGAATCCTTCGACCTGGCGGGAACCGAACCTTCCGTAGAGGTCCTGTCGACCATTATCACGACCACTTACTAACAGCAACCAGGAGCGCGCGACCTACGCTTTCAGCATCCTCAGTACGGTTCGTTCACGCTTGTACTCCGGTTGATTCATCCGATCCTTCCGGTGCATTAAATGGCAAACCTTTCTACCGACGCAGCGCAAGAACTTCCCATCCGTGTCGCGGACATTCGATAGATCCCACGTAGCGGACAATCGCACACCGTCTTATAAGGAGGTGCGAACGCGAACCTGACGGTGAGACCGTCAGGGAGTTCCGCATTAGGAACAGGAGTCCTGTCTCAGTGGTTGTTAATGTTTCTCAGGCACTGTCGCGGTCGCGGCATTTGCATTCCCGACATAGTGGATAGCAAGTGCCTCGCGGCGGAAGCTGCGTGCGACGGAATGATAGAAGGCGTGCGGGCTGAGTTGTCGCGCAACAAATGAAGCAATCAGGGTAGCCGCCAGCAGATACAGCGTCACGTCCTGGCTTTTGGTCATTTCCATCACGATGACACTGGCAGTAATAGGTGCTTGCGTGGCAGCGGCCAGAAATGCAGCCATCGAGATCAGCGCAAATATCCTTGGCTCCATGAGGCCGCCGAATAACAGTGCGATGTTCTCGCCGATACCGGCACCGATCGCCAGACACGGCGTGAAGATACCACCCGGAATACCGGCAAAATACGTAGCAACAGTCGCGAGCCACTTCGCGATGCCAAACCATTGGCCATCGGTCGATCGGCCGTTCAACAACGCTGCGGTTTGTGTGTAACCGGTACCATAAATGGAGCCATCGACAGACCATCCGACGATGGCAACGACCAGGCCGCAAGCGAAAGCGATGGCGATAGGCCGCTTCAACGGAATATGGCGCCAGCGTGCCGGCAACATACCGGTCGGCCCCATCAATAATATTTTCGAGAACAAGCCGCCCAATACCCCGTTAATGAGGGCACACAACAAGACCCCCTTCCAGGATCCGCTCACGATTAACATCGATTCATCAATGCGGAAATAGGACTGCCCGCCCAATAACGCAAGAGATAAAAATCCTGCCGTTAATACTCCTGACAGGACAATGCGATCCCAACGGATAGCGCTGTTTCGGCCTAACTCTTCGATGGCAAATACGATCCCGGCAAGGGGTGTATTGAAAGCCGCAGCCAGACCACCCGCCGCACCTGCAGCAATCAGTGCTTCCGGACGGAATCCAAGCCGCAGCCCCAGTTTTTCATGCCACCACCGCCCCCACGAAAGCATCACTGCAGCTCCGACCTGAACTGAAGGACCTTCCCGGCCGCTGGATGCACCCAGCAGCAAACTGGAAGCAGTCAATCCAATCTTCCAGATGGATTGGCGCAACGAAACCAGGGTTTTTTGTGCGCCGCTGCTGGCAGGTAAAGACATCGCGGCGATGACTTGCGGAATACCGCTGCCGCGTGCCTGTTGCGCGTGGCGAATTGTCAACCAGCGTAGTCCGGCGAAGCCAAACGGCAACATCAGAAACGCGCTCCACGAATAGGCACCGATTACTTTGACGTTCATCGACAGCATGAATTCAGCCAGCATCGCAAACGCCAGCGAAATCAATGCGACACAGGAAGCACCGCCGAGAAACACCGCATAAGTCAGTGTAGTTCTGGAAATTCGCCCGCGCCGCCGCGCCGCTTTAGATGAAGGAAGCTTGTGCGATTCGATGGGTTGTTGCATTGACAGATCCGATCAGTGAAGTAACCAAAAGCACTACTTGTCGCAAACATCACTGCTGCGTCAGGGCGGCACGATACACCTTTCCACGAAAAAAACAGATTCAGTCGCAACGATGATTCAATCAGCAATGTTAATCTAAAGTTGACTTAAAGATATACATTAACTATAATACGCGGCCTTTTGAGGCTTAAATAAAGGAAGTTGACCGACTTTAACGATTTACGCGTTACCAACTCGGTTGGCCTTTTCGCTCTCTTCAGCAATTCAAGCTTCATTTCCGGACTTACGCCGCGCAAGTTTTTCGTAGCGCTGCGCCAGAAAGTACAGCAAACAGTTCCACCCCGTTGCCCGGATGGCATTCACGTAACCCGCAAAAAAAAGACCGGAATCCCATGCCGTGACTTTTCATGCCGTTACCCTGCCCGCTCGTCGGGATCGCCGCCTGCGTCCAGCGCAGGTCCTTGCCACTCCACCCTCCAACAACAAAAAAGGGACCCGCCATGGCCAAGCAGATCAGCATCAATAAAGTATTCAAGATTTTCGGCGAGGCGCCGGAAAAAGCACTCGAACTCGTCAATCAGGGTGTCAGCAAGCAGGACATTCTGGCACGCACGGGTAATTCGATTGGCGTGTTCAATGCTAGTTTCACTATCGAAGCCGGTGAAATTTTCGTCGTCATGGGCTTGTCCGGCTCGGGCAAATCGACCTTGGTTCGCATGCTCAACCGCCTTATTACGCCGACGGCTGGCACGATCGAAATTGCTGGCGTCGATATTAACAAGCTCTCCGCCAAGGACATGCGCGCATTACGCCGCAAGGACATCAGCATGGTGTTTCAGTCCTTTGCGCTGATGCCGCACATGACGGTTCTCGACAATACCGCGTTTGGTCTGGAACTGGCCGGCGTGGATCGTGCCACCCGTAACGAGCAAGCACTCAAGGCGCTCGATCAGGTTGGCCTGACCGGATGGGATGCGAGCTTTCCGGACGAATTATCGGGCGGCATGCAGCAGCGCGTCGGCCTCGCCCGCGCTCTCGCATCGGATCCGTCAATTCTGTTGATGGACGAAGCATTTTCGGCTCTCGACCCGATCATTCGTACCGAGATGCAATCCGAGATCTTGCGTTTGCAGCAAGTACGACGCCGCACTGTGGTCTTCATTTCGCATGACCTCGACGAGGCAATGCGCATTGGTGACCGCATCGCCATCATGAAAGATGGCATGGTTGTGCAAGTTGGTACGCCCGATGAAATCCTGCGCAATCCGGCAGATGACTATGTCCGCAGCTTCGTTCATGGTGTTGATGCCGCAGCCGTCTTCAAGGCCGCGGACATCGCCCGAAAAAGCCAGATTGTCGTCTCGGAACATCCGAGCCGTGGTGCGCGCGCAGCACTGAAAATGCTGGAAGACAACGACCGCGAATATGCCTACGTGATCAGTCCCGGCCAGCATTATCTCGGCATGGTTTCAGCCGAATCGCTACGGACTGCGTTACTTGGCCACGAAGGTCCGCTTGGACTGGCGCACGCCTTCCTGCCGCACTCGGAAAAAATATCCGGTGAAGCGTCAGTCAGCGATCTGTTCGGGCAGGTAGCCAAAGCGCCCTATCCAATACCGGTCGTGGCCGAGGATGGCCATTACTGCGGTGCCATCAGCAAGACCACACTGTTGAAGTTTCTTGATCGCGATACCCCACTGGTGCCTGCGCAATGACGACTCCTTTGAAAGACCCATCGATGCCGGATATCACCACCACACAAGCTGTGCCGAATGTTGCCGCAAGTTCAGCTTGGGATACCGCCCCGGCAGCGCAATCTGTCGTTGCACCGGTTGACCCTTGGGCCACTGGCGCCGCCGATGCTGCCGTTCCAGCTGATCCGTGGGGTGGTGGTGGTATGGACGCAGCCAGCTCGGCCGGAGCCGGCAACTGGATGGATGCGCCGGTCAGTAGTACGCCGGCGGATGCACCGGCCGGTTTCATGGAACAGGTACGGCAATTTCTTGACGGTTCATCGCCGATCGAAAGCTGGATTAACCACGGTCTTGATTGGTTCGTGACGCATTTCCGGCCGTTTTTTCAGACCGTTCGCGTACCGATTGACAACACGCTAACGTGGGTTGAAGGTTCACTGCAAAGCGTGCCAACGCTGGCCATGATAACGATTTTCGGCCTGCTGGCCTGGCAGTTTGCCGGCCGCGCAGTCGCTATCGGTACCGTCATTTCCTTGCTGGTAGTCGCAGGTTTGGGTATCTGGCCGGAGGCAATGGTCACGCTGTCACTGGTGCTGACGTCGCTCGCATTTTGTCTGGTAATCGGCTTGCCGCTCGGTATCTTGCTGGCGAGTAGTGATCGTGCGCAGAGCATCACGCGTCCGATACTCGATGCCATGCAAACCACACCTGCCTTCGTCTACCTGGTACCGGTTGTCATGTTGTTTGGTATCGGCAACGTACCGGGCGTCATTGTGACCATCATCTTTGCACTGCCACCGCTGGTCAGGCTGACCAATCTTGGAATCCGTCAGGTCCGTCCGGACCTGATCGAAGCAGCGCGTGCCTATGGCGCATCACCTGCCCAAATGCTGCTCAAAGTGCAGTTGCCACTGGCCCTGCCGTCAATCATGGCCGGCGTTAATCAGACGCTGATGCTGTCGTTGTCCATGGTGGTGATCGCTTCGATGATTGCCGTTGGCGGACTCGGACAAATGGTCTTGCGCGGTATCGGTCGCCTGGATATGGGACTGGCGACCGTTGGCGGCCTCGGCATTGTCTTGCTGGCGATCTCGCTGGACCGGATCACACAAGCCGCCGGCCAGTCACGCCGCGGCGTGCGCCATTGGTATGAAACCGGACCAATCGGCCTGTTTTACCGGATGCGGCCTGCTCACAAGGTTGGGCATTCTGCAGCCCCGGAAGCCACTTCGCAGGCGATGAAAAAATCCCCGGCGCCAGCGGCAACCTGAGTGACATGCATGGATTCCAGCCATGCATACCGCCCATGGCTAACCACCATGACTCGCACCATCTTCGTTAAAAAAATTAACGGAAAAATTTACACCATTAAAAAAGGAATCAATCAATGAGGCTTTCAACCGCAAGTCATTACCTCGGCGCTCTGCTGATCGCGATGAGTTTCGCCGCACCGGCCACCGCGGCCGATCTGCCCGGCAAAGGCATCAAAGTGCTGCCAGTACAGAACACGATTGCTGAAGAAACGTTCCAGACATTGCTCGTTACCAAAGCACTGAAAAAACTGGGCTATGACGTCCAGTCGATCAAGGAAATTGCTCCACCGACGGCCCATATCGCCGTCGCCAATGGCGACGCCACCTTCATGGCCGACCACTGGAATCCATTGCATGAAGCGTTTTATCAAAACGCCGGTGGCGATGCCAAGCTCTCACGTACCGGTGTGTACTCGGACAATTCGGCACAAGGTTATCTGATCGATAGAGCGACCGCCACCAAGTACAACATCACCAACATCAGCCAGTTTGCCGATCCGAAAATTGCCAAGCTGTTTGATACCGATGGCGATGGCACCGCTGACCTGACCGGTTGTGATCCAGGCTGGGGCTGCGAAGCTGTCATCGAGCATCAGCTGACAGCGTTCAAGCTGCGCGGTTCGATTACACACAAGCAAGGTAGTTATTCGGCGCTGATCGCCGATACGATTACCCGCCACAAAGAAGGCAAGCCGATTTTCTATTACACATGGACCCCGTACTGGGTTAGTGGTGTGATGGTTCCGGGTCGCGATGTGGTCTGGCTGGAAGTGCCATTTTCGTCCCTCCCCGGCGATCAAGCCAAAACTGACACGAAACTGCCGAACGGCAAGAACTACGGCTTCGTCGTGAACAAGCAAAATATCGTTGCCAACAAAGTCTTTGTGGAAGCCAACCCGGCCGCGGCCAAGCTGTTTTCGTTAATGAAACTGCCAATGACCGATATCAGTGCCGAGAACATGCGTATGAACAAAGGCGAAGGATCATCAGCTGATATCGAACGCCATACCAATGGCTGGATCAAGGCACACCAGGCGTTATTTGATGGCTGGATTGCCCAGTCACTCGCTGCTGCAAAAAAATAATTACGGAGAAATGAAAAAATGAAAAAAACGATCAGCATTCTGGCACTGGGCGCTCTGTCCGGCATTTCTGGCACAGCCAGTGCACAAACGTCGAACGTGCAAATGTACGGGTATATCGACCTCGGCATCGTCAAGGAATCAGGCAAATCACCTCGCCTTGACCGCGGCCAGAACAACTGGCTCGGCTTCAGGGGCGCCGAGCAACTCGGTGGCGACCTGTCCGCCATTTTTAATCTCCAGATGCGCTTCAATCCGGACACCGGCGGTCAGGAAAAATCGACCGCTCTTTTCCAGGGCGAAACGACAGTCGGACTCGCCAGCAAGCGTTTCGGCACGGTCCGTCTGGGGCGCGCTCTGACACCACTGTGGCAAAAGAAGTGGATCTACGATCCATGGGCTGACAGCGCGTTCAACGGTTCGCTGGCCAACTACAACGGTGACTTCAATAGCGATGGTCTGGTCACGGTCGACTATCACAATTATTCACGCGCCAGCAATGCCGTGTATTACAGCACGCCGGACATGGCGGGCTTCTCGGTGCATGTCGATGCTGAAATCGAACGTGCGGTCGGGGACGATCCAGCAAAGACACTGGCCGACACGCGCCAGAAAGGCGTTTCGCTGAACTACGCCAACGGTGGTTTGACGACAATGCTGTCCTATGAAAAAAATCATATCGACAGCGACATCACTTACGTCGCCGGTGGCTACACGTTTGGTGCGATGACCTTGCTCGGTTCTTACTCCGAAACCAAGTTTGCGCGCAGCAACAACAAGCTCACCAGCATGATGGTGGCGGGGACGTATCTGGTCGGAATCGATACCGTTCGTGGCGGCTACGGCAAAATCAAGGAAAGCGGCAACGACAAGTTCACCGTCGGAATCAACCATCCCTTGTCGAAGCGGACCAACATCTATGCGGATCTGTATCGTGAAGAACTGGTTGACGTAGGCACTACCGGGGTGGCACTCGGCATTACTCATACGTTTTAAATCAGCAATAGCACTGCCTAGTAGCGGGGCTAGCTGAAAAAAAAATGCCAGGCCACGTGCCTGGCATTTTTCATTGGCGCGTCAAGTCACGTCTGGCTGACAAATAAATGACAATTCATGCCACGGTAATATTAGATTTTTATACTCGGCGGTAGTCAGACTTTTTCCTGACCCGCCGGTACCCACCGGCTCCATTGCATCCAACTGTGGGAAATAAAAACATGTCCGATCTGCCGCAAGCCTCCCGTCGCCAGCTGCTCAAATTCCTGGGCTGCGCACCCATGCTTCCATTGGGCGCTTTTGCGACCACGTCGTTGCTCGCTGGTTGCGGCGGCACCAGTTCATCAGTGGCGCCATCGGTCACCGACTTCCTGTCTGTATCGTTCACGGCAATGCCTGCGCCGTCGCTGGCGATTCCAAAGGAAATGGCCACAACGACTGCCGGCTCCATCATGAATGTTCTGTACAGCGACAACACGACAGTCAGCTTCAAGCTCGCCTACCAGCCCTTTTTCATCACCGGTGATCTGGTGCCAAAAACCGGCGGTGGCACCATCCTCAGTGGCGGTTACGTCGACATCAGAAACCAGCCCATCCTTGACCGGTCGGTAGCAGGCAAGACGCCACAGTATTTCTCGGATGCGCCGGATGGTACGTCGCTGTTGTCACTGGCCAATGCTGCCGTTGCCGGCGTCAAAGGCAAGACCGTGTTTGCCGTGGTTCAGTTCGAATACACCACCAGAGATCAGGCCCAAGACAGCCTTTACGGCCAATTGCCCTCCCCGATTGCCGTGCTGACGCTGGATCAGGACCAGACCACCGGCAAGCTCTCGCTGGTCAGTTATCACAACGTGGATACATCCGGCGCCCATGGCCTGTGGATTACCTGCGGCTCCAGCCTGTCCCCCTGGAACACCCATCTGTCGAGCGAAGAATACGAGCCGGATGCGACCACTGCTGCGACCGATTCGCAGTTCATGGCCTTCAGCCAGAACCTGTTCGGTAATACAACAACGGCCAATCCGTACCACTACGGTCACCTGCCGGAAGTCACCGTCAACCCCGACGGCTCTGGCACGATCAAAAAGCATTATTGCCTTGGTCGCATCTCGCATGAACTAGTGCAAGTGATGCCGGACAACCGCACCGTCCTGATGGGCGATGACGCCACCAACAGCGGACTGTTCGTGTTTGTCGCTGACCGCGAAAAAGACCTGTCGGCAGGCACCTTGTACGTCGGCAAGCTAGGCACCGGTTTCTCGATTGACCCGGCCGCAGCTGGCGCCGCCATCACCTGGATCAACCTTGGTCACGCCACCAGCGCCGAAATCGAAGCACTGGCCAACTCATTGAAGTCCACCGATATCATGACGGTCGTAACCACCGACCCGGCCGATGCCACCTTCACCAAGGTGTTTGTTAGCGGCACTGCCAACTGGATCAAGGTCAAGCCCGGCATGGAAAAAGCCGCTGCATTCCTCGAAACGCATCGCTATGCCTATCTCGCTGGCGGCAGCATGGGCTTTTCGAAAATGGAAGGTACAACAGTCAATATCAAGGACAAGATCGCCTACTCGGCGCTGCAAAACATGCAGGATTCGATGGTCAAGACCGGCAAAGGCTGGAACGCAGCCAGCGGCATTGCCCTGGACAAGGCGCTGGTAGCGGGCGGCATCATGGCGCACACATTGACCGGCGGACAAAACGATCAGTTTGGCGCAGCGATCAACAGCCAATGGATGCCCGTGCAGATCAAGGCCTTGCTGGTCGGTGAAGATATTGCCCCGGATGCCTTGGGCAACAAAGCCAATCCGGACAAGATCGGCAATCCGGACAACATCAAGTTTTCGGAAGCCATGCGTACGCTATTCATCGGCGAAGACAGCAGTTCGCACGTCAACAATTTTGTCTGGGCCTACAACGTCGATACCAAGGTCTTGTCGCGCCTTTTGTCGATGCCTTCCGGTGCCGAGGCAACGGGTCTGCATGTCGCGGACAACATCAACGGCTGGACCTACATCATGAGCAATTTCCAGCATGCCGGTGACTGGGGCTCGCTGCATGCAAAAGTGCAGCCGACGCTTGATCCGCTAGTGCGGGCTAACTACAAGGACCGCTACGGTGCAGCAGTCGGCTACCTGACCGCTGATCCGTTGAACATGAAGTTGTCCAAAGGCTGATGCAGGCACGCACTGCATAATAAAAAACGCCAGGCAATAGCCTGGCGTTTTTTATCGTGACAACGCGTTATTTCAGGATGCCTTTTTAGCGCCTGAAACCGGATAGTCAATGTACCCACCGGCGTCGCCGCCGTACATCGTTGCCGGATCAGCCTCGCTCAGCGGCGCATTGGTGCGCAGGCGCTCGACCAGATCCGGATTGGCAATGAAAGGACGTCCGAAACAAATCAGATCGGCGTGTCCTGTATCAAGCGCACTGCTGGCCAGTGCCTTGTCGTAGCCGTTGTTGGCCATGTAAGCACCATTGAACAAGCGGCGCAGGATTTGCAGGTCGAAGCCACCGGCGACTTCGCGGGTGCCGCCGGTATCGCCTTCGATGACATGCAGGTAAGCCAGGTTGAACGCATTGAGCGACTCGACCAGATAAGTGAACAGCGGTTCCGGATTGCTGTCGTCGATGTCGCCGAATTTACTCAATGGCGAAATACGCACACCGACGCGATCACCGCCCCAGACGTCGACGACAGTGGCCATGACTTCGAGTACCAGGCGGGCACGGTTTTCAATCGAGCCACCGTATTCATCGGTACGATGATTGGTCTTGTCACGCAGAAACTGGTCAAGCAGATAGCCATTGGCGGCATGCACTTCAACGCCATCGAAACCGGCGGCTTTCGCATTGAGCGCAGCGGTACGGTATTGCTCGACGAGACCGGGCATTTCGGACGTCTCCAGCGCACGCGGTGTCACCATCGGCACGAAACCGTCTGCGGTATAGGACTTCCCTTCCGGCTTGATCGCCGATGGGGCAACCGGCAGAGCACCGTCAGGCTGGATCGACGGATGCGAAATACGACCAACGTGCCACAGTTGCAAATAGATATGTCCACCCTTGGCGTGCACGGCATCGGTGATGCGCTTCCAGGCCAGTACCTGGCTGTCGTTGTAAATGCCGGGGGTCAGGATATAGCCTTTGCCCTGGGGTGAAATCTGGGTCGCCTCGGCGATGATCAGGCCGGCGGTGGCGCGCTGGGTGTAGTACTCAATGGCCAGTTCGCTAGGGATGTCGCCTTCAAGGGCGCGGCTGCGGGTCAGTGGTGCCATGACGATACGGTTTTGCAGGCGCAGCGGGCCAAGATGTACGGCTTCGAACAGGCGCGAGTCAGTGTTGACGGCTTCGGATTGCGTTGATGTCGGCATGATGATCCTTTATAAGAGCGTGCATAATCGCAGAAATCATCGTTGTACGCAGTGGCCTGTAAAAAACAACTTCCGCGAGGTCGACGCGATGAAGTCAAGTAACTGCCGCGATGCACAATTTTGTATCTCCGCAGTCATCCGATTGATTCATAATGACGGGCTTTTTCCGCGCACGCGACCTATCCCGCAGCGCCCTGACGCAACCAGCACATCATCGTCTTGCCTGTGACCCCGAATGCGGTCGCCCGGTCAGGCATTACGCGCACCACCTACAGGAACGAGCACCATGTTTGAATTATTCACCCCGCGCCGCGCCGGGCAATCGGTGTTGGCGGCGGGTCCCAACCGCTGGGACTGGATCCTGCTGCCGCTGGTACTGGCCGTCATTGCCGGGCTTGCCTTTGGTGCAATGCAAATGTCGCGCCCGTTCATCGTCGGCCAGCCGACCCCGATCTCGCTCGACCCGGTCTACCTGCCCTACTACTTGTTGCGCACGATGCTGCGCATGTTCACGGCGCTGGCCTGCTCGCTACTGTTTAGTTTTGCGTTCGCCGCCATCGCGGTCAAATACCGTGCCGCCGAAAAAATCATGGTGCCGATGCTCGACATCCTGCAATCGGTACCCATCCTCGGTTTTCAAGCCATCGCCATTGCGCCCTTCATCCTGCTTTTTCCCGGCAACCTGCTGGGTGTCGAATGCGCTGCGATCTTTGCGATTTTTACCTCGCAGGCATGGAACATGGCATTCAGCCTGTATCAGTCGATGCGCACCGTACCGCCCGAACTGAGCGAAGCGGCACGTGTCTTCCGGCTCTCCGGCTGGCAGCGTTTCTGGCGTCTCGAATTGCCGTTCGCGATGCCCGGCCTGCTCTGGAACATGATGATGTCGATGTCGGGCGGCTGGTTTTTTCTGGTCGCTGCCGAAGCGATCTCGGTCGGTGGACAAGACATCAAGTTGCCCGGCATCGGTGCCTATATCGCGATGGCGATCGAAGCCGAAAACGGTCGCGCGATTGCCTACGCCATCGCGGCAATGCTGTTCGGGATCACGCTGTACGACCAGCTGTTTTTCCGTCCGCTGCTGGCCTGGGCCGATAAATTCCGTTTTGAGGAAACCCAGGGCGACAGCGCGCAGCGTTCGTGGTTGCTCGATTGGGGCCGGCGCAGCCTCTGGATACGCGAACTGACCGGCCGCTTCTGGCGCATGATGGGCAGCACACTGAGCTGGTTCAGCCTGCGCCCGGTCCGGGTGGCACCGGACGCACGCTCGGAGACCCGCATCAAATCGATTGCCCGCGCATGGGACGTCACCATCGTATTGCTGTCGCTGGCAGCAGCCTACTGGCTGGTAACCTTTGTACGCAGCGATGTTGGCTGGCGCGAAGCCTTGCATGTGGTCGGTCTGGGCCTGATCACGCTGGCGCGCGTGATGCTGCTGATCGCACTGGCCTCGCTGGTCTGGGTACCGATTGCCGTCTGGATCGGTTTGCGTCCGCAGTATTCGCAACGGGTCCAGGCGCTGGCGCAATTTCTGGCCGCGTTCCCGGTCAACCTGATGTTCCCGATTGTGGTGTTCGTACTGGTCACGTTCAAACTCAATGCCAACATCTGGCTCAGTCCGCTGATGGTATTCGGCACCCAGTGGTACATCCTGTTTAACGTGGTGGCAGGCGCCTCGATGATCCCCAATGAATTACGACTGGCGTCCGACAACCTCGGCCTCAAGGGCTGGCTGAAATGGAAACGGGTCTATTTACCGGCAATCTTTCCGGCCTACGTGACCGGCGCCATTACCGCCAGTGGCGGCTCGTGGAATGCCAGCATCGTGGCCGAATACGTCACCTGGGGCAAAACCACGTTGATCGCTGACGGCCTGGGCAGTTATATCAAACAGATGACCGACGCCGGTGACTTTCACCGGATCGCACTCGGCATCGGCGTGATGTGTATTTTTGTGATGTTGTTGAACCGGTTCTTCTGGCGCAGGCTGTACTCGCTGGCCGAAGACCGCAGCCGATAGGAACGGGCATGAATAAACCAGGATTGATGGTACTGGCCGGTGTGGCCAAATCGTTTCGCAGTGCCGATGGTGCGCCGCGACTGATTCTTGACGGTGTCGATTTTGCGCTGGCCGAAGGCGAAATCGTTGCCTTGCTGGGCAAATCCGGCTCGGGCAAATCAACGCTGTTGCGCATCATCGCCGGATTGATTCCGGCCGATGCCGGCACCGCCCGCTATCGCGGCCAGCCGATCGCCGGACCGGCCACTGGCGTGGCGATGGTATTCCAGTCGTTCGCCTTGTTTCCGTGGTTGACGGTGCAGCAGAACGTCGAGCTCGGTCTCGAAGCCCAGGGCATTGCGCCATCCGAACGCGAAAAGCGCGCCGATGCGATGCTCGAACTGATGGGGCTGGCCGGCTTTGGCGGCGCCTTGCCGCGCGAACTGTCGGGCGGCATGCGCCAGCGCGTCGGCATTGCCCGTGCACTGGTCACCAATCCCGATGTGCTGCTGATGGACGAAGCTTTTTCGGCACTCGATGTCCTGACCGGCGAAACACTGCGCAACGACATCCTCGACCTGTGGGACAGCAATCGTATCCTGACCAAGGGCATCCTGATCGTCTCGCACAACATCGAGGAAGCCGTGATGATGGCGGACCGCATCATCATCCTGTCGAGCGACCCGGGCCGCATCCGCAGCGAAATCCGCATTGATCTGCCGCGTCCGCGCAGTGCCGATTCGGTCGAAGTGCGCGGGTTGATCGATGAGGTCTACGGCCTGATGACGATGCGCCAGCCACAAAGCACCGTGCCCGGCGAGGCCACTGCGATGCACCTCGGTTACCGCCTGCCGGAAACCGACGTCAGCCGTATCGAAGGAGTACTCGATCTGCTTGCCGGCGCGCCGTTCAATGGCCGCGCCGACCTGCCGGAACTGGCCGAGGAAACCGAACTGGCCGACGACGACCTGTTCCACACCTACGAAGCGCTCAGCCTGCTCGGCCTGGCGCATGTTGACAAGGGTGACATCACGCTGACACCGCTGGGCCAGCGCTACGCCGATGCCGACCAGACGCTGCGCCAGGAACTGTTCGGCCAGCAGGTGCTGACGCACGTGCCGCTGGCGGCACGCATCCGCCATCAGCTAGAACGCGAACCGAGCGGCACTTCGCCGGAAGGCCCGTTCATCGAATTGCTGGAAGAATTCCTGAAGGCTGATGAAGCCAAGCGGGTACTGGAGGTCGCAGTCGAGTGGGGACGTTATGGCGAAGTGTATGAGTATGATTTTCATACTGGAAGGTTAAAATTACCTGATCAAGAGGAAGAATAATTAATCTCGAGATTATTTTTTTAATCAAGCCGTCATTTTTGCAGGGTACCATCGGCACAGCCAATATTAGACATTACAGGTCACTCACTTGGTATCCGCCACATTGCACAACGCATCTTTGAAAGAGAGACTACTGGGTAACGGGAAAGGACTGGTGGCAGGAATTGGATTGATGGCGTTTACGCTGATCGTCATGATTTTTGCCATCACCAATTCCCGAATAGCCGTTGATCGGGTCGAAGCCCTTGAAAAGTCAGTCGTAACAAGTAGTCATGTAGCGTCCATCGTCGCCGCCAATCTGGGAGAGGTGTTCGGGCGCACATCCATCTACGCGCGCTTGAGCACCACTTTTCTTGAGCAACCTCACGACAATGCGCAGCCCGGTAATCCGTTAGCAATCGGCGATGCGGCGTTTCTGCGCATGGCAATCTTCGACGCTGACGGGCAACTCGCCTACTCGTCATCGCGCCGCGAGGTCGAGCCCGAACTGCAACTGTTTGCCCGTACGGTTCTGTATGCCGAAACACCGCAATGGCTTGTCATCGGCAGCAACAGTGTCACCGATGCCCGGGCCGGATGGCGCATCCCGGTAGCAGTACCGCTGGTTTCCGGCCAGCGCCGGATCGGAGCATTCGCCGGGTACATCGACCTGGGTTACCTGCTGGCGCTTTACAAGGAAGCCAGCCTGGGTACGCGCAGTCGTATCGAAATCATCGATAACCGCGGACTCCAGTTAGCCGAGATGGTCGATGGCACTGTGTCTGCCGGAATTGATCTCGAACGCACCGGCTATGCCAGTTTCATTGGTAGTCCACAATTATCCGGCACGATTGATGCCGCGCGACCGGGTGACAGCGGTGCTAGCATCGGCGTGTTCCGCCGGCTAGACCATTTTCCGCTGGTCGTCACTGTCACGCGTGATCGCGCTGCGGTACTTGACGAACTCACGTCACGCAACACGCAATCTCTGATCCGTGCAACGCTCATCTCCCTGCTGATCCTGATGGCCAGCGCAGGACTGATTGTGCTGGCGCAGCGCCAGCGTGGTCTGAACGCCGGACTGACCGCCTCCGAAGCGCGCAACCGGACCCTGATCAATCAGCTCGAAGCAGAAAAAGTGCGTGCATTTCAGCTTGCCTCACTGGACTTCCTGACCAATATTCCGAACCGCATGAAGTTCTACGAACTGGCCGCCATTGAGCTGTCACGCGCACGACGCAGCCGCAGACTGACGGCGGTATTCTTTCTTGACCTCGATAAGTTCAAAGTCATCAACGATACTCATGGTCACAGCGTCGGCGACCTGCTGTTGCAACAGGTTGCCAGCCGCTTGCGTCTGTCGCTGCGTGGCCATGACCTGGCCGCGCGCCTGGGTGGAGACGAATTTTCCGTGCTGGTATCGGACCTCGACAATGACGAAGCGGTTGCCATCGTCGCCCGAAAACTGGTTGCCTCCTTGTCGGAGCCCTACCTCGACCTCGATGGCCATGATCTTGATATCACCCCCAGCATCGGCGTCGCCCTGTATCCGGGGGATGGCGAAGAGATCGACACGCTGCTCTCGCGCGCCGACCGCGCCATGTACCTGGCCAAGCAAAGCGGGCGCGGCTGCTTCCGTTTTTACGAAGCCTCGCTCAATGCGACGTCGGCGCGCAGTGCCGAACTGGTAACGCGTTTTGCCCGCGCACTACGAGACGGCGAATTTTGCCTGCACTACCAGCAGCGCGTAGCTTGTATCGATTTCCGTCCAGTGGGCCTCGAAGCGCTGGTGCGCTGGCAGCATCCTGAGCACGGCCTGATTTTTCCGGGCGAGTTCATCGAACTGGCCGAAGAGCACGATTGCATCGTAGCGCTAGGCAACCACGTCATCGACATGGCGTGCGCACAGGTCGCCCACTGGCAGGCGCTCGGGCTGGCCCTGTTACCAGTGGCAATCAATATTTCAGCACGGCAGTTACGCGATGAAACGCTGCCCGACATCCTGACTGCCTGCCTGAAAAAGTATGCATTACCAGCCGCGCTGATCGAAATCGAAGTCACTGAAAGCTGTTTCATAGAACAGCCGGCACTGGCTGAAAAGGTACTGCGCGCGCTTAACGAACTCGGTCTGCGGATTTCGCTGGATGACTATGGCACCGGCTTTTCGGGCCTGAGTCACCTCAAGCGCCTGCCGATCAGCACGGTCAAGATCGACCGCTCTTTTATTCGCGACATCCGCAACGACAACAGTGACGCGGTGATCGTCTCGTCGACCATTTCGCTATCCCATAACCTCGGCTTGAAAGTCGTCGCCGAAGGTGTCGAAACACGCGACCAGGTGGTTCACCTGAAAACGGCTGGTTGCGATGAATTGCAGGGGTATTATTTTCACCGGCCGGCGCCAGCCGCAGAGATCACTGCGTTGCTGCGGCACCCGCAGGCGTATGCCGCTTGATGCCGTCGTGAAACGCTGGAGCGCTACCCTTGCCATGCTGCTGGCGGGCCTCTCGATAGCGCACGCAAGCGATTGCGAACGCCCGCTGCGCCTGCGCTATTCGATGGTACCTGAAGGCGACGTGAAGCTTGATCTGGAACGCTTTCGGCCGCTGCTCGACCGCTTGCAAGCCACGCTGGGCATGCCGGTTGAAGTGGTTACGCCGGCCTCCTACGGCGCCGTCATTGAGGGCTTGCTGGCGGGCGAGGTCGATCTCGCCAGGCTCGGTCCGTCGTCGTACCTGAGCGCAAGAAAAATGGATCCGACCATTACACCGTTTGCCACCTTCTCGCAGCAGGCTAGCGCGTTCCAGCAAGCCGGCCCGTTTTATCAGGCGTTGCTGATCGTGCGTGCCAGTGGTCCGATGAAGCGGGCGGCCAACCTGCGAGGCCGGTCATTGGCGCTGGTTGATCCGGATAGCACTTCAGGCAGCAAGGTGCCGCGCCAAGACTTCAGCGAGCTTGTCGGTGCATCGCTGGAGGGCTGGTTCGGGCGTGTCTCGTATGCCGGCAGTCATACCGGCGCAACGATGGCCGTGCTTGACGGACGCGCCACAGCGGCTTTCGTATCGAGCTTCCAGCTTGCAAAAATGGCCAGGGAGGGCACGCTGCGCGAGCAGGATGTCCGAATCTTGTGGCGCTCTGCATCACTGCCGATGGACCCCTTCGTGTTTCGCGGCAAGCTGTGTGCCGACATCACCGACAAGATCCGGTCCGTCTTCCTCGGCAATCGGGTACCTGTCGCGACACCGCTACTGAGCAGCATGAATGCGATCCGGTTTTTGCCGGTACAGGATAGTGATTACCGGGTACTTGACGGGCTGCAGTGAGACTGCAGTTGGCACTCGGCAGATCAATGAGCGCATCCGGGTTATGCCGGCCGCTGGCCCAATTCGTGACGGCCTCGCTGTTCTACCAGAGCCCACGGATCAGCACCGCCATGTCCACCCTCGCCTGCAACCGCGCTGCCAGCAAATACACCCCACCCAGCTTGCGATGCAAGAACAGCGCGGCAGCCGGTGGCGTGTGCCAGAAATCCGGTTCGCGCCCCAGTTCCAGTCCGGCATCGCGAATGCGTGCGGCCAGATCGGACTGACCGAAGTCATACGGACCGTCGCTGCGCAACGGTTCGCACGCTTGCGCGAACATCGCCAGCACCGCTTGCCGATGGCGCGTGGCGGTCTTCGCATCGTAGTAGCCGATCGCACAGGCGGCCGTGTCCATGGCGGCCATGTCACCGTCGATTGCACCCCGCACAATGATACGGAACTGTGCCACCAGTTCTTCCGGGTAGACGCGCGTGGCGCCAAAGTCGAGCAGGATGACTTGTCCGGTGACCGTGTCATAGCGATAGTTGGCAAAATTCGGATCGGTCTGGATCAGGCGGAATTCGAATAATTCGCGCAGCACCAGGCCGATCAGCAAGGTCGCAATACGGTCGCGTACTTCCTGCGGTGCCGCTGTCATCGATTCGATCGGTACGCCATGCATGCGCGTCATGGTCAGCACGCTGGCACTGGTCAGTTCCGGCACCAGCGCGGGCACTGCATAGTCGGTCGCACCTGCCAGCAGATCACCGTAACGTGTCATGTAACGGCCTTCGCACAGATAGTCGGCTTCTTCATGCAATTGTAGTTTTGCATCGGCCATCAGCGGCGCGATATCCAGCGTGGACGGCAGCAGTCCGGACAGGCGCAGCAGGCCGGCGACATTATCGACATCGCTGTCGATACTTTGCCGTACCCCCGGATATTGAATCTTGATGGCGACATCACGACCATCTTTTAATTGCGCGAAATGCACCTGCCCGATCGATGCCGCCGCAAACGGCGTGAATGAAAACTGGCGAAACTGGTGACGCCATCCTTCGCCCCAACCCGCATCAAGCACGGCAACCACCTGACTCATCGGCATCGGCGTGGCATCCGAGCGCAGCCGGGCCAGAATCGCTGCGATTTCAGGTGGCAGCAACTCGCCGGCATCCATCGACAATAATTGCCCGACCTTCATGGCCGCACCACGCAGCTTCGACAGCTGTTCGGCGACCCGGTGCGCGTTGGCTGGCGTGAGCAGCAAATTACTCAGTACCGGGCGTTTTCCCTGCGCCAGCTGGCGCGCACCCTCGGCGATCATGCCACCGGCAACACCGGTCGCCAGCGTGCCCAGACGTGCCATGCGCGACCAGCGTCCGGCCGGAACGGCAGTACCCGGCAGCGGTGCTTTGGTCATTCGCGCTCCTTGTCAGCGGCAGCATGATCGTCAGCGTCGGGCTTGTCGAGGGACGGGTAGCTCATTTTTTCGCCATCCCATTTCTGGCCACACCAGCATTCGCCATCGGGGTTAATCAGGCAGGTATCTGTGCCACAGCAGCGCGGGTCATTCGTCATGAGGAGTCCACCTAATTGTTGAGTGCCTGGAGAGATCTGGATGCGGCTGCAAGCAAACCAAGGCGACCTACTTTAACAAGGTTTTGGCAAGGACGAGCGGCACGCGAGCGGTAGCCGACTGACTACAAAAAAAAGTTGGGATCATGGTTTTATTTTCACTATTTAAATTCTCAAAAAGTTTATTAAAACTATTTTTCACTAAAAAATGTTACTAAAAAGCTTGGTGCAATCGGTGCTACCCTGCCGTAAGTTATTCGTGTTAGCACAATAATTGATAACGCGTTGAATACCCGACACGAGCCCATCAAGAAACCTGCCAGCAAACCATCTTCCGCAGACCACGCGATTCATCAATACCAAGATTGGTTTCCATGCAAAGTAACGAACTGTTCATTCGACGCATCAGGCTTGCGATATCGCGGCCTGACTGGATGTCAGCATGACCAGCGTACCGGCAAGGAATCGGAACGAGTGGATGCTCCTGATTCTGGCGCTGCTCATCGTCAGCACGTTCATCGGCTTTCTGCATTTTTCATCAACCGAGCAGTTGCGCGCCAACGAACAGCAGCGGATACAAGTCTTTACCGATGTGCTGGCCAATGACATCGAGAGCAATCTGATCGTCATCAACCGGGTCCTCGAGGACATCGTCCGTGATGAACTTGCCGGCACTTATTCTGCATCTTCCGGTACCAGCCTGACCAACCACCTGCAACGTTTGGAAGTCGCGATGCCCGGTGTGCGTGCATTGGTCGTGCTCGATGCAACCGGCAAGGTCATCGCGACATCCAATGCGCAGCTGACCAATCTGGACCTGTCGTCCCGTTCGTATTTCAAACAGGCACAGTCCCATCCCGACAAGGCCACGTTGTTTTTGTCTGCGCCATTCATGTCACTGAAAAAAGATCTGATCATTACCTTGTCGCGCATGTTGCCGGCGGCCGATGGCAGCTTTGGTGGCGTCGTCTTTGCAACCTTCGATCCAAGCTATTTCACGGGCATTTTCCGCCAAATGGCGTACGCGCCCGACCTGCGCACAGTCGTCATCCATGGCGATGGCCGACTATTCCTCAGCTATCCGGCGATGCCGGATGTGGATTTTTCCACTCCCGAACAGGCAGATAGCCTGTTTATGCGGCATCGTCACAGCGGCCTGGCCGATAGCGTGCAAAGCGGTCCCTCTCCCACCGGCGAACAGCGCGTCATGGCCTTGCGTACGATCTCTCCGGCCGCGCTGTCGATGGACAAATCTGTGGTCATTGGCATCAGTCGCAGTGTCGCTGCGATTAACCAGCCGTTGCAGCGATGGACTTTCTGGGTAATGTTGTTTTGTGCGGCACTCGCGCTGGTAAGCTGTAGCGCACTACTCTGCCTCCAGCGGCATCGTCGCACGCTGACAGCACTTCGGACAGCGCAGGAGGAAGAACGCGAGCAGGCCAGCCGGCTCATGCAGGTTGCCGAGAACGAATTGCATCGCAGCCGCAATGCGTTGCAGGCGGTCTTCGACAATATGAACGAGGCCATTTTTGTGCTGGATCAGCATGGCACGCTACTACGCATCAACGATGCTGGTCGCACCATTCACGGGCTGATGGATGCTGACGCGACGGTCCCCGACGTGATTGCCGGCATCGAATTACTGGGTGCCGATGGCCGCCGTCTGCCGGGTGCCGAGTGGCCGACCCTGCGCGGTTTGCGCGGTGATTTTGTGCACGACTTTGCGCTGAAAGTCCGGCGCAACGATACCGGTGCACAACGCGCGATCGAATGCAGCACCGCAGCCATCCGTACCAGCGATGGTGCGCTTGACATGCTGATCGTCACGTTCCGTGATGTCAGCAGTCACCGGCTTAGTAGCGCACTGCGCGACAGTGAAAGCCGTTTCCGCACGCTCATTGAAGATGCGCCGCTGGCGATCGTCATCCTGCGGCGCGGACTTCTGGTGTATGCCAATCCGCGCTATCACTTACTGCATGGTTATGCCGTCACCGATGATCTGGCCGGCATGCCGTGGCGTGCAATGATCGCTCCGGAGTCGCTTGCGCTGCTGGCCGGACAGGAAACCTTGATTGGCGAAGATAGCGCGACCGACCTGAGGTTCGAAGCAATCGGCCTCGGCAAGGACGCTTCCCATGTGCCGGTCTACAAAACCACCACCCGCGTGGTGCTTGCCGACGGCCCGGCAACGCTGATTTTTGCGCAGGACATCTCGGCCCAGAAAGCCGCCGAGGCCGCCGTGCTGCAGGCACTCGACATCGCCGAAGCGGCCAATCGCAGCAAGGCCGATTTCCTCGCCAACATGAGCCACGAAATCCGCTCGCCGCTCAACGCCATCCTCGGTCTGGTCTACCTGCTGGAGCAGTCGGTGCTGGAGCGCGAAGCCAGCGCCATGGTGACCAAAATCCGTAGCTCCGGCCGCCTGCTGCTGGGGATCATCAATGACATCCTCGATGTCTCGAAAATCGACGCCGGCCACATGCTCATCGAGCAGGTGCCATTCCGTCTGGCCGACCTGATCGACAACATCGCCAGCAGCATGGGCATTGCCGCTGGCGACAAGCCACTCGAACTGCTGATTCGTCCGCTGCCTGACGGCATCACAGTGTTGACCGGCGACGTCCTGCGTCTCGAGCAAGTGCTGGTGAACCTGACCAGCAATGCGATCAAGTTCACAGCGAACGGTCAGGTCGCACTGCGCGTGGAGCTTGTGACCCGCTGCGAGGATCAACTGACATTACGCTTTAGCGTGCGCGATACCGGCATCGGCATTGCGCTCGCCTTGCAGGAAGACGTGTTTTCCGCCTTCACCCAGGCCGACAGTTCGACCACGCGCCGCTTTGGCGGCACCGGTCTGGGCCTGACGATTTGCCGCAAGCTGGTCACCCTGATGGGGGGCGAGATCGGCATGACCAGCACACCCGGCATCGGCAGCGAATTCTGGTTCACGGTGCCGCTGCAGCAGGATGGTAGCGAACGGGCCGACCAGCACCCGCGCCGACTCAGCGCACTGATCGCCGACGACAGCGAGATCGCCCTGAAAAATCTTGACGAGATTGCCAGCGGACTGGGCTGGAACGTCAGCACCCGTGCGTCCGGCGAAGCAGTACTTGCAACCTTGCTGGAACAGCCGGGCAACGATCTGCCGGAGGTTATTGTGCTGGACTGGAAAATGCCCGGTGCAATGGATGGCATTGCCACTGCGCGCGCCATCCGTGCCGCGCTGCCAGCCGACCGCTGCCCGATCGTCATCATGGCAACCGCCTACTCGCTGGGTGGACTGGCCAGCATGGCCGGCACCGGTCTGGTGGACGGCATCCTGGCCAAACCGGTCACCGCATCAACGCTCTATAACGCCGTCACCGAAGCACAGTACAAACGTGGCAGCGGCCTCGTGATACCGGACGCGACAGACCCGGCGTCGCTGCAGGAGCTGGCGGGCATTCGCGTGCTGATCGTCGACGATAGCGAAATCAATCGTGATGTGGCCCGGCGCATCCTGTCCGTTCACGGTGCCGTGGTCACGCTGGCAGTCGATGGCAAGGAAGCGCTGGACTGGCTGCTCCTTCATGGCGACGAAGTCGACATGGTCCTGATGGATGTGCAGATGCCGGTCATGGACGGGATTAAAGCGACCCGCCGCTTGCGTTTGCTGCCGCAGTTCGACGACTTGCCGGTCGTTGCACTAACCGCCGGTGCCTTCAAGTCGCAACAGGAAGCCGCCCATGCAGCCGGCATGAATCACTTCATCAGCAAGCCGTTTGACGTTGCCAGCACGGTCGCACTGATCCGGCGACTGCGGCGGGTGCCGGCGTTGCCGGATAACGCAGCAACAACAGCACCACCGGCACGACCACAGGGTGTCGCAACCGTCATGGATACGGCGCGCGGCTTGCAACTGTGGCAGACGGTGCCGGCCTATCGCGATTACCTGCAACGCTTTGCCAACAGCTACGCCCATACCATCGACCACATCAACGCCAGTCTGGCCAGCAATGACCGGGCCGCGGCTGCCGCGCTGGCGCACAAGCTGGCCGGCGATGCGGCCAACATGGCCTTGCCCGACACCCATCGCCTGGCCGGCGAAGCCGAACGCGTGCTGCTCGAAAGGCGTGACCCGACCCGCGCCCTGAGCCAGCTCGACGGCGCCTTGCAGCAAGCATTGCACGCGATTGTCCGCTTCACCAGCACCACGCCGGGGAATGGACAATGACTCTCCCGAGCGCCAGACAACCACTGGTGATCACTGCTTTTTTTGTCATCATGAGCGCACTTGCGCTGCTCAGCGCGACCTCCTGGTACGCCGACAAGCGCCTGGCCGGTGCAACCGGCATGGTCGCCCATACGCTCGAAGTACTGACCGCGCTGGAACACATCAAGAGCAACATGGCGCAAGCCGAATCGGCCCAGCGCGGGTATTTCCTGCAGCCGCAACCGTCCTTCCTGCGCGAGCGCGAGCAAGCACTCAATGACGTGCGGGACGGCATCCTCGCGATCCAGCGACTGACCAGCGACAATCCCGACCAGAGCGCACGCATCGTCACCTTGCGCGAACTGTTCCTCGCGCAAAGCGCACTGTTTATTGCTACGCCGCCGATCGCGACTTCCGGTCTGGATACCTATTTTGCCGATGGGACACTGATCTGGAATCAGCTGGGTGAACAAGCGGCCAAAATCCGCGCCACCGAAACCACCCTGCTGGCAAGTCGCATCGACGAGGAAAGCAATAGCGGCGTTCTGGCCCGGCGCAGCTTCGCGTTGTTCATGCTGCTTCTGTTCATCTCGCTGTGTCTGCTGCTGACGCAAGCCTACCGCGACATCGGTCGCAAGCGGCGTGCCGGCGAAGCACTGCATGTTGCCGAAGATGAGCTGGCAGTCGGACAGCGCGCGCGCGAAGTGGCCGAAGCAGCCGATCGCAGCAAGGCACAATTCATTGCCAACATGAGCCATGAAATCCGCTCGCCGCTCAATGCCATCCTCGGGCTGGGCTACTTGCTGGAACAGGCCAGGCTGGAACCGGAAGCCCGCAACATGGTGCGACTGATGATGGCGTCGGGTCGCACACTGCTGGCCAGCATCAACGACATCCTCGATGTGTCCAAGATCGAATCCGGCCACATGGTCATCGAACAGGCACCGTTCCGCCTGGCCGATGTGATCGACAAGGTCGCCACCAGCATGAGCGTGGCAACCGGTGACAAACCGATCGAACTGCTTATTGACTGCCAGCCCGACGACGTGACAATCGTCATCGGTGATGCCCTGCGTCTTGAACAGGTATTGCTCAACCTGACCAGCAATGCCATCAAGTTCACTGCCGGCGGCTCGATAGCGCTGCGCACCGAAATCGTCGCGCGTGACGGCGACCACGTCACGCTGCGCTTTTGCGTGCGCGATACCGGCATCGGTATTGCACCGGAATTGCACGAATCGATCTTCTCCGCCTTCACGCAAGCCGACAACTCGACCACCCGGCGCTTCGGCGGCACCGGTCTGGGCCTGACAATTTGCCGCCAGCTGGTCGGTCTGATGGGCGGCGAAATCGGTCTGGTCAGTAGCCCCGGTGAAGGCAGTCAATTCTGGTTCACGCTGCCGCTGCAATGCGCCGACGATCCGGCAATGGCAATGGTAAAGACAACGCCAGCACCGTCAGCCGATGCATCGGCCATCCGTGCACTGATTGCCGACGACAGTGACGCGGCCCGCAACAACCTCGCTGAGATTGCCCGGACACTGGGCTGGACAGTGCACACCGACAGCTCGGGCGTGGCGGTGCTCGAACGGCTGCTGGCTTATCCGGCCGGCCAGTTACCCGATGTCGTACTGCTCGACTGGAAGATGCCTGGCGCGATGGACGGCATTGCCACCGTGCGCGCCATCCGGGCCAGCCTGACTGCCGGGGACTGTCCGATCCTGATCATGGCAACTGCCTATTCGCTGGCAGGATTGGCCAGCCAGGACGGTGCCGGCTTAATCGATGCCATCCTGCCCAAACCAGTGACCGCATCGGCCTTGTACAACGCCGTCACCGGCGTACAGCATCTGCGCCATAGCAGCATTAACGCGCCGGCGGCAGCCTTGTCCACCGGCTTGCCGAAACTTGACGGTGTGCGCCTGCTCATTGTCGACGACAGCGAAATCAATCGCGATGTGGCGCAGCGCATTCTGGCGAACGAGGGTGCGCTGGTGACGCTGGCGGTCAATGGACAGGTTGCGCTGGACTGGTTGCTGGCCCATCCGGACGACGTCGATCTGGTGCTGATGGATGTGCAGATGCCTGTCATGGATGGCATCGAAGCGACCCGCCATTTGCGTCGGCTGCCGCAGTTCGATGATCTGCCGATCGTCGCGCTGACAGCCGGCGCATTCAAGACCCAGCACGACGAAGCGCATGCGGCCGGCATGAACCACTTTATCAGCAAGCCTTTCGACGTCGCTGCGACCATCGCGTTGGTGCAGCAGCTGCGCCGTGCGCGCGCAAGCGGCACGCCGGCCATGGTTGCGCCTGCGGTACCGCTGTCGCTTAACACGACGATGGATGTCGCACGCGGTTTGCAGCGCTGGTCCGACGTGCGTACCTACCGTGATTACCTGCAACGCTTTGCCGGCGGTTATGCCGACGTCGTCGCACAGATCGAATCGGCCGACAACCGCAGCGCCGCCGCGCTGGCCCACAAATTATCCGGCGATGCAGCCAACCTTGGACTACCCGACTTGCACCGGCTGGCGGGACTCACGGAGCGGCTCTTGTCCGAACAGCAGGACACCGCCGCGGTACTGGATCAATTACGAACAGCCATGAAGCAAGCACTGCAGGAAATTGCCGTCTTCGCCCCGGCCGTGGCACAGCAACCGGCCGGTCCGGAACCGCTGACCGGCGAACTCACCGTGGCCGCCCGTACCGACTTGTACGCCGTCCTCGCCGCGCTACTGGTCGCGCTCGACGGCGACAACCCGACACCTGTCGAGCCGCTGCTCGTCACACTCGCCACACTGCTGCCGCGCGCTGCGCTGGCACCGGTCCGCGAATGCGTGCATGGTTTTGATTTTCGCGGTGCCGAAGCCTGTGTACGGCTACTGGCACTGCAGCACGAACTTCAATTGAAGGACCACTGATGCTGTCACTGCAAACCATCCTGATCGTCGATGACGAACCGGCCAATCTGGCCATCATGCGCGAAATCCTGCACGGTAGTTACCGGCTGGTTTTTGCGCGCAACGGCAGCGAAGCCCTCGCCGCGATGGCGAAACACTTGCCGGCCATGGTGCTGCTCGATATCGGTTTGCCCGATATCAGCGGCTACGACCTATGCCGGAAAATCCGCGAGCTCGATGACAGCAACCAGGTCAAGGTCATCTTCATCACCGCTTATACCGACATCGCCCACGAAGCTGCCGGCTTCGATGCCGGCGGTGTCGATTACATTGCCAAGCCGGTGTCACCGCAAATCGTGCGCGCGCGGGTCAGCGCGCATCTGTCACTGGTACGCGCCACCGCGCTGGAACAGAGTTATCACGATGCGATCCTGATGCTGGGTCACGCCGGGCATTACAACGACAACGATACCGGCTCGCACATCTGGCGCATGGCGGCGTATGCCGGCACGCTGGCACGCGGTGCCGGCTGGAGCATCGAGCAAAGCCAGCGCCTGGAACTGGCAGCACCGATGCATGACACCGGCAAGCTCGGTATCCCGCAGGCGATCCTGCGCAAGCCCGGACCGCTCGACGAGGACGAGTGGGTGATCATGCGTACCCACCCGCAAATCGGCTACGACATCCTGAGCAAAAGCAAGGCGCCGGTATTCCAGCTGGCCGCCGAGATCGCGTTGCGCCACCATGAAAAATGGGATGGCAGCGGTTATCCGGGCAAACTGGCGGGCCGGGACATCCCGGCGTCGGCCCGCATCATTGCAATAGCCGACGTATTCGACGCGCTCAGCATGAAACGTCCGTATAAAGAGCCGTGGCCGCTGGACCGTATCGTCGCCCACATCCATGCCGGAGCGGGTGCGCATTTCGATCCCGGACTAGTCGCCGTCTTTGCCGACGTACTGCCGCAATTGATGGAAGTGCATACGCGCTGGCGCGATGAAGCCAACACCACACCGGCACCGTCATGACCGGCTCGGGTAAGCGCACCGCATCAGGTACCGGTTGATGCATCGATTAGTTTTTGAGTCCCAGCACGCTCCCAACATGCGACTGCTCATCGAGCGTGGTCCATGGCTGGTCGATCGCGCCTCCGCCGAATACTGGGAAACCTATTTTAGAAAACTGCTGCCGAGTCAGTACATCTGGATCGAAACCGGCGAGAACATGGGCATCGGTTATCAAGTGCCATAACGCCGCATCAAGTGATGTTTTCATGTCATCGCAGTCCAGATCTTCAGGCAACTTATAATTACCGGTATTTGCCGCCGACTTAATTTCCTCATGACAATGACATCGCACGCTTTTCCGTTCGACCATGCCCAGTTGCTGCGCTGGCTTGGCCCTGCCACCCTCGCCAAGGGACGCCCGTATGTCCGGCGTGTCAGCAATCTGGAATGGAACAACAACCTGTTGCGCGGCGATGTACAGGGTTCCGAACTGACGCCCTACCAGACCATGGTGGCATTCCGTCAGGCCGACAAGCAACTCGTGATTGACTCCAACTGCAGCTGCCCGGTCGGTTTCGATTGCAAACATGTGGCAGCACTGATGATGGCCAGCCTCGAACACAGCGATGCCGTCAGCACTGCAGTGCGCCCGGAACTGATCCACTGGCTGGAACAATTGCGGGCCCGCGTGTCGACGCTGGACCCGAAGAAACCGCGTGCTACACGACCCAATACCGTGCTGGTCTACGTGCTGGCGTTTTCGCGTTACCACCGTAATTTCGAGGTCCTGTTTTTCAAGGCCGGCGTCAAGCGTGACGGCACCATCAGCGCCATTGGTGCGCCCTGGAACAATGTCGAAAGCGCGCTGCTCAGTGCACCGCAATTCATCAGCGAAGACGATCTCGGCATCCTGCGCCTGTTGTGGATGGGCCGTTCCCGTGCCGGCTATGGCAGCGGCTTCGGACTGGCCGGAACCAACGGTGCCATCGCCATCGAAAAAATGCTCGCCACCGGACGCTTGTTCGTCCAGGACGAACACGGTGCCATTGCCGTCATCCCGCTCAAACCGGGTGTGCCACGCGATGGCCTGATCGACTGGCAACCGGGACAGTCCGACCGTTTGCAACCGCTGCTGCAAACCAGCCCGCCCTCGACCAGCGTGATTCTGGTCGAGCCGCTCTGGTATGCCGACGCGGCCACTGCTGAAGCCGGGCTGGTCAACCTGTCCTGCCCGGCCAACCAGATCGCCGAATACCTGACGATGCCGCCGATCACGCTGGCCGAAGTGCCGATGGTGGCCGCCGTGTTGCGCCAGATCGCACCCGACATGCCGGTGCCGCCGGTGGCGCAAATGGCCGCCGTCCGCACTATTGACTGCGCACCACAACCGGTGCTGCGACTCGATACGATCCCGGTCCATGCCGCGCATGTCGGCAGCTATGGTCCGTACGGCAAGGAGTTCGACCTTGGCAGCGTGCGTTTCGATTACGAAGGTGTAGCCTTCGATCTCGGCAGCACTACCACGCTGACCAAAACCAGCGCACAGGAACTGGTACAGGTGAAACGCCAGCCGCTGGCCGAAAAAGCCCGCCTGACCGAGTTGCGACAAAGCGGACTGGACCATATTCCGTCCGGTCGTATCTTCAGCAACACGCCGTTGCCGCCGTCAATGTGGGGCTTTCTTGATCCGGAAGCATGGACCGTCTTTGTCGAAGACGTGGTACCGCAGTTGCGCGACAGAGGCTGGCGCGTCGACATGGGATCCGACTTCCGTTTCAATATTATCGACATTGATGCCATCGATGGCGCCATGCATCAGGCTGCCGATGGCTGGTTCGACCTCGACATGGGCATTATGGTCGGCGAGCGCAAGGTGCGTCTTGAACCGCTGCTGGCCGAGCTGTTTCAGCGCGATACGCGCTGGCTCAAGGGCGGCCTCGACGGCATCAGCGACGACGAAGCCATCGAACTTAAAACCGATCGCGGCGAACGCCTGCGCTTGCGCGCCGATCGCCTGAAACCGGTGGTGCGGGTGCTGATCGATCTGTTTGACGGCAACACCGGCGAGTCGCTGCGGGTCTCGCGTTTCGATGCCGGCCGGCTCGAAGCATTGAACGACACCGGGCGCTGGCAATTCAATGGCGATGATTCGATCCGCCTGCTGGCACAGCGCCTCAAATCCGGCAGCGGCATCAGCGACATCGCTGTGCCAGCGAGCCTGCAGGCCGAACTGCGCAGTTATCAGCAACAAGGCGTGTCGTGGATGCAGTTCCTGCGCGAGCATAATTTGTCGGGCGTGCTGGCCGACGACATGGGCTTGGGCAAAACCATCCAGACGCTAACCCACTTGCTGGTCGAGCAGGAAGCCGGACGGCTTGACCGGCCCGCGCTGGTGGTAGTGCCGACCTCGCTGGTGCACAACTGGCGTGAAGAAGCGCGTCGTTTTGCACCCAGCCTGCGGGTGCTGGTCTTGCATGGTGCCGGCCGCAAGGACCAGTTTGATCAGATCGATCACCATGATCTGGTGCTGACCACCTATGCCTTGCTGTGGCGCGACCATGATGTGCTGTCACTGCACAATTACCATTTGCTGATTCTTGACGAAGCCCAGTTCGTCAAGAACGCCAGCACCCGCGCGGCCGTCGCGATCCGTAGCATCAAGGCACGTCACCGCTTGTGCCTGACCGGTACACCCATGGAAAATCATCTCGGCGAACTGTGGTCGATGTTCGACTTCCTGCTGCCCGGTTTTCTGGGTGCACAAAAAGACTTCACCAAACGCTGGCGCACACCGATTGAAAAAGCCGGCGATACGGTACGGCGCGATTTGCTGGCGCGCCGGATCCGGCCGTTCATGCTGCGTCGACGCAAGAATGAAGTCGCTACCGAACTGCCGCCGAAAACGCTGGTGGTGCGACAGGTCGAACTCGAAGGCGGCCAGCGCGACCTGTATGAAATCGTCCGTACCGCGATGCACGACAAGGTCCGTGCGGTGATCGCCGAAATGGGTCTTGCGCGCAGCCATATCGTGGTGCTCGATGCGCTACTGAAATTGCGGCAAGTGTGCTGTGACCCGCGTCTGGTCAGACTCGATCAGGCCATCAACGTCAAGGAATCGGCCAAGCTCGAACTGCTGCTGTCGATGCTGCCGGACATGATCGAGGAAGGCCGCAAGGTCCTGCTGTTCTCGCAGTTCACCGGCATGCTCGCCTTGATCGCCAAAGCGGTGGAAAAAGCCGGCATCCCGTACGTGCTGCTGACCGGCGACACCACGGACCGCGCCACGCCGGTCCGGCGTTTTCAGGACGGTGAAGTGCCGCTGTTCCTGATCAGCCTGAAAGCCGGCGGCGTCGGCCTGAACCTGACCGCTGCCGATACCGTGATTCATTACGACCCGTGGTGGAACCCGGCGGCCGAAAATCAGGCCACCGACCGCGCTCATCGGTTGGGTCAGGAAAAACCGGTGTTCGTCTATAAGCTCATCGTCGCCGGCAGCATCGAAGAAAAAATCGTCGCGCTGCAGGACAAAAAGGCCGCGCTGGCAGAAGGTATTTTGTCCGAGGATGGCGCGGCGGCAGTGAAGTTTTCCGGTGAAGACCTCGACGCCTTGTTTGCGCCCATGCCGGCGCTGGACAAGTAACCCGCTACCTGCAACAACGATCAGGTCATTTGGTGTATTGCGCTGCGGTGCGTGTACCGAATGACCCGGCCAGGCGAGCAGCGCACCAGCAACTCCCAACCGCGTCCCCGATGGTGCAATTCCTGCCCTATTGCTTCGCTTTTCATGCCCCTTTCAGGGCATTTTTTTTGCCCTCTAATTTATGTATACGGCGTTGTATACATCGAAAATAAATGCCGCTATAGTCGTTCGCAGACTGGAACCTGAAGTGCAACTGGTCGGATCAGCCATCGTTTTTTGCATCGCCAGCTGCCTGCGTCTGCACAGCCGGAACGCCACCCCGAGAGGATCTCCCATGCCCAACCGCTTCCCCGCTGCCGTGCCCCGACTGCTGCTGGCGTCAGTGCTCACCTGTGCCGGTTGGTCGGCCAGTGCAACCACTATCAATATTTCGCTCGACAACGATCCCGGCAAACTTGATCCGACCCAGTCGTCGATGATTGCCGAACGCATGGTCTACCAGAGCATCTTCGACAAGCTGCTCGACCTCAATGAACAAGGCGCGATCGTGCCGATGCTGGCTGAACGCTGGACTGTTTCTGACGATCAGAAAACCTACACGCTGTTCCTGCGCAAGGATGTCAAGTTCCAGGACGGCACACCGTTCAATGCCAAGGCAGTCGAATTCAACCTGCTGCGCGGACAGGAAAAAACCTCGCTACGCCGCAATGATCTGAAGACCATCAAGCAAATTACCGTCGTCGATGACGCCACCATCCGCATCGAACTGAGTACGCCGTTCGCGCCGTTCCTGTCGATCCTGACCGACCGCGCCGGCATGATCTCTTCGCCGGAAGCGGTCAAAAAATACGGCGACGATTACGTCAATAATCCGGTCGGTACCGGACCGTTCATTTACAAAGGCCGGCTCAAGGGTGCCTCGCTGACGCTCGATAAAAATCCGAATTACTGGCAAGCCGGTTTACCGAAAGCCGATCAGGTGGTCTACAAGATCATGAGTGACGTCAATGTCGCCTTCAACAATCTGCGCAGCGGTCAGGTCGATATCACCAATCGTTTTCCGTACAAGGAGTTGAGCAATCCGATTGCCAGTGCCAAGTACCTCGTCATCAACAAGCCATCACTGGGCTTTCGCGGTTTTTACTTCAATACGACGCGCCCGCCGTTCGATCGCAAGGAAGTGCGTCAGGCCATTGACCTGCTGATCAACCGCGAGGCGATTGCCAAAGTGGTCTATAACGGCGCGCTAGCTGTCGGTCATTCGCCGTTCAGCAAGGCCCATTTTTCCAATGACGCCAGCGATATCCCGCCCAAGGTGGATCTGGCCAAAGCCAAGGCATTGCTGAAAATCGCCGGCAAGGAAGCCGGTTTCAGTTTCCGCATGACGCTGCCGACCACACCGGAAGAATTGCAGGTCGGGCAAATGATTCAGGGCATGCTGCGTCCGGCCGGCATCACTGTGGTGCTCGAAAAAGCCGAACTCGCCGCACAGATCGAAGCGGGCAAAGCCGGCACCTTTGATACCGTCATGATCGGCTGGAGCGGACGCTCCGACCCGGACCAGAACATCTACGATTTCGTCGTCAGCAATGGCTCGCTCAATTACTCGCATCTGGCCAATCCGGAACTCGATGCTGTTTTGCTGCAGGCCCGTGTCGAAGGCAACGAAGCCAAACGCAAGGTGCTGTATGCGCAGGTGATGCAAATCCTTGTCAATGAAGTGCCGTATGTCTACCTGAGTCATGACAACGTACTGTTCGGTATCTCGAAAGCCGTCACCGGATTTCGCTTCGTGCCCGATGGCGTGATCCGCACTGCAACGCTGGATAAATAAGCGTTCGATGCCCAATCTGCTCAAGCGCATCCTGCTGGTGATCCCGACCCTGCTGCTGGTCAGCATGGTGATTTTTTCACTGCTGGCCATCCTGCCGGGCGACCCGGTCACCGCCATCCTCGGACTCGAAGCCACGCCCGAAGCAGCGCTGGCGATGCGCTTGCGGCTGGGGCTAGACGATCCGCTCGTCGTGCAGTACGGACGCTGGCTGTGGGCGCTGCTGCATGGCGATCTCGGTCGCTCGTTCATTGACAACACGCCGGTGCTCGACAGCCTGCTGCAACGCTTGCCGGTGACGATGGAACTGGCTTTCGGCAGCTTCGTCGTGGCGCTGCTGATCGCACTGCCGACCGGCATCCTCGCGGCAGCGCGGCCAAACGGCATCGCCAACAGCGTCAGTACCTTCATCGCGCTGTTCGGCATGTCGGTCCCGCACTTCTGGCTTGGCATGATGTTCATCGTGCTGTTTGCGGTCAATCTGGGCTGGTTGCCGGCGTCCGGCTATGTACCGTTTTCGGTCGACTGGCGCGCCAACCTGCTGGCGATGATCATGCCGATGGTGGCCACGGGCTTGCGCGAGTCGGCCATCCTGATGCGGATGATACGCAGCAGTCTGCTCGAAGTACTCAACGAGGATTACATCCGCACTGCGTTTTCGAAAGGTTTGAAAGACTGGCAGGTCGTGCTCGGTCACGGCTTGCGCAACGCGATGATTCCGGTCGTGACAGCCAGCGGCCTGATGGTCTCGGGCATGCTCGGCGGACTGGTCATCACCGAGAGTATTTTCGGTATTCCGGGCATGGGCAAGATGATTGTCGATGCGATTTTCCAGCGCGATTACGTGATGGTGCAGGCCGGTGTGCTGGCCGCCGCATTGATGGTGGTGATGGTCAACCTGGCCGTCGATCTGCTCTACAGCGTGATCGATCCACGCATCGCCCAATGAGGAACTGCCCATGATTTCTCAGCTCCCTGCGCTGGCGCTTGCATTACCGCAGCCAGTCCGCTATGCCGGACTGCGCCGCTTCGCCCGCAACCGCATGGCCGTGGTCGGCGCACTGATCATCGTGCTGCTGATCCTGGTGGCCATCGCGGCACCGCTGCTTGCGCCATTCAATCCGATCTTCGATCAGGATTACAGCAACATCCTGGGCGACCCGGGCCGGTTGCACTGGATGGGGACCGATGACCTCGGCCGCGATATTTTTTCACGCATGGTGTATGGCGCGCGCATCTCGCTGCAGGCAGCGCTGATCGCCGTCGGGCTGGCCTTTGCGGTTGGCGTACCGATCGGTATCGCCACCGGTTACTACCGCGGATTCTGGGATGACTGGGTCGTCATGCGCATCGTCGATGCGTTGCAGGCTTTCCCGTCACTGATCCTGGCGCTGGCCATTGCGGCCGCACTGGGCGGCGGTTTTTACAACGCGATGGTGGCTGTCGGCATCGGCTTTACACCGGCTTTCGTGCGACTGGCACGCGGCCAGGCAATGACGATCCGCAACCTCGATTACGTGATGGCGGCGCGCTCGGTCGGTGCCGGCGACTTGCGCATCATGTGGCGTTACGTGCTGCCCAATGCGATGGCACCGCTGGTGATCCAGGCCTCGTTTGCGATGGGCTCGGCCATCATCGCCGAAGCTGGCTTGTCCTACCTTGGCCTGGGTGCCAGACCGGAAGATCCGAGCTGGGGCTCGATGCTGCATATCGCGCAGGGCTACCTCAACACCAATCCGACGCTGGTGCTGTGGCCGGGCATGGCGATCTTCGTGGTGGTGCTGGGCTTTAACCTGCTTGGCGATGGCATCCGCGAAGTCTTTGATCCGAAACTGAACCGATGAGCATGACCACTTCCCCCCTGCTCGACGTCCGCGACCTGAAAGTCGAATTCCTGCGCGATGGCAATGCCGTCGCCCCGGTCGACAGCGTCTCGTTCACGTTGCAAGCCAACCAGACCTTGGGCCTGCTCGGCGAATCCGGTTGCGGCAAAAGTGTCACGGCGCTGTCCATCCTGCGGCTGTTTCCGATGGCCAGCAAAGCCAGATTGAGCGGCAGCGTGCGCTTTCGCGGACAGGACCTGTTGCAAGCCGACGAGGCCAGCTTGCGTGCCTTGCGCGGCAAGGACATCGCGATGATTTTTCAGGAGCCGATGACCTCGCTCAATCCGCTGCACCGGATCGGTGACCAGCTCGGCGAGATGCTGCGCATGCACACGTCGCTGGATCGCAAGCAGATTACGGAACAAAGCATCGCGATGCTCAAGCGGGTCGGCCTGCCGCGTGCCGAACAGCTCGTTGATGACTATCCGCACAGCCTGTCCGGCGGCATGCGTCAACGCGTGATGATTGCGATGGCGCTGCTGTGCCATCCCGGCGTGTTGATCTGCGACGAGCCGACCACTGCGCTGGACGTGACCATTCAGGCCCAGATTCTCGACCTGATGCGCGACCTCAAGGAACAGCAAGGCACGGCCATCCTGATGATCACGCATGACCTTGGCGTGGTCGCCGAAATGTGCGAGCGGGTGGTCGTCATGTATGCCGGTCAGGTGGTTGAGGAAAGCAGCGTGCGCGACCTGTTCGATGCGCCCGCGCATCCGTACACCACGGCCCTGATGCGGGCGCGGCCAACGCTGGCGGCCACACCCGGCCAACCGCTACTGGCGATTCCCGGCATGGTGCCGCCGCCCGGTTCGGTCAACAGCGGTTGCCGGTTTGCGGCGCGCTGTCCGAAAGTCGATGCACACTGCCGCGCACAGATGCCCGAGCTCACCGAAGTCGCCCCGGGTCATCTGGCCCGTTGCTGGCATCCCGGATGACTACCACCTCACGACCGACCGGAGCACCTGCCATGTCCCCTCCCCTGCTCAAAGTCAGCGGCCTGAAAAAACATTTCACCGGTCGCGCCGGCGTACCGGTCAAAGCGGTCGATGATGTCTCGTTCGAGATCATGGAGGGCCAGACACTCGGACTGGTCGGCGAATCCGGCTGCGGCAAATCCACCACCGGACGCAGCGTATTGCGCCTGATCGAACCGACTGCCGGCACCGTCGAATTCATGGGCCAGGATCTGATGACGCTGCGCGCCGAACCGCTGCGGCGCATGCGGCGCAACATGCAGATGGTGTTCCAGGACCCGTTTGCGTCACTCAATCCGCGCATGACCATCGGTGAGGTACTGGAAGAACCGCTGATCGTGCACGACCTGTTCGACCGGCCCACACGCAAGCGCAAGGTGGCCGAGATGCTGGAGCGGGTCGGTCTGAGCCAGTCCTACGCCAGTCGTCATCCGCATGAATTTTCCGGCGGCCAGCGCCAGCGTGTCGGTATCGCCCGCGCCATCATCACGCAACCGAAACTGGTGGTGGCCGATGAAGCCGTGTCGGCGCTGGACGTGTCGATTCAGGCGCAGATCCTGAACCTGCTCAAGGATTTGCAACAGGAACTCGGCCTGACCTATCTGTTTATCTCGCATGACCTTGCCGTGATCCGCCATGTCAGCGAGCGCATCGGCGTGATGTACCTCGGCCGGCTGGTCGAAACCGGTCCGTGCGACAGCATTTACCGCGATCCGAAACATCCGTACACGCAGGCGCTGCTGTCGGCCATCCCGCGCGAGCATCCGGACGAAGTACGTCAGCGCATCGTCCTGCAAGGCAGCATTCCGAATCCGGCCGCGCCACCGGACGGTTGTCATTTCCATCCGCGTTGCACCAGTTGCATGGAGGTCTGCAAAACCGTCGCACCGGCACCGACCGAAATCGCACCGGGCCAATTTGTCACTTGCCATTTGTATCGCTAACCAATTTTAAATAGGACGTCCATCATGAACCTCGACAGCAATCACTATCCGTATGCCTCGCGTCGCAGCGTCGTGTATGCCAAACGCGGCATGGTCGCGACCGCTCAGCCGCTGGCAGCGCAAGCCGGCCTGCAAGTGCTGCAAGCCGGCGGCAATGCCATCGATGCGGCGATCGCTGCCGCCGCTGCGTTGTCGGTGGTCGAACCAACCGCCAACGGGATCGGTGGCGATGCGTTCGCACTGATCTGGCATGGCGGCAAACTGCATGGACTCAATGCCAGTGGCGCTGCGCCGCAACGCATCTCACTGGCCGCGCTGAAAGAAGCCGGTCACACCAGCATGCCGAAATACGGCGCCTTGCCGGTCACCGTGCCGGGGACACCGGGCGCCTGGGCCAGCATGGCCGAACGCTTCGGCAAGCTGCCGCTGAGCCAGTCGATGGCGGGTGCCATCACGCTGGCGCAAGACGGCTTTCCGGTTTCGCCGATGGTTGCCGTGGCCTGGCAAGCGGCGCACAAGAACTTTCTCAACGAACTCAAGGCCGGTCATTTCCAGCCATGGTTCGATACGTTTGCCGCCGATGGACGGGCACCGCGCGCCGGTGAAATCTGGCGCTCGTCGGGCCACGCGCAGACGCTGCAATCGATTGCTTCCGACAATGCCACGAGCTTCTATCGCGGTGCACTGGCCGAAAAAATCACCGCCTGCGTGCAAGGTGCCGGCGGCTATCTGGATGTAGCCGATCTGGCCGCGTACCAGCCGCAATGGGTCGATCCGATCAGCGTCAACTATCGTGGCTATGACGTCTGGGAAATCCCGCCGAACGGCCATGGTCTGGTCGCCCTGCTGGCGCTGAACATCCTCAAGGGATTCGATTTCAGCGAACGCGATACCGTGCTCACGCATCACCGTCAGATCGAAGCGATCAAGCTGGCCTTCGCCGATGGCCATGCCCACATCGCCGAAGCCAGCGCGATGCGGGTGTCGGTCAAGGACTTGCTGTCGGACGCGTATGCCGACGAACGTCGCCGACTCATAGGAACCCATGCCACTTTGCCGGTAGCCGGAGAGCCACCGCGTGGCGGTACCGTGTATCTGAGTACGGCCGATAGCGAAGGCAACATGGTGTCGCTCATCCAGAGCAATTACATGGGCTTCGGTTCGGGACTGGTAGTGCCGGGCACAGGTATCGCGCTGCACAACCGCGGCAACAATTTCACGCTCGACGCCGACCATCCGAATTGTCTGGCTCCGGGCAAGCGGCCGTATCACACGATCATTCCCGGCTTCCTGACCAAGGATGGTGCGCCGGTCGGCCCATTCGGCGTGATGGGGGGATTCATGCAACCGCAGGGCCATGTGCAGATGGTGATGAACACGGTCGACTTCGCGCTCAATCCGCAAGCCGCGCTCGATGCACCGCGCTGGGAATGGCTGCAGGGGAACAAGGTCAATCTGGAACACACGGCACCGGAACACCTGTTCCGTTCGCTCTCTGCACTCGGTCACGAAGTGACGTGGTCCGGCAATCAGCTCGGTTTCGGACGCGGCCAGATTATCTGGCGCGACCAGCATGGTGTATTGTGCGGCGGCACCGAACCGCGTTCTGATGGCAGCATCGCGGCCTGGTAACCCCGTCACAGGAAACCATCATGATCAAGAATCCGGCTAACGTCGGTCCGCCACCGAAAAGTAGTTCGCTGCCCGATTATGTCTACGGCAATCTGCGGGATGATATTTTCGGACTGCGCCTGTTACCCGGTGATCAGGTCACCGAGACCGATATTGCGGCGTACTTCGACGTTTCGCGCACACCGGTGCGCGAAGCCTTGCAACGGCTTCAACGCGATGGCCTGATGCAGGGCTATGTGCGGGGCGGCTGGGAAGTCGTGCCGGTCGATTTCAAACGCTATGAAGACCTGTACGAAATGCGCCGGATTATCGAGCTGCATGCAGTGACGCGGCTGTGCCGGGACGACACCACGATCGACCAATTGCTCATCGATGACTTGCAAAAAATCTGGTGCTGTCCGGTCAGCGAACGGCAAGTCGATGGCCTGCAGGTCGCCTCACTGGATGAAGCGTTTCACCAGACGCTGGTGCGGGCCACCGGCAACCTCGAAATGGCGACCACCTTCGACCGGCTCACCGATCGTGTGCGCATCGTGCGGCGGCTGGATTTTTTATATGGCGACTGCGTGCAGCTGACGTATGACGAACATGCCGCCATCCTCGGCGCCATTGCGAAGCGTGACAGCGCTGCGGCGTTGCGTTTGATGACGGCGCATATCGAAGACAGTCACGTCAGTGTCAGGCAGCTCACGCTGCATCATTTGCATAGCGTGCGCAGCGGTGCCAGTGCGGAGCGATTGCCGTATCTGCCGCTGAAAATGCAGCGGCTGTCGTAGTCGTTGGGAGAAGGAGCAGGGTTGACCTTGCTTTACTGCTACGAGACACAGCCCCACCCCGTTACTGTAGTTGCCCTGCCGCGCCAAGTTGGCCGCGTTGCAAAATCCACTCGATCTTCGCTCCCAGCGTTGTCATATTGAAGGGCTTCACCACATAGCCGCTAGCGCCCGACCGTACCGCAGCAAGGACATTTTCCTTACGCGCTTCAGCCGTAATAAGCAGTACTGGAATATGCTGCAGGTCCGGCTCTTTCCGGATCGATTGCAGTAATTCTAGTCCGCTCATTCCAGGCATGCTCCAGTCGGTCACCACCAGATCGAACGCCTGTTTTTGCAGCAACGCAAACGCCTCGTTGCCGTTATTCGCCTCCATGAGGTGGCTGTATCCAAGATCACTTAAAAATTTGACCACAAGACGGCGCATGCTCGACATGTCATCGACGACAAGAATCCGGATGGTGCTCTTCATCGTCTCTGTACCCCGACGTTGACCATGAGAGCAACCGCTTGTGACAGGAACGAGTCCGCACCTGACAACCTGCACCACCCGACAAGTGGAGGTGGCAATGTGTGATTTGTGATGATCAGTTTTGTCACGGCATTCCTTTTTTAACGCTATGTTCGGTGTCGTATTGATACTGACAGGGTCACGCAAAAACCAAATTGCACCACAGGACTGGAACTCGTTGCGCCAATTACACTGGCAGAAAAGCCCGTCCCGGCACGCAGCAATCGACTATTCATGGAACAGATATCTTCATCGCGCTAAGTAAAGGCAACGCCAGCATCTCAAGGGCTTATTCTCTCGCCTGTTCCACCTCTAAAAAGAGTGAGAAACTAATTGCAACTTACCAAACGCAACCAGAAGTTTCAATTAATAAATTTTTTAATTCCTGATTGCCTTATTTAAACTTGATGTGAAGGAAGAAAATCAGCCCCAGAGTTCAAAGCAGACGACTGGCGCGCTGAGCTCAGCCTCACCATACTCCGCACCCTGTGGCAGCGAAAACAGCGCCACCGTCTGTACCAGATCGAGCGCCTCGGAGCGCATGCTGGTCGCCGCCGCAGCCACCTCTTCCACTAGCGCCGCATTGTGCTGGGTGGCCTCGTCCA
>CAILRJ010000103.1 GCA_903836575.1 uncultured Burkholderiales bacterium
CTGCCAGTTTGACCGTCAATCCGGCAACGTATCGCTCGATGCTTTGAAGTAGAGTGCCACGGGAGTGCCGTTTGTCTGGTTGCCGCCATGATTCCACAACCTCGACCATCCCGGTGGCCATGGTATTGGCGGGCCAGCATACTGTTGGACTCCGCTACGTACAGCAATGACTGGTACGCCACGCGGTGCAGGGTCGTCTCCGTGATTGCAGCTCAGACTGAACGTATAGTGAGGTAACAGCAAATCACAAGTGCGTGCGAACCAGTCTGTGTGATCTTCGTCTCGCCCCAATGCCTGCGCCAGACCCTGCGGATCGAAGCGTGCCAAGGCATCAACAAGCTCGGCGGCACTAGCGCCCGGCGCATCTCCCCAGCCCATCACCGGGTTGAAGTTGTAGTCGGCTCCCGACCCGTACCACCCTTCCCGCCAGGACCGTTGCATCCAGTTTCGTGGACCACAAAATAGTTGCCAGCGCCAATGCATACCAGACTGCTTTGGCCAGTTATACAGATACAAGCGTTGATAGCCCGCTTGATGCAACTCCCGCATCATCGCCATCAATCGCGCCTGCGGCATTCGGTCCGGAGGGGCACGCCGAAACAAAATGGGTTCCCCGTCGGCATGCTGGATCTCATCGGAGGAGAGATTCAGATCAAGTGTCCTGGCCTCGCTACCAAAACGGGCAGCGATCCATCCAGTGAGCAAGTTGACCGTGACAATGACACCGTAGCCACGGTGACGGTGAAATATGACGGTGCCAGGAGCAACAGGTTTCATGATCGATTTCGGGAGATTGGATGAACTCGGAGATTAGTTTAGCGGTAAATTTCCAATTGGATTGCTTGTCTTTGATGCTTCCAGTGCACCAGTGCGATGCGCAAAAAGTGTAATGGGTACACACCGGGGCACTAAGTGGCGTCACTGAACAAACGGAGATCATAGAATCCAGAAACTGCACCTAAAAAGCTGGCCTGCAATTTGCTAAAAGAACATTCGTCGATCGATATATTGCGACGACATCAATTGGAGCTGGTGCCCACCCGGCCGTATAGCAACAATTGCCGAACCCTCGGATTACTATGCCGGCGACCTGCCGGATTCAGGAGAATGTTGTGATGACAGAAGATTTCATTTTGGGCGATGGTGCTCTCCATCAGCGCCTGTGTGCGATGACAGAAATTTTAGGAAAATTCGTTGCGTGTGCGCCGCGTCAGTTAAGTATCTGGAATCTCGTAGAGAGTACGGGACGTAGTGAGCGTGACCTTGAAAATCTGTGTGCTGGGCTGGCCAGTGCGGCTTTGCTCCAATCAAATACGCAATTGGCAGGCAGCTGGTCACTTGCCTGTGCACCAGATAAGGTGACCTTGGAGGACGTATTTCTCTGCGTGATGGCAGAACAGCCTGTACCAGGACAAATTCCTGGTTCGGGTTTCACCCAACTTCCCGGCCACCAGCCACAGCGTTTGCAACACGATGCCGATTTGCTCGTGATGCAAGCCGCGATGGCGATTAATCAAAGTGTGTTCCAGCACTTGCGTCAATTTTCTCTGGATCGCCTAAAAGTTAGTTCGGCTGCGGCCAACCCGGTACCGAGATCATCGCGGCATTTGTCACGTCGCGCAGCAGCTGTTGCCTGAGATTAAAAATCTATACTGCAACCGCATAAAGTGATGCTTACAAGGCATTGGCTTTACGGCCTCGTCTTCGCCTACGATTCGTACTTATCAGGATAAAAACTCCCATTGTTATCAAAGGACCACGCCTATTTTTGTCTTTGATAATGCGGTGAGGGATATATCGGACTGATTGTGCGTAACGATGGAGATGCAATGACAGCGGATAACGATTTCATTTTTGGCAGCGGTGATTTGTATGAGCGGTGTTACGTTATTACAGAGCTACTGGGTATGTTGGTCTCGGTCGCCCCGTTGGCGGTGACGCTGGAATACATAAAGCGAAATACCGGTCGTCGAAGCCGTCAAATAAATAGATACTGCAGCGAAATGGTCCGCAACAGCCTAATCGTTGAAACGTCGTCTGGGTGCTGGAAACTAGCCTCAACAGCAGCTAACCTCACCCTGGAAGACGTTTACCGCTGTGCCATGGCGAGACCAGAGTCAAGCCCAGCTCTTTTTGTCAGGCAAAGTGATTGTTATCCGAGCCACGCTGCCGATTTATTGATGATGCAAGCGGCGCTAGCAATCAATCAAAGCATACGCAAACACTTGCGACAATTTTCGTTGGATCGTCTCAAACCCGCTGCTAGCGTGCATTTTCCCGTTAGCCTGAGTCGGTCGCCAGGACTGAACTACAATGATGTCCTCGACCTGGCACCCGCCGGGCACTCTGCCTGATTCCCATGACACTTCGTGTAATTGCCAGCGGCGGTACTTTCGACAAGCATTACGATGAAATTGCCGGCAAGTTAACTTTTGGTGCCGGTCACCTGGCTGCAGCCATTTCTCGTGCGCGCATCACCGTGCCGGTAACACTTGAAGAATTACCTTTCCTCGATTCCCTGGAGATGCAAGACGCAGATCGGCAACGTATTCTTGCCAGCTGCCGCGCGTCTGCACAGTCAGCGGTGGTGATCATTCACGGCACGGACACGATGCCCGAAACGGCGGCCGTTCTGGGCACTGCTGGACTGAAGCAGACCATCGTATTGACTGGAGCGATGATTCCTTACGAAATCGCAAATTCAGATGCATTGTTCAATTTTGGTTTTGCCTGTGGTGTTGCCCAAGTCTTGCCATCAGGCGTTTATGTGGCAATGAACGGACAAATTTTTTTCTGGGATAAGGTTAAAAAAAATCGTTCTGCTGGTACTTTTGAGCCTGTTTAGGATCGCTGCCAAACAAACATTTTTTAGCAATTATTTTTAATCCTATTTTCTAGCATCCAAAATGCGCTCGCTAGCGTATATCGCTAATAGCCTATTCAGGAGACGTACCATGACCCGAGCCCGACGCATTGTCGCCTGCGCCAGTGCGCTTTCCCTGTCATTTTTTCTGGCAGCATGTGGTGGTGGGGGTGGAAGCAATAATTCATCAACGCCGTCGCCAGTAGGAAGCACGCCTACACAACTACCGGTAGAGTCCGGAGCCCCTACTCTCACCAATGACACGGCTACGGATGGATACAACCGCTTCAATTTCCGCAGACAACAAATGGGACTGGGACCACTTTCCAGAAATGCCAATGTTGACCTTGCGGCTCGTGGACATTCCAACTATCAGAAAGTGAATGACACGATTACCCACGTTCAGGTTGCCGGCAAATCTGGTTTCACAGGAGTGGGTGTGGCAGAAAGGCTTACCGCCGCAAATTATGTCTTTACGTCAACACGGGGATATGCATTCGGTGAAGTCATTTCCGCAAGCGCCAATCTTGCGGGTGCAACCAATGCAGAAGATTTAATTACTGCCATTTATCACCGGTTTGTTATTTTCGAACCCAAATTTCTGGAAGCAGGTGCGGGTTCGGCAGGCTTTAGCGCGACCGGATACAATTTTTTGACGGTTGACTTTACTGCAGACGGGCTGGGGCCTGGCTTGGGTAGAGGCAAATTTGCCGTGTATCCATCGGCTAACCAGACTGGCATAACGACTGTTTTTTTTAGTGATCAGGAATCGCCTGACCCGGTGCCAAATCAGAATGCAGTTGGCTATCCAGTAAGCGTGCATGCGGATATCGATGCCGTGGTTACCGTGCAGACCTTTACAATCAATCCACGAGGTGGCCAAGTACTTGCTACGCGCTTACTGAGTAATGCGACTGATTCCGAAACACCAGCTTCTGCAGCAGCGATCATTCCGCTCGTTGAGCTCACTGCCGCAACGACTTATGACGTGAAATTTGTAGGCACCGTATCCGGGCTGACTGCTGAGCGTAGCTGGTCATTTGCGACGAGGTAATATTTTCTCTAGGTAACCCTCTGTAAATCGCCGATACTGTTGGTTAGTATTTGAAAAATACTAATGACGACAACATTAACGGCCAAAGAGCTACCTTGAGGAGATCAGGATGTCATCGGTTGAACAAAGCACTTTCCAGCTCGCGCTCATTCACTTTTGCGAGCAACGTGCGCAAATTGAACTACTTGGACGGCGCATTGGCGAAAACGTACAAAAACTGGCGGTCTTGCAAGAGCAAGTCATTCAGGTAACAAGCCACACCAGACGATCGCCAGGTAATGTTTTTGAATTGAGCGTAGTGCGGTTGCGTGCTGACATGGCCTTGTTGGTAGCCGATACACAGCGTCTGGCAAAGCTAGCCGGCGAATTGCACGTCGAATTCATTGAAGTCGCTGCACGCTATTTGACCGAGAGCAGATTGCGCATGGCACGGCTGATCAATGTCCGTGACCAGCATGGGAAATATTGTGATGAGGAATTAACTGCGCGAGTAGAAACTGCGCTGCACAAGTGCCGTCGAGAAATCGATCAGATCATGGGACTGATTGAACGCACCGGCTCTTCAGTGGCTTTATTGGCGGTGTCAACAGTCCAGTTTTCCACTTTAGCTATCGCCTGATCTGCGCGAAACAGACACTACTTGCCGATACAAAACCGACTGAAAATGACACCCAGAAGGTCATCAGACGTGAAAGCCCCGGTAATGCTGCTAAGTTGCTCCTGTGCCAGTCGTAATTCTTCAGCGAACAGATCCAGCGCATGGTCGCTTAATGCTGCGTGTTCAGCAGCAAATTGCAGATGGGTTTGTGCCGCTGCCAGCGCTACAAGGTGACGTTCGCGCGCAAGGTAAAGTGACTCGCCAGTTTGCTGCCAGCCAGCCAGTCGCAATAATTCTTCACGCAGCAAGTTCATGCCGAGCTGATCTGTGGCCGACAGATAAATGTGCGTTGCATCGGCGAGGCGATCAACTGCCGGCTTGTGTCCTGACAAATCAATTTTGTTCCATACACGCATAACCGGAATATTTTCAGGAAAACGCGTAATGATGTGTTCGTCGGCCAAGGTCGGTCCGCGGCAGGCATCGAGCAAATGGATAATGACGTCAGCATTAGCCACAGCAGCCCAGGTACGTTCTATACCAATACGCTCCACTTCATCTGTTGCATCAGAAGCATCACGAATGCCGGCAGTATCGATGATGTTGAGCGGAATTCCTTCAATCTGAATCGTTTCGGTGACCTTATCGCGTGTGGTACCAGCGATTGGGGTAACGATCGCCACATCGGCACCGGCCAGCGCATTGAGCAGCGATGACTTGCCGACATTGGGCTGGCCAGCCAGTACGATATTGAGGCCGTCACGCAGCAGCGCGCCCTGTGCGGCCTGACGGAATACTTGATGCAATGTTTCTCTTATAACGGCCAGCTTGCCTCTGGCATCCGATTTTTCCAGAAAATCTATTTCTTCTTCCGGGAAGTCGAGTGTCGCCTCGACCAGCATGCGTAAAAGCGTGACCTGCTCGACGAGTGCCCGGATGATTCCGGAAAAAACGCCAGACAACGATTGCGAGGCTGAGCGTGCTGCGGCTTCGGTTGACGCATCGATCAGATCCGCGACCGCCTCGGCCTGAGCAAGGTCAAGTTTGTCATTAAGAAAAGCACGTTGAGTAAATTCGCCGGGTTGCGCAAGACGTAAATCGATAGTGCTGCCAGCCTGCAGGCAACGCGCCAGAAGTAATTGCATGACGACCGGTCCACCATGGCCCTGCAATTCAAGGACGTCTTCGCCCGTGTACGAGTGAGGTGCCTTGAAATACAGTGCCAAGCCTTGATCGATTGTGTTGCCTTCAGCATCAATGAAGTGGGTATAGGTCGCATGGCGTGGTTGCAGTGTCGTACCGGGAGCCAGTTTGCAAATGTCGTTGGCAATATTGCCAAGATTCTTGCCTGATAGACGGACGATACCGATGCCACCACGCCCAGGCGCGGTAGCAATGGCAGCAATGGGAGAGGAATCAAATTTCATGGATGGATTTTAACTTCTTGCCAGGGACGGACAATGAATAAAAAAGCCCGCGAAGACAATTCACGGGCTTTTATGAGTAGCGAGTACGCCTGGTTCAGGCCGGTTTGGCTTGTCGCTCGGCCTTCTTGGTGATAACCCATTGCTGGGCAATCGACAGCACATTGTTGACTACCCAGTACAGCACCAGACCGGACGGGAAAAAGAAGAACATGACGGAGAAAATAATCGGCATGAACATCATGACCTTGGCTTGCATCGGATCAGGTGGTTTTGGATTGAGCTTGGTCTGGACAAACATCGACACGGCCATCAGCACTGGCAAGATGTAATAAGGGTCTGGTGATGCCAGATCCTGAATCCAGCCCAGCCATGGCGCGTTGCGCATCTCTACACTGGCTAGCAATACCCAGTACAACGAAATAAACACCGGGATTTGCACGACGATCGGCAGACAGCCACCGAGCGGATTGATCTTCTCGGTTTTGTACAAGGCCATCATTGCCTGATTCATTTTTAGCTGATCGCCCTTGAAGCGCTCACGGATTTCCGTCATTTTTGGTGTCACCATTTTCATTTTCGCCATGCTGCGATAACTGGCGGCTGACAACGGGAAGAACGCGAGTTTAATCAGCATCGTCAGGACAATGATGGTCCAGCCCCAGTTGCCGAGAATCTTGTGGATTTGCGTCATTAACCAGAAAATTGGTTTGGCGATGATTGTGAGCCAGCCATAGTCTTTCACCAGGTCGAGGCCGGGTGCAGTCTGTTCCAGAACGGCGGATTCCTGAGGACCGGAGTACAGCAGCGAATCGAGTGAGGCGCTTGCTCCCGGAGCAATCGATCCAAGCGAAACGATACTGCCAACCGCATACAGGTTGGTCGCGATCTTCTTCGTGAAAATTTCACGCGGGGTCTGCTGCGGCAAAATAATCGCCGAGACAAAATAATGTTGGACTAATGCAATCCAGCCGTTGTCAGCCTTGCTGGCATGCTCTTCAGTGCCTTTTTCGATTTTCTCGAAAGTCAATTTCTGGAATTTTTGCTCGTCCGTATAAACGGCCGGTCCGGTAAAGGTACTGTAGAACGAGGATTCTCCCTCGGGCTTGCTACCGTCACGTACCAGTTGCAGATAGACCGAAGGGGTCACTGCGGTCTCGCCAATATTGGTGACATCGTGTTTCAGGTCGATATGGTAATCGCCGCGTTTGAAGGTGTAGGTCTTGGTCAGCTTTACCCCGCCTTGTTCGGCATCGAGTACGAGTTGCAATGAACCTGTTGCATCCATCGTCCTTGCTCCGGGACGGGCGGTGAACACGGTTTTGTGACTAGGAAACGCGCCGCCGATCAGACCGCTTTCTGCAAGATACGTGCGACTTGCGCTGCTGTCGAACAGAACAACATTTTTCGCCTTGTCGACCGTGTCCTTGTGCTTGAGCAACTCAAGGCGTTTTAGCTCACCACCCTGTGTATCAATGTCGGCCTTGAATACATCCGTGATGATCGAAATCGTTTCGCCCTTGATCGCAGCGGCCGAATTTGCTGCATCGACACCTATGGCCGCACTCGGCGTACCGGCGACGCTTGGAAGCGGTGCAGAATTTGCCTTGCCAGTGACGCCTGAGCCGGCGGGTTTCACCTGCTCGCTCGTTCCTGGGAATAACATTGGAGGATTGCCGTTGTGTTGCTGCCATTTGTCCCACAGCATTAACAGGGACAAGGAGAACACAACCCACAGTACGGTACGTCGGATATCCATAAGTGTTTTAAATAATTGAGTAGTCAGGAGTTCAGGGGTGGTGGCAATTGCAGGAGGATGCCGCAGTGGCACTCGCGGTGTCGCGTTGTGGCACCGGATCGAGACCGCCCGGATGCCAGGGATGGCATCGCGCCAATCGCTTGGCCGCGAGGATACCGCCTTTCAGGGCACCGTGCTCAGTAATTGCCTGAGCAGCGTAGTCAGAACAGCTGGGGAGAAAGCGGCAATTTTGTCCCAAAAAGGGACTAATGCCTAATTTGTAGGCACGCAGTAGCACTAACAAAGCTGATTTCAAACTGTCTCCCTGGGCCGTTGCGACGCAAAAAGTTGTAGTAGCTCTGTGCGTAATACCGTCTTCAAGGCGCTCGTGGTGGCAGGACCTTTACGGACATTGACCGGTTTGGAGAGCCGCACGATGCAATCGATTGGCGGTAGTTCGGCAAGCCGGAACAATTCTCTGGTGACGCGTTTGATTGTGTTGCGCGTGACGGCGCGCGGCGCCAGTCGTTTGGCAGCCACGACACCCAGTCGGGCGTGAGTCAGTGCATTGACACGGGTGTACAACACGAAATGTGCGCTGCGATACACAGGCCGCAAACGAAAAACGGATGAAAATTCATCCGTTTTAACGATACGCCGTTCGCGTGCAAAGTCCTGTGAACGAATGTCGGTCACACCGGCGACGAGCTGTTGCAACAGGTTTTAAGCTGCCAGGCGCTTGCGGCCTTTGCTGCGACGTGCGTTGAGCACGGCGCGGCCGCCACGGGTTGCCATGCGAGCGCGAAAGCCATGGGTACGCTTGCGGCGGACGACGGAGGGTTGATAAGTACGTTTCATTATGGTCTCGCTATTCAGCAGAAAAAAAAGGGAGTATGAAAGCCGGGCAATGACCCGGTCCGGAATGCTTGCGTCCCGGTGCTCGAAAGCGCTTCAATCGTTCTTCACTCTGTCCCCAGAGGCGGATGAAGCTGCTAACGGCAACAGCATGGTACGCAGGCGGGTCGAACAGTGAACCCAGGATTAGACAGTACTTTCGGCTTGCTTGTCAATAACTTAGC
>CAILRJ010000104.1 GCA_903836575.1 uncultured Burkholderiales bacterium
CCGCCCAGTCCGATGATGGCGTTCGATTCGGTGATGTCGGTGCTTTTTGCCTTGGCGCGCATGACAAACATTTGCAGGCGTTTCTGGATGGACGGCTGGATGTCGCGCGCCAGTTCGAGCACGATCGTGCCGGCATTGCGCCACATCAGGAAGGATGCCAGCAGCCGGCCTTTCGGTGTGCAGTAACCAGCCAGACGGGCTTCGTCCAGCCCGAGATGCTCGACATCATTGGTCAGTTGGTTGTGCAGAAAATTGGCGGCATCATCGCCTTCGAAGGCGATCAGGCCGAGGTCGGTCAGTGCAGAAAAGAAGTTGCCGGACGAAGCGTCGGCCGCAACTGCGGGTGCGTCGGGAAGCTGGTTTTCCTGCTCGATGAATTGGTGCCAGTTGGTCATGGTTTCCCTTATAAAGTCCGTAGGGTTTTGGGTTATGCGTTTATCATTCTGGGTTGATTATAGATGCGGGGATGACATCGTGTCGGAACCCTGAAACTGATGAGATTTTTAAAGACACTATTCTGGCTGTTCACCGTGGCGATATTGTGCGCCGCGGGGGGCTTTGCTTACTGGGCAACGCAACCTGTTTTGGCGCCCGGACAGTCTGCCGTGGATTTCGCCATCGAGCCCGGCAGTGGTCTGCGCAGTGCGGCAGATCAAATTGCTGCCCGGCACATTGCGTTGCAACCTCTGCTGTTCGAAGCACTGGTGCGACTGACCGGTAAGGATGGTCAGATCAAGGCCGGTCACTATTTACTCAAGCCCGGCACCACACCGCAGCGGCTGATAGCACAACTGGTGCGCGGCGAATTTGCGCAGGAGTCGCTGGTCATTATCGAGGGCTGGACATTTCGCCAGATGCGCCAGGCCGTGGCTGATAACCCCGCCCTCAAGCACGACACGCTGGCACTGACGGACAAGGAATTACTCGCCAAAGTCACGACCGACTACCAGGTGCCGGAGGGGTTGTTTTTCCCGGACACCTACCTGTTCGCCAACGGAGCCAGTGACCTGCAGGTGTATCGGCAGGCACATGCGGCCATGCTGTCGCGGCTCGATCAGGCCTGGGCGCAACGCGACATCACGCTGCCGTACAAATCTCCTTACGAAGCCTTGACGATGGCATCGATCATCGAAAAAGAAACCGGCCAGAAAGCCGAGCGCGGCCTGATTGCCGGCGTGTTCGTCAATCGCCTGAAAATCGGTATGTTGCTGCAAACCGATCCGACCGTCATTTATGGCATGGGCGAAAAATTCAAGGGCAATATTCGCAAGCGTGATTTGCTGACCGACACCCCGTTCAATACCTATTTGCGGGTCGGTTTGCCGCCGTCGCCGATTGCGTTGCCGGGCAACGATGCACTCAATGCCGCCCTCAGGCCGGAGCGCACCGATGCGCTGTATTTTGTGGCGCGCGGTGATGGCACCAGTGTTTTTTCCAGTAACCTGCCCGACCATAATCGCGCAGTCAACCGCTATCAGCGTTAGAAGCCAGCCGATGTCAGCTCTCAACAAAGCCAGATTCATTACCTTCGAAGGCATCGACGGTGCCGGCAAGTCCAGTCACCTCGGCTTCGTGGCCGACCTGCTGGAGGCGCGCGGGATTGGCGTGACGAGCACGCGCGAACCCGGCGGCACCGCACTTGGCGAGCAATTGCGCACGTTGCTGTTACACCAGAAAATGCACCTCGAAACCGAAGCGCTGCTGATGTTTGCCAGCCGGCGCGAGCATCTGGCGCAAGTCATTGAGCCGGCACTGGCGCGCGGCGACTGGGTGATTTCGGATCGCTTCACCGATGCGACATTTGCCTATCAGGGCGGCGGACGGCATCTGTCGCTAGCCAAGCTGGAGCAGCTTGAACACTGGGTCCATCCGGATTTGCAACCGGACCTCACCCTGCTGTTCGATGTGCCGCTGGAGGTGGCACGCCGACGACTCGACGCGACCCGTTCACTGGACAAGTTCGAGCAGGAGCAAGAGGAATTTTTTGCCGGCGTGCGCGGCGAATATTTGCGCCGTGCGGCGCAATTCCCGGCGCGCTTCCGGATTATCGATTCGACGCAATCGATGGACGAGGTGCGTATTGCCTTGGCGGCGATCATTGCCACCTTGTGAAACCGAACAGGAAAGAACCCGTCTGATGATTCATTTCAAGCTGGTATGTTGCGTATGGCGCTGACGATCTACCCGTGGCAAGAGGATGCCTGGCAACAGTTGCACGCGTTGCGCGGACGGCTGCCGCACGCCATTCTTTTGCATGGAAACAAGGGCATCGGCAAGACCGATTTTGCCGAAGCCTATGCGGCATCGCTGTTGTGCGAGAGTCCGCAAAACGATGGCCATGCGTGCGGCACATGCCTGTCGTGCGGCTGGTTCGGGCAATATGCCCATCCCGATTACCGTCGCGTACGGCCTGAAATTCTCGACGGTGGCGACGTCGCCGATGACGGCGAGGGTGCCGAGGCCGGCGATGAAAAGAAAACCGCCAAGTCCAGCAAGACGCCGTCGAAGGAAATCCGCATCGAACAGATCCGGGCGCTGGCCGATTTCATGAATATCTCGACCCATCGCAACGGCAAGCGTGTTGTGCTGCTGTATCCGGCCGAGGCATTGAACACGATTTCGGCCAACGCACTGCTCAAGACGCTGGAAGAACCGCCGCCGGAGACGGTGTTCCTGATGGTGTCGAACAGCCTGGACCGATTGCTGCCGACTATTCTGTCGCGTTGTCGCAAGTTGGCGTTGCCGATGCCGTCGACGCCGGTGGCGCTGGCCTGGCTCGCGCAACAGCAGGTCAGGGATGGTGACATGTGGCTGGCCGAGCAGGGCGGTGCGCCATTGGCTGCGCGCGAACTGGCACAGGCGGGTTCACATGATCATCAGGACGAATTGCTGGGAATACTGGCACGACCATCGGTCGAGGCGGCGCTGAAAGTTGCCGAGAAACTGCAGAAAGCACCGGTGGTGGAGCTCGTCGTCTGCCTGCAACGCTGGTTGCATGATATGTTTTCAGTCAAGCTCAGCGGTAAACTCCGTTACTATCCACGCAGGCACAATGAACTTGTTGCACTGGCTGCACGGGTCGCCTTACCGGATTTGTTGAAAGCCATTGAGCTGGCCCGCGAGCGTCGTGCAATTGCACAGCACCCGTTGGCCGCCAGATTGTTCATCGAGGACATGTTGCTCGATTACCTGCATCTCTTTTCTTAGGACGTCTTGTTTATGGCAGAACTTCCCTCCGCAACGGCGGCAATCGGCAGACCCTCTGTCCTGTCCCTGGCGATCAAGGAAAAATCCGCGCTGTATGCGGCCTACATGCCTTTCCTGACGAATGCCGGGATCTTCGTGCCGACCAATAAAACCTACCGGCTAGGTGACGAAATTTACCTGATCCTCAGCTTGATGGATGACCAGAGCAAATACCCGATCGCCGGCAAGGTCGCCTGGATCACACCGGCTGGTGCCAACAACAACAAGGCGCAAGGTATCGGCGTGCATTTGCCGGCTGACGATAGCGGTTTGCGGGTACGCATGCGCATCGAAGAATTACTCGGCGCGGCACTCGGTTCGTCGCGCGCCACCCATACACTGTAAATCCAGCTCTCACGGAATCACCTGCCGATGTCACTGACTCACCGCCTTGCCCTGCTCGCCGACCTGCCCGCCATCGTCGCCATTTACAACAGCACTGTCGCCTCGCGCGAAGTCACTGCCGATACCGACCCGATCACGGTCGAATCGCGCCTGACGTGGTTTGCCGAGCATGATCCGGCACGCCGTCCGTTGTGGGTGGTCGAAGACAGTCGCGGCCATGTCATTGGCTGGCTGTCGTACTCGAATTTTTATGGTCGTCCGGCCTACTCCGGTACGGCGGAACTGTCGATTTACATCGACGAAGCGGCGCGTGGCAAAGGTCTCGGCCGTTACTTGCTGACCGAAGCGATTGCGTTTGCGCCGCGGATCGCGGTGCACACCTTGCTTGGATTTATCTTTGGTCATAATGTGGCCAGCCTGGCCTTGTTCGATCGCTTCGGCTTTGCGCGCTGGGCAGAGATGCCCGGCGTGGCAACGCTGGACGGTATCGAGCGCGACTTGATCATCCTCGGCAAGCGGGTCGGCTGAATTCGAAGCGAGACGGGTACAATCGAGCCATGTATATCGACTCCCACTGCCACATCAATTTCCCCGAACTGGCTGCCCGCCTGCCGGAAATCCTCGACAAGATGGCCGAGAACAAGGTGACGCACGCGTTGTGTGTCTCGGTTGATTTGCCCGACTTTCCGCAGGTGCTGGATCTGGCCGAACGCTACGACCATATTTACGCATCGGTCGGTGTCCATCCCGATTACGTCGACACGCCCGAGCCTAGCGTCGAACAACTGGTGACGCTATCGAATCATCCGAAGATCGTTGCCATCGGCGAAACCGGACTGGATTATTTCCGTCTGACCGGTGATCTGGAATGGCAGCGCGAGCGCTTCCGGGTGCATATCCGCGCGTCGCGGGCAACCGGCAAGCCACTCATCATCCACACCCGCGCCTCTTCCGAAGACACCATCCGCATCATGCAAGAAGAGGGTGCAGGTACCAATGCCGGCGGCTCCGGTGGCGTCATGCACTGTTTTACCGAATCGCTGGCGGTGGCCGAGGCGGCCATTGCGATGGGTTTCTATATCTCGTTTTCCGGGATCGTCACGTTCAAGAGCGCCAAAGAGTTACAAGCGGTTGCGTTGGCCGTGCCACTGGAGAACATGCTGATCGAAACGGATTCACCCTATCTGGCACCGGTACCGCATCGCGGCAAGATGAACGAGCCCGGTCTGGTGCGTCATGTCGCCGAATTTATCGCTAGCCTGAAAGGTGTGCCGGTCGAGCAAGTCGCGCGCCAGACCACAGAGAATTTCTTCAAGCTGTTTGGAATGGCGCGATGAAGCGGTTGCTTCGACGCCAATTGCTGGCCGTGTTACTGGCTGCCGTAATCTTGCCGGTATCAGCAGGTTCCTATGAGGATTTTTTTTTCGCGGTGCGTAACAACAATGGCAACAACGTCAGCCAGTTGTTGCAGCGCGGTTTTGATCCCAATTCAATTGATCCGGAGCGGGGTGAGACGGGCCTGATGATCGCCTTGCGCACGGGCAGCATGCGGGTCTTCGAGGTGTTACTCAAGGCACCCGGCGTCGATGTTGAAATGCGCGCACGTAATGGCGATACCGCGTTGATGACCGCCGCTTACAAGGGCGATATCGCTGCCGTGCAAGCGCTGCTGGATCACCAGGCTGAAGTCAACCGTCCCGGCTGGACGGCGCTGCATTATGCGGCTTCAGTGGGGGCTGACGACATCGTGCAATTGCTGCTGGACCGGTATGCCTATATCGATGCCGAGTCACCGAACAGGACCACGCCGATCATGATGGCTGCGCGTGGTGGTCATATCCTCACGGTCAAGTTGTTGCTCGACGCGGGTGCCGATGTGACGCTAAAGAACGACGCCGGCATGACGGCCATCGACCTTGCCAGGAAATTTGATCACGCCGACATCGTCGAGGGACTCGAGTGGCGCATCAAGCGGGCGGCCAAACAGTAGGGTGCGCATTCGAGCGCATCGCCGGCGCGATTGAATACGGTGTTTGCAGGATGCGGTTGCGGGCACGCTGAAGCGGTGCCCACTCCGTAGCAGCTTGCCAAATGTTCGCCTACTTTTCTGGCATCTGATTCCGATTGATCCACATCAAGGGAATGTCTGCTTTGATTTGCTACTTTGGCGCATCATTTATCGCCATTGGAAGCTCATCATGTTGCAGACGTCGCGCCGTCCGTTTTCCCGTTTTGTGTTGAAGGGGAAATCCCTGTTACCCATCGTCCAGGGTGGCATGGGAATAGGTATTTCAGCGCATCGGCTGGCCGGTACTGTAGCCGGTCTTGGTGCGGTCGGTACGATATCCAGCGTTGACTTGCGTCGTCACCACCGCGACCTGATGGCGCAAAGCGGCAAGTCGCGAGACAAAGAATTGATCAATGCGGTAAATCTGATTGCGCTGGATCGCGAGATTACAGCGGCACGAGCAATCGCCGGTAATGCCGGCATGATCGCTGTCAATACGATGCGTGCGGTGACTGACTACGCCGCCCACGTGCGTCAGTCATGCGAGAGCGGCGCCGATGCGATAGTCATGGGTGCAGGCTTGCCGGTGGACTTGCCCGAATTGACCGCCGGCTATCCCGATATCGCCCTCATTCCTATTCTGTCGGACTCGCGCGGGATTGCGCTGGTCATCAAGAAATGGATGCGCAAGAATCGTTTGCCGGATGCGATCGTCATCGAAAGTCCGCACTTTGCAGGGGGGCACCTGGGGGCAATGCGTCTTGAATCCGTCGACGATCCGCACTTTGCTATTCCGACCGTGCTGGAAGACACACTGGAATTATTCAAGCAACTCGGTATCGAGTGCGAAAACATCCCATTGATTGTCGCTGGCGGCATCCACAGCCATGAACAGATTAGCGATGTGCTGGCGCTCGGTGCAAGTGCGGTACAACTCGGCACACCCTTTGCGGTCACGGTCGAAGGGGATGCGCATGCCAACTTCAAGAAAGTCCTGACAGAAGCAGGGCCTGAGGACATCGTCACGTTCATGAGCGTGGCTGGCCTGCCGGCACGGGCAGTGCGCACACCGTGGCTGGTCAATTATCTCGACAAGGAATCCAGACTGATGGCAAAGGCTAGTCCCAAGCAATGCACGGTTGGCTTTGATTGCCTGCATCAGTGCGGTCTTCGCGATGGCAATGGCAAGGCAGGCCAATTTTGCATCGACACGCAACTGGCATTTGCAATGAACGGCGATGTGAAGCGGGGCCTTTTTTTTCGCGGATCGGAAAAATTGCCATTCGGTCGCGAGGTTCGTCCGGTTCGCGACCTGATGGATTACCTGATGACGGGTCGCTTCCCCGAGCTTAATCAGGCCTTGGGTGTCTGAGAAAGCTTGCTTAAGGGATACATCCTGAGTGCCGATGCGTCCCTCACTCAGTCGACCGATTCGTAGGCCATGACATGCGAGAACCCGCCATCTACATAGATGATTTCACTGGTGATGCCAGCAGCCAGATCCGATAGCAGGAACGCGGCCGCATTGCCGACATCCTCGATCGTTACATTGCGACGCAGCGGTGCAGCGCGCGCGGCCATCACGAGTAGCTTGCCGAAATCCTTGATACCACTCGCTGCCAGTGTTTTGATCGGCCCTGCAGAGATGCCATTGACACGGATACTTTTTGGCCCGAGAGACTCGGCCAGATAGCGCACGCTCGCTTCGAGCGACGCTTTGGCAAGACCCATCGTGTTGTAGTGCGGCGCGATGCGCACGGCGCCCAGATAGCTCAGTGTCAGTAGCGCGGCGTTCGGTCGCAGCAGTGGCAGTGCGGCCTTGGCCATGGCCGGGAAACTGTACGCAGAGATATCATGTGCGATCTGAAAGGCTTCGCGCGACAAGCCTGCAAGAAAGTCACCGCTGATGGCTTCGGCTGGCGCAAAAGCGATGGCGTGCACCAGTCCATCCAGCCCATCCCAGTGTTGTGAAAGTTGGTCAAACAGGCCATGGATCTTCTCGTCGCTGGTGACATCACAATCAAAGATGAGTTTGCTGTCGAACTCCTTGGCGAATTCACCGAGGCGGTCACGAAAGCGTGCGCCGACATAAGTGAACGCCAATTCTGCGCCTTCGCGCCGGCATGCTTTTGCAATGCCGTAAGCAATCGAACGGTGGGACAGCAATCCCGTAATCAGGATTTTTTTTCCTTGAAGTAAAGCCATGGTGTTGCCTGTGATTTTCTAGGAAGGAACGGTTGGTCAAGAAATTTTCAGTCGGCAGACGATCGCCGATTAGCGAATCACCAGTACTGGAAGCGTTGAATGTGCCAGTACTTTTTGCGTTTCGCTGCCAAGAAATAGTTTGTTCAAGCCCTTTCGTCCATGTGACGCCATGATCACGACGTCGCAACTTTGCAGGTTGGCGATATCAATAATTTCTTCGTACGGGCTAAACGATTGACGAACATGTGTTTCGCAGCGCACGTTGGCTGCACTGGCGGCATCGGCGATTTTCTTGACGTTGAGCTTGGCAACTTCCAGCATTTTTTCCTGATAATCACTCGAGTCGATCGTGATTGCACCTTCGGACATCGGTGAATAGGGATACGGTTCGGCGACCGATACACCGACAAGGCGGGCACCCGTCAGCTGGGCAAATTCAATGGCAGTGCGAATGGCTTTGTCTGACAACGCAGAGCCGTCGGTAGGGACGAGGATAGTCTTGAACATGATGATTCCTTCCAGGGGAGTGTTGCTGACGGGGTTAATCGTTGATGCTAGGGAATGCAGTCAGACAGTTCGTTGATGCAGGTCAAAAACCACAAGGTTAGCAAGTTGGCCTCCACTTATCTCTGTGCTTGCCTATTTTATACGCAAAAAAAGACGGCAAATCTGCCGTCTTTTTGATTGCCTTTACCGCGGATCATTGCATCAATTGCGCGACGTCAAGGATCCATTAACGACACGGACTTCATCACCTGCACGCCAGCCATCCGGGCTATCGCTCGGGAAAGTCTGTAACTGGCCATCGTCCATACGGACCCGGACCTGGTAGCTGGTTGAGACGCGCGAGCGCTTTTCGACTTCATTTCCGGCATAACCACCGCCGACGGCACCTGCTACAGTCGCTAGCGTGCGACCATTCCCGCCACCGACCTGATTGCCCAGCAAGCCGCCAATGACGGCACCTACGCCGACGCCGACGCCGCTAGGTTGGGCACCGGACTGGATCGTCTTGACCGATTCGACCCGGCCGCAGTTGTTGCATGAGGCGGCAGCCTGTTGCTGGTAATTGTCTTGTGCAGGACGGGATGTGTGCTTGGCCGGGCTGGAATGTTTGACCGGTTCTTGCGGGCTATTTTTTTGGCTGTTTTCGGAAGCCAGTGAAGGTACGGATTGCGTCGCTGTCTTGGATAGTTCGGTAGACTGGTCCGCCTTGGAGTTGGGCAGAACGCCAGTGATTGCTGCGACGCCAACCAGACTAACCAGTATCACTGCGGCAGCGGCAGCAGCGATCAGTGGATGGATACGGCCTGACATGTTCTTCTTCATGATTTCTCCTGTAAGTTCGGACGACCTTGCTGTAGTCGGTAGGGCGAGTATGGCCGTAGAGGCCTGATCAGGCCAGCTAGTTCCTGTGTCAAACGTAAAGTGATGTAACCATTTCGCCCACTCCTTTGGATTCAACTGATGTCGTCCGTCTGTTCGCTCAGTCCTCCCGCCGCAGATGGGGAAACAGGATCACGTCACGAATATTTGGCGAGTCAGTAATCAGCATGACCAGCCGGTCAATGCCGATACCGCAACCGCCGGCGGGTGGCATGCCGTATTCGAGTGCGCGGATGTAATCAGCGTCGTAGAACATCGCCTCTTCATCACCGGCATCCTTGGCCGCGACCTGTGCCTGGAATCGGGCCGCCTGGTCTTCGGCATCGTTCAACTCCGAAAAGCCATTGGCCAGTTCGCGCCCGCAAATGAACAGCTCGAAACGTTCAGTGATGCCGGGGACCGTATCGGAGGCACGCGCCAGTGGCGACACTTCGGCCGGGTAGTCGACGATGTAGGTCGGCTCCCACAATTGCGCTTCGGCGGTTTCTTCAAACAGCGCCAGTTGCAAGGCACCAAGGCCCGCTGTGGCGAACGGCTTGACGCCGAATTTTTTCAGTTCGGCGCGGATGAAGTCGGCATCGGCCAGTTGCTCGGCACTGTATTGCGGCGCGTAATGATTGATGGCACCGAGAATCGTGAAGCGCCGGAACGGCTCGCTCAAGTCCAGCGTGCGACCCTGATAGGTCAGGTTGGCGGTACCGTGCGCGTCGATGGCAGCCTGACGAATCACGGCCTCGGTAAAATCCATCAGCCAGTGATAATCAACATACGCGGCATAGAATTCCATCATCGTGAATTCCGGATTGTGACGTGGCGACACGCCTTCATTGCGGAAGTTGCGATTGACTTCAAAGACGCGCTCGAAACCACCGACCACCAGTCGCTTCAAATACAGCTCGGGGGCGATGCGCAGGAACATCTGCATGTCGAGCGCATTGTGATGCGTGATGAATGGCTTGGCTGCCGCGCCACCGGGAATGGTGTGCAGCATCGGCGTTTCGACTTCCATGAACTCGTGCTCGTTCATGAAGCGGCGTATCGACGACATCGTGGCCGTGCGTGCCTTGAACGTGCGCCGTGTTTCTTCGCTCATGATCAGGTCGACGTAACGCTGGCGGTATTTCATTTCCTGGTCAGCCAGACCATGGAATTTATCCGGCAATGGTCGCAGCGATTTGGTGATCAGACGCAGTGCCGTTACCTTGATCGACAGCTCGCCGGTCTTGGTCTTGAACAGCACGCCTTCGGCACCGAGGATGTCGCCCAGATCGAAATGCTTGAAGGCGTCGTGTGCTTCGGCGCCGATGTTGTCATTGGTGATGTAGAGCTGGATGCGGCCATCGGCGCGCACGCCGGAAGCATCCTGCAGCGTTGCGAACGAGGCTTTTCCCATCACCCGCTTGAGCATCATGCGCCCGGCGACGACGACCTTGACGGCTTCGCTATCGAGCGCGGCATTTTCCAGTTCGCCGTATTGCAGGTGCAGCGCGGCAGCCTTGTGCTGCGGCCGGAAATCGTTCGGGAAGGCAATGCCGGCGGCGCGAATCGCAGTCAGCTTGGCGCGCCGTTCGGCCAGAATCGAATGTTCGTCCGGGGCCGGTACGTCAGCGGTGACTTCAGTGTTGGTGGTCATGGAATGTGCAATCAAAAAAAGGTGAACTACACGCCGAGCTTGAGCGAGGCCGCAATGAATTCGTCGATATCGCCATCAAGCACCGCCTTGGTATTGCCGGTCTCGAAGCTGGTTCGCAAATCCTTGATACGTGATTGATCCAGCACATAGGAACGAATCTGGTGACCCCAGCCGATATCGGTCTTGGAGTCTTCCAGTTTTTGCTGGTCACTCATGCGTTTGCGCATCTCGTGTTCGTACAGGCGCGACTTGAGCATCGCCCATGCCTCGGCGCGGTTGCGGTGCTGGCTGCGATCGTTCTGGCATTGCACGACAATACCGGTCGGGCCATGGGTCAGGCGCACGGCCGAATCAGTCTTGTTAATGTGCTGTCCACCGGCACCGGAGGCGCGATAGGTATCGACGCGCACATCGGCCGGATTGATATCGATCTCCAGCGAGTCATCGACTTCCGGATAAACGAACAAGCTTGAAAACGACGTATGGCGGCCATTTGCCGAGTCGAATGGCGACTTGCGCACGAGTCGGTGCACACCGGTTTCGGTGCGCAGAAAACCGTAGGCGTAGTCGCCTTCGACCTTGATCGTGACGGTCTTGATACCGGCAATTTCACCATCGGACTGTTCGAGAATTTCGGTCGTGAAACCCTTGCGTTCGCAATAGCGCAAGTACTGGCGCATCAGCATCGAGGCCCAGTCCTGTGCTTCTGTCCCGCCGGCACCGGCCTGAATGTCGATGAAGCAGTTATTCGGATCCATCGGATTGCTGAACATGCGGCGAAATTCCATGCCTTCGACCAGCTTTTGCAACACCTGTGTATCTTCTTCGATGGCTTGCAAGGTATCGAAATCCTTTTCTTCGCGTGCCATCGCGAACAGGTCGCTGGCATCGCCGAGTTCGGCATCGATCTTGATGAGGGTCAGTACGATCGATTCGAGCGATTTCTTTTCTTTACCGAGGTCTTGCGCGCGCTTCTGGTCTTCCCATACTTTAGGGTCTTCGAGTTCGGCGTTGACCTGGTCTAGCTTCTCTGACTTCAGATCGAAGTCAAAGATACCTCCGGAGTTCGTTGGCGCGGATGGTCAGGTCTGCAAGCAGCCCTTCCAGAGAATTGAGTTGTTCTGCTTCCATGATGTCTTCTTTTGTCTTATCCGTAAAAGGCGAAATTATACGCGAGCAGTGACCATCCTCAGCGCTCGCTTGCCGGCTCATCGGGTTGATGCTGCAGGTTGCGTACGATCTGGATCGACAGCTTCAGCGCATAAAGCTGGTTGAAGTAACGGGACGGTAAATCGATCTGGTGGACCGCTGCATCAAGTTGCATCAATTGATCGCGCCAGAGATCGCGTTGCGCCGTGCCGGGTGCCGGCGTCGTGCGCAGCGCGTCTTCGAGTGCGTTGAGTTCGCGATACCAGTGCGACAGGCGGGTACGGACCCGGAACGCGAGCAGACGCGGCACCGTTTGCAGCAAGGCAAACAACAGCGCCAGCAACGGCACCAGAATCACGAAGCGTTGTTCAATGAAATTGGCCAGCCAGAATGGCAGGTAATTTTGCAGGAACGGCCGGCCAGTGCGGAAGTAGCGTCTGGCTTGCTCGGAAATCGGGAAATCATCAGTGTGTTGGTTCGGAAATTCATTGCGTGTTGAAAAAAATCCCGCGTCCCCGTGGATTTCAACCGCACTGTCGAGTAATGCATAGACCAGTGACGGATGCAGGCTATTTTTAGCGACCAGCATGGCGGTGGCCGACAGCAGCGTCACATCCTGCGCGGGCAGGTCGCGTTGCAGATCAATCGCGCCGCGCGGGAAAACAACTTTCGACAGCGCCGGAAACTTGCGCACGATGGCATCGGCCTGGCTGAAATTCATCAGCTTCAGATCACTGCCAAGCAGCTTCGCAACTAATGGGGTTTTTGGAATGCCGATAAAAAATCCGGCATCGATCGCGCCACTGCGCAGTTGCAGTTCGGCTTGTTGGGGTGTCATGTCAGTGAGCGTCGTGTTGCTTGCATTGATGCCGTGTGCCGCCAGCAAAACGATGGTGAGCTTGCGCAAGCCGCTGCCGGTCAGACCAATCGCCAGGCGTTTTCCAGAGAGCTGAGCGATTTGATCGATTGTTGTTGCGCCGTTGTAGAACAGCCAGATCGGTTCATAAGAAACTGCTGCGAGGACTTCGAGGTCGGGCGCGTCACGTGCATTACCAATACCGGACTGCACCAACCCCAGCTCGATATCGCTATCCGGATCTTTCAGACGCTGATAATTTTCTACCGATCCGGATGATTTGCGCAGTTCAAGACGGATGCCCTGACGCGCAAGTATTTCGGAATACTTGAGCGCATAGGCGTGGTAGGTGCCGCCGTCATTACCCACACTCATGACGATAATCTTGTGCGGCGACGGTTGCAGCCAGACCCAGCCGATCCAACTTAGTCCGACGACGACGGCGACGCACAGGGCCGGGACATGCCAGCGTTGTCGCAGTCGTTTGGCAAGCGTGGTGAGTGACATGGGCTAATCCGAGTTGGCCGGTACGAATGGCGCGGGTCTGCGGCCCCGTGCTGTTGAGGTGTCAGACTTTCTTTTTTTGCTGGACCCGCTGTTGCTGTTTTTTTTGTGTTTGCTGCTTGTTCTGCTTTTGTTCGAATAGCTTGACTGCGTCCAGTTTTGCCTGCTCTTCCGTGCACATTGCCGGCACATCGTCATGCACACTGAAAAATTCGGCTTCCTGCGCATCCATCACGATCTTGATCGCGGCAGCGTCATCCAGATCGTAGAGCTCGGTGAGGAGGGTGGTAACTTCATCAAGATATTCTTCGTACGTCATGCAATGCTTTCATTATTATCGGTGCGAAAAAGTATACGTGGAAAACCTCCCATCGCTTTTTTTATAAACGACTTATTTGCGGTTGTGACCTGGGAGTGGCTAGCGGTATGCCTCATGCCGATCACGCGCATTCGGCATACTCGACCATCAACTGCACCCGCGTCACACCGTTGTATTCATTGGCATCGAGCCGGTATGCGACCCGTGCGCGTGCGCCGAGATCGTCGGTGTGACCGAACCAGATGGCGTCGAAGCGCTGGCCATTGCGTTCAAGTTGCAGTTTCAGATGGCGCTCCTTCAAAATGCGCTGGCTGATGATACGGAACTCGTCACAGAATACCGGCGGCGCGAATCCTTGACCCCAGACCTGGCCGTCGAGCAAGTCAATGAACTGGGTCGTAAAAAAAGCATCTTCCAGCGAACCATCGTTTTCAAGTACCCGTTCGAGCTGATTTTGCGTCAGCCAGCTGCGTCCGACGGCTTCAAACGCTGCGGCGAAAGCATCGAAATTTTCTGCCCGCAGCGTCAGGCCGGCGGCCATTGCATGACCGCCAAATTTGTCGATCAAGGTCGGTGCGTGCTTTGAGACCAGATCGAGTGCATCGCGTAGATGAAAGCCCGGAATCGAGCGTCCGGAACCTTTGATCCAGCCATCGCTGGACGGAGCGAACGTAATTGTCGGTCGATAGAATTTGTCCTTCAGGCGCGAGGCAACAATACCGATGACGCCTTGATGCCAGCCGGCGTCGAAGACGCTGATGGTCGACTTGTCGTGCGGGTCGAAACTGTCGAGCAATTCCAGCGCGGTGTCCTGCATTTCGGCTTCGATATCGCGCCGCTCGCGGTTGATCGTATCGAGCTGCTGGGCGATGGCCCAGGCGCGGCCTTCATCGTCGGTGGTCAGACATTCGATACCGAGCGACATGTCGGCCAACCGGCCGGCGGCGTTGAGGCGTGGGCCAAGTGCGAAGCCGAGATCGAACGGACTGGCCTTGCGCGCCTCGCGCGCCGAGGCACGAAACAGCGCCGCGACACCGGCGTGCATGCGTCCCGCGCGCATGCGTTTCAAACCTTGGGCAACCAGGATGCGGTTGTTGGCATCGAGTTTGACGACGTCGGCCACTGTGCCCAGCGCGACCAGATCGAGCAGGACATCGAGTTTGGGTTGGCTTTGCTGGTCGAACAAGCCACGCTTGCGCATCTCCGCGCGCAAGGCCAGCAACACATAAAACATTACGCCGACACCGGCCAGATTCTTGCTCGGGAAACCGCATTCGGGCTGGTTCGGATTGACGATCACGCGTGCTGCCGGCAGCGTATCGGCCGGCAAGTGGTGATCGGTCACGACCACGTCGATGCCGCGCCGGTTGGCTTCGGCGACGCCGTCGATACTGGCGATGCCGTTATCGACAGTGACGATGATGTCGGGTGATTTTTCAGCTTGTGCCAGCGCGACGATTTCAGGCGTCAGGCCATAGCCGTATTCGAACCGGTTGGGCACGATGAAATCGACGTCGGCGCCCAGCATGCGCAAGCCGCGCAAGCCGACCGCGCAGGCGGTGGCGCCATCACAATCGTAATCGGCCACGATCACCAGACGTTTTTTTGCGGCAATCGCATCGGCCAGAAAAACGGCTGCCGCGTCGATATGCAGCAAGCCGGATGGCGCGATCATCGATGACAGCTCGCTTGATAATTCACGCACATCGAGCAAGCCACGTGCGACATACAGGCGCGCCAGCACCGGATGAATGCCATCCTGAATGAGTCGTTCGGTATCGCGCGGAGAGGCAGCGCGGGTCGCGAGGCGGGTCATTGCAGCAAGCCTTTCAAGGATGGCTTTTGCCAGAATTTGCGCAGCGTCGTGCGGGTGACGAGATGCTCGGTGATCAGGCTGCCATGGGTCAGGATCAGGCGACACGAGTCGAGCGCACCGTCTTTCAAGGCTTGCAGCAGTGGCGCGAACCAGAGCGGCTCAAGAGCATTGATGCGTAGCAGCCACTCCGACAAATCTTCGCCCAGAGCCGGTTCGACCAGCATGTCGAGCAGCAGCAAGCCGTGAACAGGTTTTGCTGCGATCACGTCGCCAATCATCGCGCTATCGATATGCCTGACCGCTTCGCCACGCCAGTCGGCGAGGTTGAAGACATCGGTATAACGCGACAGCGGCAGACTCGGTTCGGCCGGCGCACCACCCCACAGCCAAAGCGAATTGACCGGATCAAGCCGGTTGTCTTCACGCGACTGGTTGACGGCGCAGTCATGCCAGTGCATCTGGATTTCGTTTTGTACTTTGCGCCAGTCGCGCGCGGACTGGCCTTTCGGCATCCAGATATCGATGTTGTGGCCGCAGGCGGCATCCGGTGTCGCAGTCTGCAAATTGTTCCAGCTGTCCGCGCGTAAAAACCAGGTGGCGGCGTCGCCATACACCAGTTGCTGGCCAATTTCTTCAAACAGCGGTGCTGCCAGCGCGAACAAGGTACGGGAATCGGCATCGGCCAGCGCGAGGCGGCGCGGATCGGTCAGTACCAGATGATCGCGGGCGATATGGATATGCACCGGGTTAAGCACAAACCAGATGCCCGACTCCGGCGCGAAGCCGCGTCGGTGCATTGCCTGCAAGGCTAGCGGTGGACTGCTATCGGGTGTTTCACCCGGCGTTAAGCCGAACGCGCTTGCCAGCCAGGATTCATGCGGCAGCGCGTGTGCAAACGCATCATGGGTCCGGGCAGGGGTTGGATTGCTGCGCGCCAGCAGCACGGCCAGTGACGGCGTTTGCATCGCACGCAGCAAGTCGGGACCCATGGCGACAGGAGGGAGGGCAAAAGGCAGAAGGATATCGAGATGGCTCATGGGCGGATTGTAGGTCAATTCGGCCAATGGTCTGCGTCGCATCGGTTATGGGTAGACCTGATCTTCCTATCAAACCGTTGCTCCTGAAACAATCGGTAGAGGAGGGGTATAGTCCGCACAGCATTCCTGGACATCCTTTTCCAATTACCAAGGAGTAAGACCATGCGCATGAATACGCTCGGCAACACTGGATTATTCGTTTCTGAATTGTGTCTCGGCACAATGACATTTGGTGGCACCGGCGGCGATATGTGGAGCAAGATCGGCCAGCTGCAGCAAGATGACGCCGACAAGCTGGTACGAACCGCCATCGATGGCGGCATTAATTTCATTGATACCGCCGATGTCTACGCTGGCGGTCTGTCCGAAAAAATTACGGGTCAGGCGCTGCGCAATCTCGGTATCGCCCGCAACGAAGTGGTGATCGCCACCAAGGCATTCGGTCCGATGGGAGCCGGGCCAAATCAGGGCGGTACCTCGCGCGTGCACTTGATCGATGCTTGCAAAGCCAGCCTGCAGCGACTTCAGATCGACCATATCGATCTGTATCAGATTCACGGGTTCGATGCCGTCACGCCAATGGAAGAGCAATTGCACGCGCTCGACAATCTGGTCCAGCATGGCCATGTCCGGTATGTGGGCGTGTCGAATTGGGCGGCCTGGCAGATTACCAAGGCATTGGGAATTTCCGAACGTAATCATCTTGCCCGTTTTGTTTCCCTACAGGCGCATTACACGGTGGCCAGCCGGGATCTGGAACGCGAACTGGTACCGATGATGATTTCCGAAGGCGTTGGACTGATGGTCTGGAGTCCGTTGTCGGGCGGGCTGCTGTCGGGCAAATATGATCGTGCGGACGAAAGTGCCGGCACAGGTCGGCGTGCTAATTTCGATTTTCCGCCGGTCAACCGTGAACGTGCTTATGCGGTCATTGACGTGATGCGCAAGATTGCTGATGGCAAGGGTGTCTCGGTAGCGCAAATTGCGCTGGCCTGGTTGCTCCATCAGCCTGTCGTCACCAGCGTCATCATCGGTGCCAATCGCCCGGATCAACTGACGGACAATATCGCCGCAAGCAAGGTCGCGTTGTCGAGCGATGAATTGGCGCTGCTCGACAAAGTCAGTGCCTTGCCGGCCGAATATCCGGGCTGGATGATAGGACGCCAGGGCGCGCCGCGTCTGGCTATGCGCGACCAAGCGCCGCGTGAGGTATTGCTCCCGACTTGAGGGAATCAGTAACGGTCATTGATTATGTGTATCTGGTCGTGGCTCGCGTGTGCCGTGAGCAATAAAAAACCCGCACGACAATGTCTGTCGCGCGGGTTTTTTATGCAAGGCACAAGCACTTACAAACTTAACTCCAGCACCTGACGACTCATTTCCAGTGTCACATCGCGACGTTCGCCCAGCGTCGTCATCTTGTGCGCACTGAGTTGTGCCAGCACGGCTTCGACGGCGTCGGCGTTGAGTTCGTAATCGGACAAACGGGTCTTGACTCCCATCTGCTCGAAAAATTCCTGGGTCTTGGCGATGGCCGCCTCGATACGGGTGTCTTCGTCGCCGTCAGTAAGATGCCAGACGCGTGCCGCATATTGCAGCAGCTTGGCGCGCTTGCCTTCCTTGCGTACGCGCAGCATGGAGGGCATCACGATGGCCAGTGTTTGTGCGTGATCAAGGTCATACAGCGCGGTCAGTTCATGCCCGACCATGTGGGTGGCCCAGTCCTGCGGCACACCGGCACCGATCAATCCATTGAGGGCCAGCGTCGCACACCACATGATGTTGGCACGGACGTCGTAGTCGTCCGGATTGGCCAGCGCTTTCGGGCCTTCTTCGATCAGCGTTTGCAGGATGCCTTCGGCGAAGCGGTCCTGTACCGGCGCATTGGCCGGATAGGTCATGTACTGTTCCATCACGTGCGCAAACGCATCGACAACGCCGTTACCGATCTGGCGTGTTGGCAGCGTGAAGGTCTTGGCCGGATCGAGGATGGAAAACAGCGGGAAGCAATGCTTGCTCATAAAGGACATCTTGGCTTTGATCGACTTGCGCGTGACCACGCCACCATTATTCATTTCCGATCCGGTCGCGGGCAGGGTCAGCACGGCGCCGAAGGGCAGGGCGCTGGTGACGTTACGACCACCCTTTTCGAGGATGGCCCAGGGCTCACCGTCGAAGTTGGCTGCTGCCGCGATGAATTTGGTACCGTCGATGACGGAGCCACCGCCAACGGCGAGCAGGAAATCGATTTTTTCCTTGCGGACAAGTTCGACCGCCTGCATCAGGTTTTCGTAGCTTGGATTGGGTTCGATACCGGAAAATTCATGGAAGGTGAAACCGGCCAGTGCAGCATGGACTTCGTCCAGCACACCGTTGTTGCGGATGCTGCCGCCACCGAACAACAGCAGTACGCGCGCATCGGCCGGAACAACTTTGGCGAGGTCGGCGATACGGCCTTTGCCAAACAGGATGCGGGTCGGATTGGCGTAATCAAAATTATTCATGCGGAGTTCCTTCGAGTGGTTGGGCCACGCGGTATTGCAGCGCAGCGACAGCTGGCATCATAGACTGGACGACAACTCTTTGCTGCCGATTTGTTCCTGCAACAAGGCGCCTAATCCAGGCACCCGATCCGCATCGACCGGCCACAAGCCACCGCGCAGGATGGCTCGTGAACATTGCACGAATGCTTGCTCGACACTGACGACCAACACGCTCGTTGGCAACACGCCGTCGAGCACAAAACGCGCCAGCAATGACGGCTCGGTACTAATGCGGGCGCGGCCATTGACGCGCAGGCACTGATGGACACCGGGGATCAGGAACAGCAAGCCGATCATCGGATTGGCGATCAGGTTGCGCATGCTGTCGATGCGGTTGTTGCCACGCCGGTCTGGCAGCAGCAGCGTGCGCTCGTCACCGATCTCGACAAAGCCGGGACGATCGCCCCGTGGCGAACAATCCATGCCGGTCGTGCCGCAGGTGGCGACTAGCAGAAACGGTGCAGCGGCTACGAAGCGCTGACTGAGTGCATCAAGATGATCGATCTGCTTGCGACTGGCTCGCTCACCGGGCATGCCGTACAACGCTTCGAGTTCGGCAATCGTGTTGATCATGTGCGTGTTGGTCATGGTCTTTTATAGTTGATTCGGGGGACACGGCGGGTCAGGCTGCCGGCAAGGTGATCTCGATGATCAGACCGTGGTCGTGACGATTGCGCAAGTGTAACTTACCTGAGTGACGGCGAATGATGCGTTCGACGATGGCCAGTCCGAGACCGGAACCATTGGCCTGGCCGCGCGCAACGTCAAGACGCGTGAATGGTCGGCGTAGCCGGTCCATCTCTGATTCGGGAATGCCTTCACCATGATCGCCGACTTCGATCAGCACCTTGCCGCCTTCAACGCAGCAGATCAGGTCAATATCGGTAAATGTGCTGTCGTCGGTCTTGCCATACCGGCGCGCATTTTCAATCAGGTTGTTTACCACGCGTTTGAGTTCGATCGGATTTCCCCGCGTCGTGATCCCGCTATCGATATGGGTCGTCATACGGACGTCGGGCAAGCGACTGGCTTCCTGAGCGGCCAGTTCCAGCAACTGCGTCATGTCAATCGGTACGAAACTGGCGACGTCGGTTGGCTTGGCGTAATCGAGGAACTGGCCGATGATGCCATCCATCTGGGCCAGGTCCGATTGCATGCCATGGCGCGCCTCGTCGCTCAGCTTTGCCATTTCGACTTCAAGCAGCATGCGTGAAATCGGCGTGCGCAAGTCATGCGAGATGCCGGCCAGAATGACCGCGCGGTCTGATTCGATCCGGTTCAGGTCATCGACCATGTGATTGAAACTTTGGTTGGCTTCGCGGATTTCGAGCGTCCCGCGCTCTGGAAGTGGTTCGGGTTGCTGGCCCTTGGCAATGGCACGTGCGGCAGCACTCAGGCGGGCCAACGGCTGGTTGATCAGGCGCGATATGAATCCCGCACCGAGCAGCGCCAGCAACAGCGTCACGGCAGCCCACCCCAGCCACTGGATGCTGGAAGTGCGATCGATCCGGTCGCGGTCCAGCATTAGCCAGTAGTCATCGCCGTCGATCTTGAAACTGACCCAGAACCCGGCTACGTCATTGACCTTGCGGGCGAAGCGCGTGTCGAGGCCCAGCTTGTTGCGTATGCGCATTTGCAGCAAGGGCATCAGGGTGCTGTCGCGAGGAGGTACGACGACGTCGTCGTTTTCAAGGGGGTAGACGCGAATGCCCTCGTTGCTGGCCAGATCGAATAACAGTTCGATGCGCATATCCGGTGCCGAGTGGGTCAGCGCCGCGCGTGTGATTGTCACGACCGAGATGATCTGGTTGGCGAGTTGTTCGGCCCGCGGTTCACGCTCGACAACACGCAAACTGGCGACCCACGCTGCCATGCTGGCCATGATCAGGAAGGCCAGCAAGACGAACGTGCGCCAGAACAGCCCGCTGCGGAACCAGGTGAGCCGGTCCGGGTTGGTGTCTCGTTGAGACAGTAATGTAGTCACAGCAGAGTCAACGCGGCTGACCTTCGGGAATGAAGACATAGCCGAGTCCCCAGACCGTCTGGATGTAAAGCGGGCTCGATGGATCGGGCTCGATTAGTTTGCGCAGTCGGGAAATCTGCACATCCAGGCTGCGGTCATAGACTTCGTATTCGCGGCCACGGGCCATTTCCATCAGTTTTTCGCGGGATAGCGGCTGGCGGGCATGGCGCGCGAACACCTTCAGGACGGAGAATTCACCAGTGGTGAGAGCGACACTGACACCACTTTTTTTCAGAGTCCGGGTTCCAAGGTCCAGCACGAATTCACCGAACTCGAACGATTGCGGACGTTCCGATGGCGCGCCCGGCAACTCCTCCGGCCCGATACGCCGCAGTACGGCGCTGATGCGTGCGACCAGTTCACGCGGGTTAAAAGGCTTTGGCAAGTAATCGTCGGCACCCATTTCGAGACCGACGATACGATCGACGTCTTCGCCCTTAGCGGTTAACATGATGATTGGCGTCATGTCGCCGGCGCCACGCAGGCGGCGGCAAATCGACAGTCCGTCTTCACCCGGCAGCATCAGGTCCAGTACCAGCAAGTCATAGCGCTCACGCAGCCAGAGCTTGTTCATGGTCTGCGCATTTTCTGCGGTGATGACATTGAAGCCTTGCTCGGACAGATATCGCCGCAGCAGGTCACGCAAGCGGATGTCGTCGTCGACGACCAGGATTTTTGGTTGATGGCCAGTTGGGGTCGCAGGCGTGGCGGAGTGAGGTGTCGTATTCATGGGCCTATGGTAACTTCAGAAATCCGTTTGAAAACCACTGCTTGTGGGGCATTACAAAATATTACACACTTTACGGAATCAGCCGGCGGCCCATTTGCAAAGGCGCATAGACTTCAAAAGCGATCCGTCCTGCCTTGCCGGACAGCTTCAAGGAAAATCAAATGAAAACCGTCCTCGGTACCTGCATCATCAGTTTTGTTTTAGCACTCGGCGCGACTTTCGCCCATGCCAATGACCGTGAAGACAGTCGCCTGCGCCGCGATATCCGCGGTGAGCAACGACCCCAGGATCACGCCACAGAGCAAAGTCGGCCTGTCAATGTACAGGAGTCTGATGCACAAGGAGACCAGTCGCGTCGACGCGGGGAGCGCATGAGTGCGGAAGAGCGCCGCGCGCTGCGCCGCCAGATCGGCGAAGCTAACAGTAATATCACCGACAAGAAGCGTTAATCCGGAAAACGACCATGCCCGCGCTAGCTCTCGACAGTTACAAGATGGTGGTGACGATACTGCTTTTGCTGATAGGCGGGACTGTCTCAGCGCAGCAGCTCGACGAAGTCGATGCCCGGTTTTTTTTGTTGCGTACCGGCTTTGCTCCTGATCATGCCGAGGTTGCCCGCTACAGCCGGCTATCGCGGGAACAGGCCGTGGAGCAGGTGCTCGCTGAAACGCGCACCACCGCAGCCACTGCAGTCCCCGGATGGCTTGATGAGCCGCCCATCTCCTATCTGCATTTCAAGGACAAATCTGACGACGAGAAAAAGACGCTGCGCGAACTCGAGCAGCGCCACGCTTTTGAATTGCGTGGATGGTGGTTGCGCGAAATGTTATTCACACCGACGCCGCTGACCGAGCGTATGACTTTGTTCTGGCACAACCACTTTACGTCCAGTCAGCAAAAGGTCCGGTCAACCTCTCTGATGTACCGGCAAAATAGTTTGTTTCGCCAGCAGGCGCTGGGCAACTTTGGCAACTTGCTGCATGCAATCGGACGCGATCCGGCGATGCTGCTTTACCTCGACAATTCCAGTAATCGCAAAGGCGCTCCGAACGAAAATTTTGCCCGCGAAGTGATGGAATTGTTCACGCTTGGCGAGGGTCAATACAATGAGCAGGATGTCAAGGAAGCGGCCAGGGCATTGACCGGCTGGAGCGTCGAGCGCGACACCGGCGAATTCAGAAGCAGGCCCGATGCGCACGACATGGGCAGCAAAACCGTCCTCGGTGTGAGCGGTAATTTCGATGGCGATGCGATGTTCGACATCCTGCTGGCACAGCCGGTTTGCGCCGAGTACGTCGTTGCCAAGCTCTGGCGCGAATTCATTTCGCCACGTCCAGATCCGCGCGAGGTCAAGCGGATTGCCAGACAGTTTCGCGATAGTCGCTACGACATCAAGACCGCCTTGCGCGGGCTCTTTCTTGCGCCAGCTTTCTGGGAGGCGAGCAATCGCGCCACGCTGGTGAAGTCACCGGTCGAGCTGGTAGTTGGTACGCTGCGACAGTTTCACTTCAGTTACGACGATCCGCTGCCGTTCACCTTTGCGGTCGGACAACTGGGCCAGAATCTGTTTAATCCACCCAATGTAAAGGGCTGGCCGGGTGGCGATGCATGGATTAACAGCACGACGCTGCTGGCCCGCAAGGCCGTGCTGGAGCGATTGTTTCGCGCCACCGAGCAGCCGGCTGCGAGAGCACGCGTGCTGATGCAGGACGGTACCAGACTCCCTGGCCAGCAAGCGCTCGGACGCGAGGGCAAGATCCAGTTTGCCAATGCAGTGACAAGGATAAGCTTCGACCCACATGCGTGGCTGGCCGGGTTCGGCAGCGACGACGCGCTCGTTCCCGATTTGCGGCAGCGCCTGGCAATCCAGCGAGCCGTGCTGGCAGGGGAACCAAGTATGCCTACCAACGTTGCCTTGCATGGCTCCGCCTATTTGCGCAGTCTGGTGATGGATCCGGTCTATCAATTGAAATGAACAATCTCTGAAAGATGGCGATGCAACGACGCGATTTTCTGCAATTTTCCGCCGGGCTGGGTGTCGCGTTTTTTGCCCCGACGCTGGCGCTGGCCGGCACCCTGCCGGCGTATCGTAATTTGCTGATCCTGGTCGAACTCAAGGGTGGTAATGATGGCCTCAACATGGTCGTGCCCTACGCTGATCCGGCCTATTACGCGCTGCGGCCGCGCATCGCTATCAAACGCGACGAGGTCTTGCAACTCGATGCGGTAACTGGCCTGCATCCGTCTTTGCGGGCGCTGATGCCGTTGTGGCAGGACCGGCAACTGGCGATCTTGCAGGGCGTCGGCTATCCGCAACCAAACCTGTCACACTTTCGCTCGATCGAGATTTGGGACACCGCGTCGCGTTCGGATCAAACACTGCAGCAAGGCTGGCTGACACGCGTGTTTGCGCGCCATCCCACACCGGCGGCATTCAGTGCCGACGGCATACTTATCGGCAGTCAGGAACTGGGACCGCTGGCCGGCGGTTCCCGTGCGGTAGCGCTGTCGAGTACCGATCAGTTCCTCGGTAATGCCCGCCTTGCGATGCCGGCCAACGCCCACGGCAATGCCGCGCTGGAGCACCTGATGAAAGTCGAAACGGATATCGTCAAGGCCGCTGACGGCATGAAGCCAACGCAGGGCAAGATCGTCTTGCAGACCGTGTTTCCGAAGGGTGCTTTCGGCGATGTCGTCAGGACTGCCGCGCAGGTAATCGGCAATGCCGAACAAACCGGCAAGCCCGTAGCCGTGCTGCGCCTGACGCTGGGGAGCTTTGATACGCACCAGAACCAGAACGGCACGCAAGCCGGACTACTGACTCAGCTCGGCGAAGGATTGGTCGCCTTGAAGTCTGCGCTGATCGAACTCAATTGCTGGGACTCCACCGTCATTTCAACCTATTCGGAGTTTGGTCGTCGCCCCCGGGAAAACCAGTCCGGAGGCACCGATCACGGTACGGCGTCCGCCCATTTCGTATTGGGTGGACGTGTCAACGGCGGACTACTTGGCGCAGCACCACAGCTCAATCGCCTGGACGGCAACGGCAACCTCGGTCATGCGATTGATTTCCGGTCGGTCTACGCGAGCCTGATCCGGCAATGCTGGTCGATTGATGACAGCGATCTGGCTGGCGCCGGTGCCGGCGCGCTCGATCTGGTCCGTACCTGATCGAGGCCGATTAATCGCGCACCTTGCCGCGCAAGGCCTTGATCGCGCCGCGCCCGGTTTTTGCGTCGACGCGTTTGCGTTGGGAGCTGCGCGTCGGCTTGGTGGCACGCCGCAAGGTCTGGACAACCAGCGTTTGCTGGATCAACTCCTGTAACCGGCGCAGTGCTTCAGCCTTGCTTTGATTCTGACTGCGGCCGTTCTGCGCCTTGATGATGATCACGCCATCGCGGGTGATGCGCTGGTCATTTAGTGCCAGCAAACGCTCGCGACAATATTCCGGCAGCGACGACGTTTTGATGTTGAAGCGCAAATGAATCGCCGTGGCGACCTTGTTGACGTTTTGTCCGCCGGGTCCCTGGGCGCGGATGGCGGTCAGTTCGATTTCGCTCAACGGCAGGCTGATGTAATCGGTAATTTCCAGGTTCATGAAAGGCAGTTCGCTGGCAGTGTCATCGTGATGCCGCCAGCCTACTCGTCGCGGCGGCCAGTTGTTCGTACAGGTTCCCGTAAGCCGCGTCCCATTGCTGAACTCCCTGCAACTGGCACGCGACCGTCGCGGTATCGCCGCGCGCGATCGGGCCGGTTAGCGCGCTTGCCGGCCCCAGTCGACCGACATTCTCGACGGTTTCAAGTGCCAGAGGAGTAATTAATTCGAGAGCAACCTCGGCCGGTATTCCGGCTGCGACATAAGCCTGTTGCGCCACCGAAAGAACGCTGACGAGATAATTCGATGCGAAGACAGCCGCAGCATGGTAAAGCGTTTTTGATTCAGCCCGGATCGGGATTAATCGGGCTCCGGTCAGCGCCAGCAGCGGCGTGAGTATCGCCATAGCTTCGGGATCGCCTTCCATACCACAGCATGTTCCGGCGAAGCTGGCTGCAACAGTTTCCGGATCGGCGAAGCTGCGGATTGGATGAATGCTGGCAACAGCAGCGCCGGTTGCCGCAACGGCGTTCAATATCCCCGAATTCAGTGCGCCGCTGCAATGGAAAACTACGCTACCAGGTCCTGCGCGTCCACTGGCGGCGAGCTGCTTGCTGCACATCGCAATCTGGTCATCAGGCACGGCCAGCAAAAATACCGCCGCTGGCATGAGCTGGTCGAATGCGTCCACCGCGCGTCCCGCACCGATGAAATCCGCAGCGCGCTGAGAGCTTGCTTGCGAGCGATTCAGGATGTCGGCAATCGTCACCGCTCCCTTTGCATTAAGAACCCGTGCCAGTGTTTTTCCGAGACGACCGGCGCCAAGAATGGTCAATCTCATCGTGTGTGGTGTGTTCAATCGGCCTCCTTTTTTGTCGCACTTAGTGTAGCGCAGCCGCATGGAACTGGTGCTTGCGGGTGAACACCAATAGGCAGGAATGTTATCCGTCAACTGGTCAGGAGAGCGTCATGGCACTGGTTTCGAACCCACGTTCTTCTACTACCGCAGCCACATTGACTACCCCTATTGGCGACGTTTCCGTGTCGTGCCTCAATGCCTGGAACAACACATCGTTTTCACAGCTCTGTTTGCGCAAATCGGACTCCGAGCTAACGATGCTGTCGCAGAGCAGCGATCTCAATGCCGATAAACGGACGATTGCGGCGCGCATGCAGGACCGACTTTTTAAAGAAGTAACGGGCAACCAGGTGTGATCTGCATGCTTACGGGTTCCTGACGCAAGCCGCGCAGAAGAAATAAAGCGAGCTATTTCATCGATATGTAACGACAACGGAGAAGACAATGACCACGAATGTAACGCTTAACACGACCAGCATAGTAACCGGAACGCCATCGGATAATAAGGGGTCAGGCAAGTTCTCATTGAAGGATCTGAAGGAACTATTAGCGCTGCTAAGGCAGCTGAGTCCAAATAGTAAAGACGATACGACCGATGAATCTGATGAATCATCGGAGCCGGGTACGACTGACGATGCAACGACAAAAATGTTAAAAAAGTTACTTGAGTCGTTGCAAACGGGTGAGGATACGAAGGCACATCACCGCAAGGGGCATCATGCGAAAGGGCACCCTGCCGATGACTCAACTATGACGCAGTTCACCATCTAATCCGGGGCCTGTCCGTGCCGGTCACGACAAGCGAGTCGTGACCGGCATTTGGCGCTCATGCCATGAGCCACCTTCGGTTCGCCAGCTTCACCGGCCAGTCGCACCGCCAAACTCACTTGCAGCTCGGTAGATGAATGATCCTGAAGGTATAACAATCCTACCGGGGTTTTTTCGAGTGCGCCGACCCTGGCATTGTCAGGCGATCTGTTCGAGTGCTTCCTGCTGCTCGATCCACTGAGCTTCCAGTTCGGTCAGTTCCTTTTTGAAATACGCCTGATCAGTCAGTAGCGTTTTTAACTCTTTTTTGTTGGCGCTATCGTAGACTTCCGGATTGGCCAGTCGTTCGTCAATAGCGGCTTTTTGCGCGGTGCGTTTGGCGATCTGCTCTTCGAGTTTTTTCAGTTTGTTCTCGAGCGGCTTCTTGCGCGCAGCGAGCTTCTGGCGCTCTTCGGCTTCGGCACGTTTCTGATCCTTGTTCGGCGCGGCCACTGTTGGCGGCGCAATAATGCTGGCCGATTTGGTGGTCACGGTCGGCAGGGCGGTACCGATCGCATTATTCTTGGTGGCCAGTTTGGTCTTGAAAAGCCAGTCCTTGTAATCGTCAAGATCGCCATCGAAGGGCTGCAATTTTCCTTCGGCGACGATGATGAATTCGTCGGTCGTGGCGCGCAGCAAATGGCGATCATGCGACACCACCACCAGCGTGCCTTCGAACTGCGCCAGTGCCATCGTCAGGGCTTCGCGGGTTTCCAGATCCAGATGGTTGGTCGGCTCATCGAGCAGCAGCAGATTAGGCCGCTGCCAGACGATCAGGGCCAGCGCCAGACGGGCTTTTTCGCCACCGGAAAACGGTGCGATTTTACTGGTGACCATGGGGCCGTTGAAGTTGAAGCTGCCGAGGAAGTTGCGCAGTTCCTGTTCGCGTACGGTCGGTGCAATGTGCGCCAGATGCCACAGCGGCGATTCTTCGTGGCGCAGCATTTCAACCTGGTGCTGGGCGAAATAACCGATGGCCAGGCCCTTGCCGAACTGGGCATCGCCCGACAGCGGCATCAGTTCACCGGCGATGGTCTTGATCAGCGTTGATTTGCCGGCACCGTTGACGCCAAGCAAGCCGATCCGCTGGCCGATCTGCAGTGAAAATTTGATGTCCGAGACAATCGTCTTGGTTTCAACGGTATGGTCGGTCTGGCTCTCGATACGGTAGCCGGCATCGACGTTTTCCATCGTCAGCAACGGGTTCGGTGCGCTGGCCGGCTCGCGAAATTCAAAGGAAAATTCTGCGGCGGCGCGCAACGGTGCGAGCTCATCCATCTTGGCCAGTGCCTTCATCCGGCTTTGCGCCTGACGTGCCTTGCTGGCCTGGGCCTTGAAGCGGTTGATGAACGACTCGAGGTGCGAGCGCTGGCGCTGCTGCTTTTCGAGCGTGCCGGCCGCGAGGATCATTTGCGCGGCGCGCTGGCGCTCGAATGAACTGTAGTTGCCCGAGTAGCGCTTCAGTTTGCGCTCGTCGATATGCACGATCACGTTGACCACGCCGTCAAGGAAATCGCGGTCATGGGAAATAATGATCAGCGTACCGGCGTAGCGCTTGAGCCAGTCTTCCAGCCAGATGATGGCGTCGAGGTCCAGATGGTTGGTTGGTTCATCGAGCAGCAGCAGGTCAGACGGACACATCAACGCTTGCGCCAGATTCAGGCGCATGCGCCAGCCGCCCGAAAAACTCGCCACCGGCTGGTCCATCTGGGCCATTGAAAATCCCAGACCCGTGAGCAATTGCTCGCCGCGTGAACGCACTGTATAGGCATCGGCATCGGCCAGCGCGCTGTACAGGTCACCGATCAGCAAGCCGTTGGCTGAACTTTCCGGTTCGCTTTCCAGAAAGGCCAGCTCGTCTTCAAGCCGGCGCAACGTGATGTCGCCATCGATGGCGTAGTCCAGCGCTGCGCGATCGAGCGCCGGGGTTTCCTGCGCGACATAGGCCATGCGCCATTTGGTCGGGTAGTCGATGCTGCCGAGGTCGGCATGCAGTTCGCCGCGTAACAGGCCGAACAGGCTGGACTTGCCGGCCCCATTGGCACCGATCAGGCCGATCTTGTCACCGGGATTGAGAGTGAGGTCGACATTGTCGAGCAACGGCTTGATGCCGCGCATCATGGAAACTTGCTGGAAACGAATCATGGTTAATGCACTTGCGGGAGCGTGGAAACGCTCCCCTTTCTTGGGGTCGGGGGAGGAAAATTGCATTCGGCGAACGCGCAGTATACGCGATGCGGTCCGCCGGCAGCATTAAAGCTTGTCGGCGGTAGCCAGAAAGACCATGTCATCACCGGCGCTGGTAGTCATCCAGGTCAGTTCCAGTGTCGGGAAGGCCTGCTCGGCATAGGGCCGTTCGTTGCCGATTTCAACTACCAGCAAGCCATTGCGGGTCAAACGCTCGCGTGCCCCGGCGACAATTTTGCGCACCAGATCCATGCCATCGGTGCCGCCGGCCAGCGCGATGCGTGGCTCGATCTGGTATTCCTTTGGCAGCTTGTCCATCGAAGCGCTATTGACGTACGGCGGGTTGGTAATGATCAGGTCGTATTTCTTGTCCGGCACTGCTGCGTACAAGTCCGATTCGATCAGCGTGATGCGCTGCTGCAGATCGTAGTCGTCGACATTGCGCCGTGCCACGGCCAGCGCATCGGCAGAAATATCGACGGCGTCGACGTGCGCATTCGGAAACGCATCAGCCAGCATGATCGCCAGGCAACCGGACCCGGTACATAGTTCGAGGATGTTGAGCACGCCATCGGCATTGCTGACCCAGGGTGAAAACTGATCCGGGATCAGCTCGGCGATGAACGAGCGCGGTACCAGTACGCGCTCATCAACGTAGAAATGGTAGTCGGCCAGCCAGGCCTGATTGGTGATGTAGGCGGCCGGCTGGCGCTCTACGGCGCGGCGCTGAATTACGTCGAGCAGCGCGTTGATTTCATCGGGCAGCAGACGCGCATCGAGGAAGGGATCGAGTTTATCGAGTGGCAGGTGCAAGGTATGCAAGATCAGATAGGCCGCTTCATCAAGGGCGTTGCTGCTGCCATGGCCGAAAAATAGCTTGGCTTCATTGAAGCGGGTGACGGCATAGCGCAGCATGTCGCGGATGGTGGAGAAATTGTCGGTCATTTGAACAGCTCGAAAAAAATAGGAATAGGGAAAACGGAAGAGCCCGGGAATGTGGGCACGCTTAGATCGTGCCCACGCTTTAGTGCACCGTCAATCAGGTCAGCAGGTTTTCCAGCGTCTTGCGGTAGATGTTCTTCAACGGGTCGATGTAGCGTACTTCAACATGTTCGTCGATCTTGTGGATGCTGCCATTGGGCGGACCGACCTCGATAACTTGCGGGCAAATCTGCGCGATGAAGCGACCATCCGAGGTACCACCCGTGGTCGACAGTTCGGTCTTGAGCCCGGTCTCGGACTGGATCGCGGCGGTGATGGCATCGCTCAGCTCGCCGCGCGGGGTCAGGAACGGCAGGCCACTGACGGTCCATTTCAGGCTGTATTCCAGACCATGGCGCGAGAGGATTTCCTGCACACGCTGCTGCAATCCTTCGACCGTACTGGCGGTCGAAAAACGGAAATTGAAATCAATCACCAGCTCGCCCGGAATCACGTTGGACACACCTGCACCGGCATGGATATTCGAGACCTGCCATGAGGTCGGCGAATAGTATTCGTTGGCCTCATCCCATTGTTCGGCGACCAGTTCGGCAATCGCTGGTGCAGCTTGATGAATCGGGTTGCGCGCCAGTTGCGGATAGGCGATGTGGCCTTGAATACCATGCACGACCAGCCGGCCGGACATTGAACCGCGTCGACCATTCTTGATGGTGTCACCCAGCTGCTCTACCGCAGTTGGTTCACCGACGATGCAGTAGTCGAGCTGCTCGCCGCGTTCCTTGAGCACGTTGCAGACTACGATGGTGCCGTCGGTTGCGGGACCTTCTTCGTCGCTGGTAATCAGGAAGCCGATCGAGCCCTTGTGGTCCGGATGGCTGGTGACAAATTCGTCGACCGCAATGACCATCGCGGCAATCGAGGTTTTCATGTCGGCGGAACCGCGTCCGTACAACTTGCCATCCCGGTGGGTCGGCACGAACGGCGGCGAAGTCCACTGGTCGAGCGGGCCGGTCGGTACGACGTCGGTGTGTCCGGCAAAGACCAGTAACGGTTGGGTCGTGCCTTTGCGCGCCCACAGGTTGGTCACATTGCCGGAGCGGATTGCTTCGCAGTGGAAGCCGAGGGGTTCCAGCAAAGCGATCAGGTGTTGTTGGCATCCGTTGTCTTCGGGTGTCACGGAAGAGAGCGCGATCAGATGCTCTGTCAGCGCCAGCGTTTTGCTCATGGGTTCATTTCTTGAAAATCTGTTGATAGGTGTCGTCGGTAAAACCGACGATTGTCTGTGTCGCCGTTACGAGTACGGGGCGCTTGATGATAGACGGATTTTCCAGCATCAGCATGATGGCACTGTTGACATCGATGATGCTGGCCTTGCGCGCCTCATCGAGCCCGCGCCAGGTCGTACCCTTGCGATTGATCAGCACGTCCCATTCGACGCGTGTCAGCCAGCTCTCGATGGTGGGGCGATCGAGGCCGGCTTTCTTGAAGTCATGGAAGTGGAAATCGTGCTGCCGGTCAGTCAGCCAGGTGCGGGCTTTCTTGACGGTGTCGCAATTTGGAATGCCGTAAAGCCGTGTTGTCATGTATTGAAGGTGAATTCGGTAAAGGTCGGGCCGTCCGGAACCGGGATCACCGGGTCAGGGCTGGCGGGGTTGCCACTGGCCGTATTGTTGATCATCCAGAACAAGTTGCTGGCCGAATCTGCATTCGCCATCGCGGCGTCCTGCGTGATTTTGCCGTTACGAATTAATTGCAACAGTGCCTGTTCGAAAGTTTGTGACCCGGGGGACAGACTTTTTTCGATGGCATCACGGATTTGGCCGATTTCACCATCCTCGATCAGATCGGCGATATGGCGCGTATTGAGCAAGACCTCGACGGCAGGTACACGTCCGCCGTCGATAGCCGGAACAAGCCGCTGCGAGATGATTGCGGTGATGGTCGATGACAAGTCCTGCAGCAGTGCGGGACGATTTTCTAACGGGAAAAATCCAATGATGCGATTGAGCGCGCGATAGCTATTGTTGGCATGGAGCGTGGAGACCACCAGATGACCGGACTGTGCATACGCCATTGCCGCCTCCATGGTTTCACGATCGCGTATTTCACCGATCATGATGCAATCGGGCGACTGGCGCAGGGCATTTTTCAGAGCGATCGTCAATGTCTCAGCGTCAACTCCGATTTCCCGCTGGTTGACAATGGAGCGCTTATTCCGGAACAGAAACTCGATCGGTTCTTCCAGCGTCAGGATATGTCCGGCAATATGTTCGTTGCGATAATCGAGCATCGATGCAATCGTCGTCGATTTACCCGATCCGGTCGACCCGACCACTAGCATCAAGCCGCGCTTGGCCATGATCAGCTCGCTGAGCATAGCTGGCACATTAAGTGTCGCGAGGTCGGGAATGTTGTGCGGTATATAGCGCAGTACTGCTGAAATACTGCTGCGCTGACGGAAGGCCGAGAGGCGGAAACTGCCGACGCCGGACACCGGAATGCCGATGTTGAGCTCGTTGTCGCGTTCGAGCTCTTGCAAGCGAGAGGCGGACACGACTTCGGTGAGCAAAGTCATGATGGTGGCGAGATCCATTTTTTGCTGATTGATCGGCACCAGATTGCCATTGATCTTCAGATGGATCGGAGAATTGACGGTCAGGAACATGTCTGACGCGCCTTTTTCCTTCATCAATACGAACAGTCGGTCCATCGCCATGCCGCTCTCCCGAAAAGATTAGCCGCGCAACTAGTCGCGCAACAACTCGTTGATCCCTGTCTTGGCACGCGTCTTCGCATCGACCCGCTTGACGATGACCGCACAATACAGGCTGTATTTGCCATCGGCTGATGGCAGGTTGCCGGCGACAACGACGGAGCCGGATGGAATCCGGCCGTACGTCACTTCGCCGGTAGCGCGGTCATAAATCTTGGTCGACTGGCCGATATAGACGCCCATCGAAATGACCGAGTTTTCTTCGACGATGACGCCTTCGACGATTTCCGATCGGGCGCCGATGAAGCAGTTGTCTTCGATGATGGTCGGGTTGGCTTGCATCGGTTCGAGTACGCCACCGATACCGACACCACCTGACAGGTGGACGTTCTTGCCGATCTGTGCACACGAACCGACGGTCGCCCACGCATCGACCATCGTGCCTTCATCGACGTAAGCGCCGATGTTGACGAACGACGGCATCATGATCACATTCTTGCCGATGAAGCTGCCGCGACGGGCAACCGCAGGCGGCACCACGCGGAAGCCGCCCTTGGCGAAATCTTCGGCGGTGTAATTGGCAAACTTGGTCGGGACCTTGTCATAAAACTGCATGTGATCGCCGGACGGCATGACGATATTGTCTTCAAGTCGGAACGACAGCAGCACGGCTTTCTTGACCCACTGGTTGACGACCCAGCTGCCGCTGTCTTTTTGCGCGACGCGCAAGGTACCGTCATTGAGTTGTTCGAGTACATGGGCAACGGCTTCGCGGATGGCGGCAGGTGCGGCTTGCGGCGACAGGCTGGCGCGGTCTTCCCATGCCTGGTCAATAATTTGCTGGAGTGCTTGTGTCATGGTCTTGGACAATCTTTAAAAATAGAAATCAGAGGGTGCGGGTAAACGCAACGAGTCGGGCGGCGGCTTCCAGGCATTCATCGGCTTCGGCCACCAGTGCCATGCGGATCCGGTTGCGGCCGGGATTGCTGCCGTGGGCTTCGCGTCCGAGGTAGCTGCCGGGCAAAACCGTCACATTATATTCGGCATACAGACGACGGGCGAACTCGATATCGCTGATGCCGGGATAGCGATCAACGCCGGCCCACAGATAAAAACCGGCGTCCGGCAAGGCAACATCGAGGACTTCCTGCAGCATTGGCGTCACGCGCGAGAACTTGTCGAGGTATTTGGCGCGGTTGTCGATCACATGTTGTTCATCGTTCCAGGCAGCGATCGAGGCGGCTTGTACCGTCGGGCTCATTGCGCCGCCCTGATAGGTGCGATACAGCAGGAATTTTTTCAGGATGTCGGCATCGCCGGCAACAAAGCCGGAGCGCATGCCGGGGACATTCGAGCGCTTTGACAGACTCGAGAACGCGATCAAATTGTGGAAGTTGGCGCGACCAAGCAGGCTGGCTGCCTGCAATGATCCGAGCGGGGCTTCCGGCTTGAAATAGATTTCTGAATAGCACTCATCGGCGGCAATCACGAAGCCATATTTGTCCGACAGGTCGAACAGCAGTTTCCAGTCAGCCAGCGTCATCACCGAGCCGGTCGGATTGCCCGGCGTGCACAGGTACAGCAGGCGCACTCGCTGCCATGCCTCGTCCGGGACCGTCGCGTAGTCCGGCGCAAAATTGCGCGCCGGATCGGCATTGACGAAGTAGGGCGTCGCACCTGCCAGATACGTGGCGCCTTCGTAGATCTGATAGAACGGGTTCGGACACAGCACCAGCGCATCGCTGGCCGGATCGATCACCGTTTGTGCCAGCGCAAACAAGGCTTCGCGCGAGCCGTTGACCGGCAGCACTTGCGTGGCGGGGTCAATCTTTGGCAACGCGTAGCGCCGTTCCAGCCAGGCGGCGATGGTACCGCGTAGCGCGTCGCTACCAGCGGTGCTTGGATAGCTGGCCAGTCCGCCGAGATGTTCGGCCATGGTTTGCTTGATGAAGGCGGGAGTCGGGTGCTTCGGTTCGCCGATGCCAAGACTGATGGGCGTAAAGGCCGGGTTCGGTGTCACGTCCGCAAACAGCTGGCGGAGTTTTTCGAATGGATAGGGTTGCAGCTGATTCAGATGTGGATTCACGGGCGCTAGCGGATGGTTGACGAGGCTGCAAATGGAGTGAAATGCCAACCATTATAACGTCGCGTCACCGATGTACCGTTGTTGTTTGGCATGGCTAAATCCGGCAGGGCGGCGTAGTGCCAATGTTATGATGAAGCCCTTTTTTTGCGGCACCGTTGCGGTGTTCGCTTCATCCCCTGATCGTCTACTGACTGCTGACTTCGTGCGCTTATCTTCCATCAAACTCTCCGGCTTCAAGTCGTTCGTCGATCCGACTAATTTCCAGGTGCCGGGCCAGCTGGTCGGTGTGGTCGGACCGAACGGGTGCGGCAAGTCCAACATCATCGACGCCGTGCGCTGGGTGCTGGGAGAATCGAAAGCCTCGGAGTTGCGCGGTGAATCGATGCAGGACGTGATCTTCAACGGCACCACGCATCGCAAGCCGGCCGGACGCGCTTCGGTCGAACTGCTGTTCGATAATTCCGACGGCAAGGCCGCCGGACAATGGGGTCAGTACGCGGAAATCGCGGTCAAGCGTACGCTGACCCGTGATGGCACCTCGACCTATTACATCAACAATCAGGCGGTACGGCGGCGCGACATTCAGGATATTTTTCTGGGTACCGGGCTGGGGCCGCGCGCTTACGCGATCATCGGGCAGGGCATGATCTCGCGCATCATCGAGGCGCGGCCCGAAGAATTACGGATTTTTCTGGAAGAAGCGGCCGGGGTGTCGAAGTACAAGGAGCGCCGCCGCGAAACCGAAAATCGCTTGCACGATACGCGCGAAAATCTGCTGCGGGTCGAGGACATTCTGCGCGAACTCAATGCCAATCTCGAAAAGCTCGAAGCGCAAGCCGCTGTCGCCACCCGCTTTCGCGACATGCAGATCGATCAGGAAGAAAAGCAAAAGTTGCTCTGGCTGTTGCGCAAGAATGAAGCGCAATCCGAGCAGCACAAGTTTTTCATGGAGATCGAAAAGGCCCAGACCGAACTGGAGCAGGAAACGGCCAAGCTACGCCATGTCGAACTCGAACTCGAGCACATGCGTCAGGCCCATTTCGGTGCCGGCGACCGACTTCATCAGGCGCAAGGCGCGCTGTACCAGACCAATACCGAAATCGGCAGCCTCGAAGCACAGATCAAGTTCGTCATCGAATCGCGCAGCCGGTTGCAGGCACAGCTCGACACGCTGACCACGCAACGCGATCACTGGCAGCACCAGCAAACCCAGTTTGCCGACGAACAGGCCGAAGCCGAACTGCTGCTTGAAGAGCAGGGCGAGCGTGTCGAACAGTCGCAGCAAGTACTGCAACAGCATGGCGAACAGTTGCCGGCGCTCGAACAGGCCTGGCGCGACGCCCAGCAGCGCAGCACCGAATCGCGCGCCAGGATCATGCATGTCCAGCAGCAGATTGAACTCGAAGCGGCGCAGCAGCGCAATGCCTCCAATATCCTGAATGGCCTGACTGTGCGGCGCGAACGTCTGTTGCAGGAAAAGACCGGACTGAACTTGCCCGACAATGCGCAGTTGGTCAACGCCACGCTGGAGCTGGAAGAAAAGCGCGCCGGGCTGGAAGAAGCCACGATGCTGCTCGATGAAGCACAAGACCAGCAACCGCGACTCGAAGAAGAGCGCCGCGCTGCGCAGGTCGCCGTCAACGAAGAGAGTGCCAGCAATGCGCGTCTCGATGCGCGGCTTGGGGCGCTCAAGCAATTGCAGGAGCGGGTGCAAAGCCAGGGCAAGGTACAGCCGTGGCTGAACCGGCACGAGCTGGACGGCTTGCCGAGGTTGTGGCAAAAGTTGCATATCGAGGCAGGCTGGGAAACCGCGCTGGAATCGGTGCTGCGCGAGCGTACGTCGGCGCTGGAGTTGTCCAATCTGGAGTGGGCCAAAGCCTTCTTTAATGACGCACCGCCAGCCAAATTGGCGCTGTTTTCTGCCAGTGCCGCCAGCGCCGCACCGGTCACCGATTCGGTTCAGGGTTTGCAACCGCTGCAAAATCTGCTGCTGCAAAATGATCCGGGTATTCGCCACCTGATGCAGGACTGGTTGTGCAACCTGTATGCCGCTGAGGATGTCGATGCCGCGTTTGCAGCGCGTGACAAATTGCCGGCCGGCGCGAGTTTTGTTACCCGTCAGGGACACCTGATCGGCCAGTCCAGTGTGCGGTTTTATGCGTCGGATTCCGAGCAGGATGGCATGCTGGCGCGCCAGCAGGAGATCGACAACCTGACCCGGCAAGTACGCGCCCAGTATCTGCTCGCGGATGCCGCGCGCAACCGCTCGGTGCAGGCCGAGGCCGCGCTGACGCAGGCCGTGCAGCGTTTGCAGGATTTCCGTCAACGTGTGGCCGGGTTGACGCAGGCTATGCACGGTCTGCAAATCGACGTGATGAAAATGTCTGAAGTGCAGGCACGCTTCAACCAGCGCAGCAGCCAGATCATGACCGACCTGGCCGAAATCGCCGAACAGGAAACCGAGCAGCAGCAGGCCCGCGCCGAGTCGGAAGCCAAGTTCGAACAGCTCGATGGCGAACTGGCCGGGCGGCAGGAAGCGCATGAGGACGGGCAGACTGAGTTCCTGAACAAGGAACAGCAACTCAATGATGCCCGCCAGCGCTTGCGCGACCTTGAGCGCTCGGCGCAGGAAATCGACTACGCGCAAAAAAGCCAACGCAGCAAAATCGACGAATTACGCCGTAATATCGCCACCGCGCAACAGCAGGTCGCGCAACTGACGGCCAGCCTTCAGCAAGGTCGGCAGGAACAAACCGGACTCGATGAACAGGCCGCGCAGGCCGGCTTGCAGAGCTTGCTCGATCAACGGACCAATCAGGAGCGCGCACTCTCCGATGCCCGCCATGAGCTGGACCAGCTCTCACAACAGCTGCGCCAGCACGAAGACGCCCGCACGCAATCCGAGCGCAGCCTGCAACCGCAGCGCGACCGCATCGTCGAATTGCAATTGAAGGAGCAGGCAGCGCGGCTGAACCAGGAACAGTTCGCGCAGCAATTGACCGATGCGCAAGCCGACGAAGTCGCGCTGTCGGCCAAGCTGCATGACGACTTGCGGCCTTCCTATTTGCAAGGCGAAGTCACCCGTCTGGGCAATGCCATCATCGCGCTGGGTGCCGTTAACCTCGCGGCACTCGATGAACTGGCGATTGCGTCGGAGCGCAAGAATTTTCTGGATGCACAGAATGCTGATCTGACCGAAGCGATCGACACGCTGCAGGATGCCATTCACCGCATCGACAAGGAAACCCGTGAACTGCTGCAGGACACCTTCGACAAGGTTAATCAGCATTTCGGCGAGCTGTTTCCTATTCTGTTTGGCGGTGGTCAGGCCCGGCTGGTGATGACGGGTGACGAGATTCTGGATGCGGGCGTGCAGGTGATGGCGCAGCCACCCGGCAAAAAGAACGCCACCATTCATTTGCTGTCAGGCGGTGAAAAAGCGCTGACGGCGACCGCGCTGGTGTTCTCGATGTTCCAGCTCAATCCGGCACCGTTCTGCCTGCTCGATGAAGTCGATGCGCCGCTCGATGATTCGAATACCGAGCGGCTGTGCAATCTGGTCCGGCGCATGGCGGTGAAGACGCAGTTCCTGTTTATCTCTCATAACAAGATCGCGATGGAAATGGCACAGCAACTGATTGGCGTGACGATGCAGGAACAGGGCGTCTCGCGCATCGTTGCTGTCGATATGGAGTCAGCGCTGGGGTTTGCCACCGATGCGCGCTCTGCCTGAGCGCTTTTTGTTGACCATAACATCGCGTTGCCACTTAAATCATGCTGTAATTCCGGCAGCCGCCCAATCCGCTGGCGGCAACTTTTCCTTGAGGAGAACAACCATGAAAACCATCTTTGCCGTTTTACTGCTCGCCGTCCCGTTCTGCTTCAATTCTGCGCTGGCTGCTTCGGCTCAGCAAACCAAAATGGGCACTTGTAACAAGGAAGCCGCTGGTAAAAAAGGCGACGAGCGTAAAGCTTTCATGAAGCAATGCCTGAGCGCCAAGCCTGTAGCAGACACGGCTGCAGCTGCGGCACCTGCAGCACCCGCAGAACCAGCTACTCAACAGAATAAAATGAAAACCTGCAATGCCGACGCCGCGGGTAAAAAAGGCGACGAGCGCAAGGCCTTCATGAAAGACTGTTTGAAAAAAGCTGCCTGATTCTCCGCTGTATTTCAGTGATAAAAAATGACCGGTCAGTACGCTGAGCGGTCATTTTTTTTGTGTCCGGCATGGGCGGGCTATTGGCAATGAAAGTTTCTCTGCAAGCCGTGGTGGTGGTGGTGGTCCTGAAAAATCTTCAGCATCGAATTAAGTTGGAACGCTTACTCTGGATTGACTCAAACAAGTCACGTCAGTTGATCGAAGGGATCAACTGACGATTTCTCCCTTTGATTGTCTTGACGCGCCTCGATCCTATCACCTCAACTGCGCGAACCTCTCGGCGCGGACTCGCATGCCGGGTAGTGTGGCTGGTGAGCAGACAGTTATACTGCCGCCCTTATGCCCATCGGCTGGACAGACTGGAAGCGCAATGAACTTGATCGAATTATTGACCCTCGCTGCACCGATCATGCTCAAGGGTGTGCTCTACACCGTCATGTTTGCGGTAGCCTCGATGGTGGGTGGCTTGCTGCTTGGGACGCTGCTGGCGATGGCGCGGTTGCTGCCATGGCGCATCCTGCAATGGCCGGCCACGCTCTATGTCAGCATGATTCGCGGTACGCCGCTATTGGTGCAGGTTTTTCTGATTTACTACGGATTGCCCAGCATCGGCATTGAATTTTCGCCGGTCAGTGCGGGCATTCTGGCATTGAGCCTGAACGCCGGAGCGTTCCTGTCGGAGAGCTTGCGCGGTGCGGTACAGGGTGTGAGTGCCGGACAGTGGTCGGCCAGTTACAGCCTCGGTCTTACCTGGACACAGACCCTGCGTTTCATTGTGGGTCCGCAAGCATTACGCATTGCCGTACCGTCGTTGGGCAATACGCTGATCAGCCTGATCAAGGATACCTCGCTGGTGTCAGTCATCACCGTCACTGAACTGATGCTGGCGACCAAGGAAGTGATTGCCACAACGTTTCGGCCACTGCCGTTGTATGTGGCGGCGGCCTTGCTGTACTGGTGCTTGAGCATGCTGTTCGAGGCCTTGCAGCGGCGCGTTGAGAAGCGCTTGCAGCGGGCGCATCAGCGATAACTCAGATGTAAGCGGGTTTGTTAAATGCAAATTTTTGTCTGTTTCTGGGTATAGTCGAAAGCAGTTCAACTTATCGAGAGCACAGAATGAATAAAATACTTTGCGTTGCGGCCGCGATGCTTGCCATAAGTTCCGCTGTTTTCCTGCCGACTCCGGCCATGGCTCAGGTCAGCATCAACATCATCCTTGGCGATGCGCCGCCACCATTACGTTACGAGGCCGTTCCTTCGCCCCGCAACGGTTATCTGTGGGCCCCGGGTTACTGGAATTGGAATGGCAACCAGCACGTCTGGTCCCGCGGCCATTGGGAACGTAACCGGGTCGACTATCGCTACGACCAGCCGCAGTGGCGTCAGGAAAGTGATGGCTGGCGACTGGATCGTGGTGGCTGGAAACAGGACCATAAAAAATATAAGAAGGACAAGAAAGAACGCTACGACGATCGCGATGATCGCGACAATCGACACGGCGGCGAACACTGTCCACCCGGTCAGGCAAAAAAAGGTAATTGCTAACTTTACGCGGGCAATGTCTGGCTATGGCATACCGGCCAACAAGCCTGTCGTCAGCCCACGCGTGTTGGGCTTGGTCATGTCACGGTGCTCGCTCGATTTCTCCCGGTGCAAAGACACAATGACCAGGCCTTTAATAGCAACCGACATTCAAGATAGAAGTTACTAACTTCAAACAATCCAACTTATGCCTGAATGGGTGCCGATACCGGTGCCTCCCGGATCGGCAAGTTGATCAGCGCTGCAGCGAGTGCCAGCACCATATCGGCGTACCACATCCAGTTGTAATTGCCAAAGTTTCCCATCGCCAGACCGCCGAGCCAGGCGCCAAAAAAACCGCCGATCTGGTGCGACAGCAGCGTCAGTCCGAACAGCGTCGCCAGATACCTCACGCCGAACAATTTACCTACCAGGCCAGCCGTTGGAGGTACCGTCGCCAGCCATGTTAAACCGAGAGCAGCGGCAAAAATATAGAAGGTCCAGGCACTTTTGGGTGCCAGTAAATATGCCGCAATAATCACTGCCCGGCTGGCGTACATGGCCACGAGCAGGTATTTCATGCGAAAGCGCGAACCCAGCGCACCTGCCGACAGGCTGCCGACAATATTGAACAGGCCTATCAGTGCCAGTGCCGTCGCTGAAACGCCAGCCGACAGATTGCACAGGGCGACTTCACCCGGCAGATGTGTGACCAGAAATGCGATATGGAACCCGCACGTAAAGAAACCTGCATGCAGACACAAGTAACTGCGGTCGCGCATGGCCAGGCGCACTTGCCGGCCTAGTCCGATTTCATTGATCACTGCGCTCGCCGGTGCAGCGACGGCCTTTTTTTCCCGGAATGACCAGGCCAGCGGAATGGTCAGCAGCGTGGTTGCCGCCATCGTGAACATTGCCATCATCCAGCCTGCCGTGCTGATGATCGCCTGCATCAACGGGGCAAACACAAATTGGCCCAGCGAGCCACCGGCATTGATGAAGCCGGCGGCAAAGGCGCGTCGTTGCGGCGGCAGCGATTGTGCAGTGACTCCGATCAGGATAGAGAAACTGCCCGCACCAGCACCTGCCGCGCTGAGTAATCCCATGCTCAGCATCAGACCCCACTGGCTTGACATGAATGGCGTGATGGCCAGCCCCGTAGCGAGCATCAGGGCACCGGCGACAATGACCTTGGACGAGCCATACTTGTCGGCCACGACGCCAAAAATCGGTTGTGCAGCACCCCAGACGAACTGACCAATGGCTAGCGCAAAACTAATCGACACAATTCCCAGTCCCGTCGACGTATTGATGGGCGACATGAATAGACCAGTGGTCAGGCGTGCACCCATGGTGATCATCAAAATGGCGCTGGCTGACAGGATCAGGATCCACGACGCACGCGGGGATAGTTCAGTCGTTGTGGACATGAGATTTTTCTTCAAGTAAGGGAGTCAATAATTGCATCGCGCTGGCGGTGTCGGCATGAAGCGTCATGACCAACTCAGGGCCAAGCGTGTGTTCAAGTTCGCGCTGTGCCGCGCGCCAGGCCTGTTTGGCTCCGGTGAGTTTGGTTTTGCCATCGTCAGTCAATGTCACGATCCGTTGTCGCGCATCGCTACCCGGTGTCAGCGTTATCCAGCCGGCATCGAGCAACGGCTTCAAATTTCGCGTTAGGGTCGTACGGTCCATCGATAGTTGCATGGCCAGTTGTGCCATCGGCATCGGGCCGATAGCAACATGTTTGAGCAACGAGTATTGCGTAGTCTTCAGGCCGACAACGGCCATATGCAGGTCGTAGAGTCGCGTCAACGTGCGGGTCAGCCGCCGTAGCGCAAAGCAGGTGCAGCCTGGAGCGATAAGTGCAGTCATCGGGAGGTCTCTCGTGCGAAATTTTTTACGGATTTTATAATTTAATGGAATATAGTGCATATGCACATAAACAGCTAGTTTAATGTTGTATGACAACCGACTATCAACTCTTTGTTCAAGGAAAACGTCTCATGAGTAATGACAGTGTTCTTCAGTCCTGGCTTGCGGACGAACAGGCCGCGCGGATTCGCCTTGCCGATCCCGGTGTATCGAGCATGGCGCAATTACGTGAACTAAGCGGTCTGGAATTTTTGCAGGCAATCGGTGACGGCGTATTGCCATCGGTACCGATCGGAGCATTGATGGGTTTTGTGCCGATCTGCTGGGAGCCCGGCCGAATGGTTTTTCAGGGCACACCCGGTCAGCAGCATTACAATCCGCTCGGCAGCGTGCATGGCGGTTATGCGGCGACATTGCTTGACTCGTGTGTCGGATGCGCAGTGCATTCGATGCTGCCGGCAGGTAAAGGCTATACGACGCTGGAACTTAAAATCAATTACATCCGCGCCATCACCGACAAAATCGGACCGGTGCGAGCAGAAGGAAAAACGGTGCATATCGGTGGCCAGACAGCGATTGCCGAGGGGCGGATTACCGATGCACAGGGGCGGCTGTACGCGTTTGCGACGACGACATGTTTGGTGTTTGCGATCTGAAGAAGGACTCGCACACGGCAAAAAATTCTATGAATGGGATCGCGTAGAAGACTTTGCCGTTTCGTGCTTTGACAACAGGGCTCTGGCCTGCCGGCCAGTGCGCACTGTTATTATTTTCTTGTCCTAGCTTCGCGCCGACGGAATCCGCACGCCACTGACGCGGTATTTGCTGCGGCGATCTCCCATCAGTGTTCGCAGTTCCGCGATCGACAAATCAGCGACTTCGTGCATGCGTATCAACAGCGACGCGCCGACCGGCAAACGACGATGTCTAATCTTGCTGATAACCGGCGGAGCGACCTCAAGAGCGCGCGAAAGCGCCGCATCGTTTTTGATTGCAAGTTTCTGGATCAGCGTGTTGAGCAAATTATCCGGATTGTAGGATGGATCCTGAAAATCGGCGCCGTTGGAAGCTGGAGATGTCATGAGAAGTTTATCCTTCAGTTGTTAAAACAACTACAGTCTGCCTAGTTCGTCAATGCTCGAATGTGCGCTAGCTCACTTAGGCGTACGGTAGTTTTGTTTTAACTGGCCAACCATTGACATTGGCCAGTAATTTTCCGCTCCCGTCACCGCCCGGGTACCGGGTGCGGAATGATGCTATTGGTTTCCTTGTAAAAATTTCACAACCTCAGGTTGGTCATTTTCTTGCGCCATCACCAATACGGTTTTGCCACGATTATCAAGCAGACTCACATCGGCACCATGCGCGATCAACATCTGTACCGTGGCCAGATGGCCGTAGGCACCTGCCCACATGAGTGCGGTCAACTGATTTGGATAGGTTGCATCAGGCGCAATACCCTTAGCCAACAGCATCTCGACAATGGCAGTCTGGCCATTGCCGGCGGCGTAGACCATGGCAGTTTTATTTAGTTGGTCAAGCGCGTTGACGTCGGCACCTTTGTCTAGCAGCAAGCGAGCGGCTTCCGTTCTTCCGTGAAAGGCCGCAGCCATCAAAGGCGTCACTTTCGCTGTATTGCTGAGGTTGATATTGGCACCCAACTCAATGGCGCGTTTGACGATGTCGAGTCGGTCATTCTTGATGGCGGTAATGAGGATCGAATCGCCGATCCGGTTGCGTGTATCGGGCGATGCTCCCTGGTCGATCAGTTGCTGAAAAAGTGTCAAGTTGCCGGTGCGGGCGGCAGTCAGGGTCTGAAGATTGAGCTCGGCGCGATTATCGGCAGCCTGGGTGCTGGAGCACAGTGCGACAAAAATGAGAGGCAAGCAAATGGTACGTAGTGTCGACATGGTGGGACCCATTGTGATTTCTGTGGATAGTTGTGGTTCGGTGGTGCCGATATCGGTTTTTTCGCTGAAAGCGGTGCTGCAGCGTATCTGCTCATGCCATCGAGCACGTTGCAGCTGCCACAAAGTATATTTTTATACGACGTTATTGCATAATTATTCCAACAGGATATTATTCGATAACTTTACTAATTAGTGAGGAACTTTTTAAAAAAAAGGCTGTCCGGTGGCTCTCCGGGCGGTGTAAGAAAAAAAATAAATAGTATCAATCGGTTGCCGCAGGCAACCATACACGGAGAGAGACAATGGCAATTCAAGGCTACAAACTGTTGGGCCATCTGGCACTGGCAGCGGTTACGCTCGCGGTCAATACTGCCGGAAATGCTCAAGAAATTCAGGGCGGTGCGGGTATCAAAGCACCTGCCATGTCAAAAGCACTTGGCACGGTTACTCAAGCGATGCTGGATAGTTCAGCCAAGGACACTAGTAACTGGCTGCAAACCAACGGTGACTATGGTCAGACCCGTTTTTATCCTTCTGCCCAGATCAATACTAAAAACGTCGCCACACTGAAGCCGAAATTTGTCTTTCAGACGGCGGTTGTGGAATCAATGGAAACCGCACCCGTTGTCGTCAACGGCGTGATGTTCCTGACCACAGCTTATAACCACGTCTACGCAATCGATGCCGTTACCGGCATCGAATACTGGCACTTCAAGCACAAAATGGGGCCGGTAACGACGTTCTGCTGCGGTCCTAATAACAAGGGTGTGGCTGTTTCCGGTGGTAAGGTTTTCATGGGGACGCTGGATGCCAAGATGGTGGCACTCGATGCCAAGACCGGCAAGCTCTTGTGGGAAACCGAAATCGCCGATCCTGAAAAAGGTTACAGCGAGACAATGGCGCCGGTCGCCGTCGATGGCAAAGTCCTGATCGGTACCAACGGTGGAGAATATGGTATCCGTGGCTTTGTCAAAGCATTCGATGCGGAGACCGGCAAACTAGTCTGGACGTTCAATACGATTCCGGAAAAAGGCCATGAAGGCGTATGGGCTACAACGGACGCTACCGGACGCGACATGCATCGTGATATTCCTGCAGAAAAAGCAGCCTTTGCCAAGAAGTCAGATTTCTATACGACTCTTGGTGGTGGCGTCTGGATGGCTCCGTCAATCGATCGCGCCACCAAGACGGCGTTCTTCGTTGTCGGCAACCCTTCGCCAGATTTGTACGGTGCCGAGCGTCCAGGTGATAACCTGTACACCGACTCGATGGTTGCCATCGATCTCGATACCGGCAAATACAAATGGCATTATCAGTACATCGCTCATGATGTCTGGGACCTCGATGCAGTGAGCCCACCGATCCTGGTCGATGTGAAGGACAAGAACGGCAAAATGATTCCGGGTGTCATTCACGGTGGGAAAACCGGCCATGTGTACGTGCATGACCGTAGCACCGGCGAACTGATCCGTTACTCGGAAGCCATGGTTCCTCAGGAAAACATGTGGGTCTTGCCAACTGCTACCGGCGCACGCATGTTGCCGGGTGCGAATGGCGGGGTTGAATGGTCGCCGATGGCTTACAGCGCAGCTAATCGCATGTCGTATGCATTGAACCTGCATCAGCCAATGACCTACCACGTTGAAGAATCAAAGTATCCAAACGGCAAATTGTGGCTGGGCGGGGCATTCAAAAATGCGGTTGGTGAAGAGCAATGGGGCAATGTGACCGCCGTCAATATCGACACGGGCAAGATCGCATGGCAAACCAAGACACCGCAGCCAATGATCGGTGGCGCGCTGGCGACAGCCGGTAACCTGGTGTTTGCAGGCGAAGGTAATGGCTGGTTCAACGCTTATGACGCCAAGACTGGCAAAGTGTTGTGGCGCTTTCAATGTGGTGCTGGTGTCAACGCACCACCGGTGTCCTACGCGATCAATGGCAAGCAATATATCGCTGTTGCCGTTGGTGGAAACTCGCAAATGGATTTCAAGCGTGGCAATAGCGTATTTGTGTTCGGTCTGTAATCAGATTGAACAGGCAAGGATATAAATGAAAGAGGCCGCATCCAGCGGCCTCTTTTTCTATTTCAGACAGGAATCACCATGACATTGAAGCAGTTATTGTTAGTACTTTTAACCGCAGTGGTATTGCCGGCGCAGGCAGTTGATATTGCGGCGGGTCAGGAAAAAGCACAGGCATGCGTGGCTTGTCACGGCGCTAACGGCAATTCGACGGTGTCGATGTTTCCGGTGCTGGCAGGACAATCCGCACGCTATCTGTATCTGCAATTGAGGGATTACAAGGAGGGAGCACGAAGCAATCCGATGATGTCGCCGATGGCAGCGAATTTGTCGAAGGAAGACATGCAAAATCTGGCCGCGTATTTTGCAGCCCAGAAGCCGGTGTTGATTGATTTTAAGGCAGACCCGGAGCGGGTCAAGTTAGGCTTCATCAAAGCGGAAGAAAATCTTTGTTCGATGTGCCATCTGGGTGGCATGAAAGGGCAGAATGAGATTCCAAAATTGAGTGGTCAGCACTACGATTATCTGGTCAAGCAATTAACAGATTTCAAGGCGCATAACCGGACCAATGACGCCGGCAATATGTCCGCAGTGTCGAAATCACTCAACGCGGAAGACATCATTAATTTAGGTCATTACCTGGCCGATTTGCATTGATCAAAAAAACGATGCGTCCAGCGCATCTTTTTTTATCCAATCGCGAGACCGCGACCTCTGCCTGTGCCAGTCGAGTGCCCATCGGCACCGTACAGGTTATTGCGCTGTGTCTTGCCCTGCAAAATATTGAGTTCAGTTTGATTGCGCATCATGTGACGACCAATCAACATGCCATTGATACGATTGAGTTCCCGGGCTTCGGTACCTAATGCCAGTAGTGCTAGCCATTCAGTATCTGCCGGTTTGTGTGCGGCTATCCAATCGCGCATTCCGCTCTCGCTGGCGGTAAAGCCTGCCGCATCAAGTAAGGTATGGCGCGACTTGACCAGCATGGTCAGTTGTGCAATCGCCAGTGCCTTGGCTTCAATCAATTCAGGTAGTCCGATGATGCTGGCTTCGATCAGTTTTTCCTGTTCCTGTTGCAGTAAATTCAACAAGTTGCGTGTAACTTGCTGTTCTTCTGCCAGGCTGGAAGATGGACTGGAAGCGAGCGTAACCATGATTATCCCTTGCGTGACGACAGCAGATCCTTGACGGTATCGATCAAGCCATTGGCAACTTTTTCAGGATTGACCTGGAATGTTCCGCTGGCGATTGCTGCCTTGATTTCATTGACCTTCTTGACATCGAACGTACTGCTGCCGCCCAGTGCCTGCGCTTGTGCTGAAATTTTTACGCTGTCTGACGTCGAAGCGGTACTGACTGCTTCGGCTTTTTCAGCGCCTTTGCTCGAACTGGCCTTGGCAGGTGTCGATGAGACGCCGACAGGACCAGTTTTATTAAAAGAGTCATCAATTTTCACGATGTTTCCTTGGTGGGTCGGGGCACATCACCCCGTGTCATGGTCTTGTTACGGCATAAGCAAAAAATACTTGAGGGTTTTATTTGCTGGTGGCCACAAAAAAATGATCAATAAGTCACATCCACGTATCCGCCCGCCCTTGCTACTCCGCTGACAACTTGCCCGGCTGCCGTGCGGGCCTGCGCGATCTGACCTTCCGCGGCATTGTTAAGCGCACGTCCTTCCGTTGAGACCGAAAAACCCGGCCCGCTTGACACCAGGCGGACAGCCTGTCCCTGCTGCACGACTTGCTCGATGCGCAGCGAATCGACCCGCATCGGACTGCCCATGCCGACCGACATCGCTGCTGTGCGGCCGACAGCTTGCGCCGTATCGGTGAGGATACCTGATGGCAGTGTGGTCAGATCACCTCTCATGCGCATCACGTCGTTGGGGCCGATAACTTGTCCTTGTGCGAGCGGTGCGGCACTGGCGACATAGTCGGCAATGACTTTCACTTGAGCGGTCACGTAAACAGTCCACGGTGACGGTGCCAGGCAACGCACGCCGACGCTGGTCTTGCCCCAGACCCGACTGCCGGCAGGCAGAAATGCCTGGGGGGACGGACAGGCCGGCAGATTCATCCGGGCATCGAGTTGACCGACGCTGATGGTAACCTCTCCGGGTGAGCCGGCAGACTGAATACGCAAGAACTGCTCGATGGTGTTGCGAATGGCGCCCGGATCCTGGCGTGGTGGATTGATCTGAGCACTAGCAGGCAGCGACAACAGGCAGGCGAGAATGGTAATCAGAGATTTCATGGCGGTCAGTCATTGAATAGCAGTATTGATAGTAACGGCCAGCAATACGTACCAAGCACTAAACAGAGCATATTTCCCTGATCTGATCGCCTGATCATTGCTGTTCCCACCTCCGTATTATCAAATCCGTGAAAGACCAATGTCGAATCGGCCTGCATAACGGAGAGTGTCATGATCGGAAAACTGGACGACTACCTGCGCTTCAACGAAACCGCGCTGAGCTTGCGCGGTCAACGCCAGCAATTGATTGCATCGAATATCGCCAACGCAGATACGCCTAACTACAAGGCACGTGACATTGACTTCAATAGTGCAATGAAATCGGCACTGGCTCGCAGCGGTGGAGCAGCCGTAACCGAAGCAGCCACAGTACAGCCTGCCGAACTGGCGCGAACCTCAACAACGCACTTATCCGCCAAAGCAGTCAGTGGTGGCAGTAGCGGCGTGAACGGCGTACCTTTGCTATACAGAAATATTCAGCAAGGTGCCGTCGATGGCAATACAGTTGACATGGACGTCGAGCGCAACCAGTTTGCCGATAACGCGATTCGTTACGAGGCTGGCATTACGATGATCAGTGGCCAGATCAAGAGCATGCTCAGCGCGATACAAGGATAACGGCCATGTCATTGTTCAACATTTTCAACGTGGCCGGATCAGCCATGAGTGCGCAGTCGCAGCGACTCAACGTGGTCGCATCGAATATTGCCAATGCCGACAGCACCACCAGTACCAACGGAGAAGTCTACAAGGCCAAGCAGGTCGTTTTCATGGCTGTACCGGTCGGTGGCGACGCGGCAGCCAGTGGCGTCAAGGTTGATAAAGTACTTGAAGATACGGCGCCGCCGCGTCTGGTGTATGACCCGAAGCATCCGCAGGCGGACGAAAAGGGATATGTCTCCATGCCCAATGTGAACGTGGTCGAGGAAATGGTTAACATGATTTCAGCGTCACGCTCTTATCAGACAAATGTCGAAACAATGAATGCAGCCAAGACGCTGCTGTTGAAAACCCTGACCATTGGTCAGTAATCTTCCAGGAATATTCCGATGACTGCCATCACTAACAACGTCGCTTCAACTGCCTTGCTGGCCACCATGAATCCGGCCACTACCGCTGCCGCCAACGCCAATGCGACGCAAGACCGCTTCATGAAACTGCTGGTCACGCAGATGAAGAACCAGGACCCGCTTAATCCACTCGACAATGCGCAGGTCACCAGCCAGTTGGCCCAATTGTCGACGGTCAGCGGCATCGACAAGATGAACACCACGCTCGAGTCAATGATCGCCAGCCAGCAATCCGGTCAGGCCGTACAGGCGGCCGGCATGATCGGCCATGGCGTGTTGGCCCCTGGCAAGCAGCTCGCACTGGCGTCCAATACCTCCATCTTCGGTGTTGATCTGGCGGCCTCGGCAGAAAAAGTCAAAGTCACTATCAGGGATGTCAACGGCGTTGCGGTGCATACGATGGACCTCGGTGCCAAGGATGCAGGCACGCTGGCGCTGACCTGGGACGGCGTGAAAGACGATGGCAGCAAGGCAGCCGACGGCGCTTATACCTTTGATGTTGCAGCAACGGCAGGTGCTACCGCGGTCAATGCTACGGCGCTGGCGTTCGGGCAGGTGTCGAGCGTGTCGACCAGCGCCACTGGCGTCAAGCTCAATGTCACCAACCTCGGTGCGATTGGCATGACTGACGTGCGCCAAATCCTTTAATCAGTCGTTCAATCCTTTTTCAGGGAGTACATCATGGGTTTCCAGCAAGGTTTGAGCGGACTCAATGCCGCGTCCAAAAGTCTCGAAGTCACCGGCAATAACGTGGCCAATTCAAGTACTGTCGGGTTCAAGAGCGCGCAAGCCCAGTTCGCCGACGTGTATGCCAGTTCGCTGACCGGCGGTGGCGCATCACAGGTCGGGATTGGCACCAGTGTCGCGACCGTCGCGCAGCAATTTACGCAAGGTAATGTGACTGCGTCGAATAATCCGCTCGACCTTGCTATTAACGGCGGCGGTTTTTTTCGGCTCAGTAGCGGCGGTGCGATTACCTACAGCCGTAACGGCCAGTTCCAGCTCGACAAGAATGGCGGGATCGTCAATTCGAAAGGCGCGCATCTGACCGGCTTTGCTGTCAATGCTGCGGGTGTGCTGGCGACCGGAACGCCAACGGATCTGGTTATTAATACGGCCGACCTGGCACCGAAAACAACCACTGAAGTCAATCTGTTGGTCAATCTTGATTCGCGAGAAAACGTGCCGAAAACCTCGCCTTTTAATGCGGGTGATCCAACCAGCTACAACCGTTCGACCTCGGTATCGGTTTTCGATTCGCTGGGCAACACACATGTGCTGCAGTCATATTTCGTGAGAACGGCGCCGCTAGCCAGCAGTACTTGGGAGGTTTATGGAACAGCCGACGGGACGGCGCTGGTTACCACGCCGCTGACGACATCGCCGGTCGGAACACTTGCCTTTAATGCCGATGGTGGACTGACTTCTGCGCAGCCATTTACCGCTACGCTGAATACGGCAACGACACCGGGTGCCAATCAGCTGTCGTTCAAGTTTAACTTTACCGGAACAACTCAGTTCGGCTCGACTTTCGGTCTCAATACCCAGAACCAGGACGGCTACACATCCGGCAAGTTATCTGGCTTTGCGACCGACGCCAGCGGGATCATCACTGGCCGCTACACCAACGGCAAGTCATCCACGCTGGGACAGGTTTTGCTGGCGAACTTTACCAACCCGAACGGCTTGCAAAATCTCGGCAACAATGTCTGGACCGAGACAGCAGCCTCCGGTGGACCACTGGTCGGCACACCGAACTCCGGCAATCTAGGTGTGTTGCAATCATCGGCGGTCGAAGATTCGAACGTCGACCTGACCGCTGAACTGGTCAATATGATTACTGCCCAGCGGTTTTACCAGGCCAACGCGCAAACTATCAAGACCCAGGATCAGGTGCTGCAGACGCTGGTCAATCTGCGTTAATTTCTAGTCGCTAATGGCTGACAGTAACAGGGAGTATTGAATGGACCGGATGATCTACACCGCGATGACCGGTGCCAAACATGTGATGGAGCAGCAAAGCACGACCGCCAACAACCTCGCCAATGCGACGACGACCGGTTTCCGGGCGCAGCTTGATACGTTCCGGGCGGTGCCAGTGCAGGGTCCGGGACTGGCTACGCGGGCTTTTGTGGTTGACTCGACTGCGGGTACTGATTTTTCGCAGGGTGCATTTCAAGAGACAGGCCGTGCGCTGGACGTCGCGATCCAGGGTAAGGGTTGGCTGGCCGTCGAGATGCCGGACGGTTCGGAAGCCTACACCCGCCATGGCAGCCTGAAGGTCAATGAGAACGGTCTGCTGCAAACCCAAGCCGGATTCAATATTGTGGGCGACGGCGGGCCGATCACGATCCCGCCTGACGTCAGCGTGACGATCGCCAAAGATGGCACCGTGTCCTCGGTGGAGTCCGGCTCCAAGCCGGGGCAAGCCGTCATCATTGGTCGCATTAAACTGGTCAATCCGCCCGAAGAGACGATGACCCGTGGCGACGACACGCTGTTCCGGGTCAAGAATCCCGATGGTGTCGAAGCTGACCCCAATGTGACGCTGGTCGGTGGCGCGCTAGAGAGCAGTAATGTCAGCGTGGTCGATGCGATGGTCAATATGATCAGCCTGTCGCGCCAGTTCGAGATGCACATGAGCTTGCTCAAAAATGCAGAAACCAATTCGACCAAAGCGGCACAGATCCTGGCCTTCTAATCGGAACGGGGCAGCGCGGCAAAGCGCGATCAAGCCCCGAAAACTGTCCCATCTCCCCGCATCGATTCTGTCCTCTCTACCGCACAATGATTCTACTGACCGTATGCCGTCACCGGCATCGGTTCCCGCGATGACCGCTTTCCTGGAGCAAGAAAATGATACGTTCACTGTGGATTTCCAAGACTGGCCTGGAGGCGCAACAGACGCAGATGGACGTCATTTCGAACAACCTGGCCAATGTCAGTACCAGTGGCTTCAAGCGCTCACGCGCGGTGTTCGAAGACTTGCTGTACCAGACCCTGCGACAGCCCGGTGCGCAGTCATCGCAGCAAACCCAGTTACCGTCGGGCCTGCAGCTCGGTACGGGCGTGCGACCGGTCGCAACCGAACGGATTTTCACGCAGGGTAACTTGCAGCAAACTAGCAATGACAAGGATGTCGCGATCCAGGGACAGGGATTTTTTCAGGTGTTGCTGCCTGATGGCACCACGGCCTACACCCGCGACGGCTCGTTTCAGATCGATAGTCAGGGCCAGATGGTGACGTCGAGTGGCTTCGTGATCCAGCCGGCAATCACGATTCCGGCAGCGGCACAGTCACTGACGGTCGGGCGTGATGGCACCATCTCGATCACTCTGCAGGGGACGGCGGCTGCGACTCAGATCGGCGCGCTGCAACTGGCCACCTTCATCAATCCGGCCGGGCTCGAAAGCAAGGGCGAAAACCTGTACGTTGAAACCGGTGCGTCCGGCACCGCCAATACCAACACGCCAGGCACCAACGGTGCCGGCATCCTGTCGCAAGGTTACGTCGAGACCTCGAACGTTAGCGTGGTCGAAGAGCTGGTGAACATGATCCAGACCCAGCGCGCCTACGAAATTAATAGCAAGGCGATCTCGACTTCCGACCAGATGCTGGCCAAGTTGTCGCAGCTCTGATAACGCCGACTGACGGGAGCCTAAGATGAATCTGATGATGCGTTTGATGTCTGTCCTGATTCTGGTCAGTGTGTTTAGTGGATGCGCAGTGGCACCGAGCACCATCGTGCAGCGGCCGGCTATTCCGGTGGCGCCGCGACCACTGCCACTGGCCAGCAGCAATGGCGCTATTTTTCAGACGGCGGCCTACCGCCCGCTGTTCGAGGACCGCCGCGCGCGCATGATCGGTGACACGCTGACCATCACGATCAATGAGAGAACCACTGCCGGCAAGGCCGGAGCTGCTTCGTCGAGCAAGACCGGAAGTGCCAGTCTTGCCGTGCCCAAGCTGTTTGGCGTACCGAGCACGACCACTGACCAACTATCCTTGAATGCTAATGGCGGCAACAAATACGACGACAAGGGTGCGGCCACCTCCAACAACAACTTCAACGGCACAATCGGCGTGACCGTTGTTGACGTGCTGGCCAACGGCTATCTGGTGGTCAGCGGCGAGAAGCAGGTCGGGCTCGATCGTGGCACCGAATTCATCCGCTTCTCCGGCGTCGTCAATCCTGACTTCATTGTTGGCGGCAACAATATCGCATCGACCCAGGTAGCTGATGCCCGCGTCGAGTACCGCACCAATACCCACATCGATCCGGCCGAGATGATGGGGCTGCTGACCCGCTTTTTCCTGAGCGTCATTCCGCTCTAAAAGGATCACCATGAAGACCACACTGCTGGCCAAATTTTTTCTCGCACTGACGTGCGTTGGCAGCCTGTGCAGCGCACCGGCAGTCCATGCCGAGCGCCTCAAAGACCTCGCCAGCATTCAGGGGGTACGGCAGAATCAGTTGCTTGGATATGGTCTGGTGGTCGGCCTAGATGGGAGTGGGGACCAGACGACGCAGACGCCATTCACCGTGCAGAGCGTGATCAGCATGCTGCAGGGGATGGGAGTCAACTTGCCTGCGGCGACCACGCTGCAATTGAAAAATGTCGCAGCGGTGATGGTCACAACATCCCTGCCTGCGTTTGCCCGGCCAGGCCAGACTCTCGATATCACGGTGTCGTCGATGGGTAATGCGAAGAGCTTGCGTGGCGGTACGTTATTGATGACGCCCCTTAAAGGCGCCGATGGTCAGATCTATGCAATGGGGCAGGGCAGCCTGATTGTCGGGGGTGTTGGTGCTGCTGCACCCGGAGCGAAAGCGCAAATCAATCACTTGAGCGTTGGGCGTATATCAGCCGGCGCAACGGTGGAGCGTTCGGTAGCCAACAGCCTGCAAGACGGCAATGCGATTTTCCTTGAGTTGAAAGAATCTGATTTTTCGACAGCTAGTCTGGTAGTCGATGCGGTCAATAAACGCTTCGGTCCAAATACCGCCGCCGCGCAGGATGGTCGTGTGATCAAAGTCAATGCGCCGATGGGTACCGATGAGAGAGTCGCCTTTCTGGGGTCCCTTGAGAGCCTGACACTGACGCCAGCCCAGGGTAGTGCCAAGATCATCCTTAATGCACGTACCGGATCGATCGTGATGAACCAGTCAGTAACGCTGGATGCCTGCGCGGTCGCGCACGGCAACCTGTCGGTAGTGATTAATACGGATACGACAATCAGTCAGCCCAATGCGCTGGCAGGTGGACAGACCGCTGCCGCACAAAACTCGCAAATCAGCATCACCAAAGAGCCTGGCAAAGTACTGCTGCTCAAAGCCAGCCCGTCGTTGTCCGAGGTCGTCAAGGCACTCAATGCAATTGGCGCCACACCACAAGACTTGCTGGCGATCTTGCAAGCCATGAAAGCATCGGGCGCGTTGCGTGCCGAGCTTGAAATTATCTGATCGGAGCGACGATGGCTATCAATCAAATCGGTTTGTCGGCAGACCAGCTTGCCTTCGATGCAAAAGAAGTCGGCAAGTTGCAGCAAGGGGCGAAGAACAACACGCCCGAAGCGATCAAGGCGTCGGCCAAGCAGTTCGAGGCGCTGTTCATGAACATGATCATGAAGAGCATGCGCGATGCGACACCGCCGGATGGTCTGCTGGATAACAATGAGACCAAGACCTATACCGCGATGATGGATCAGAAGGTCAGTGAAAACCTGGCCAAGCGCGGGGTTGGCCTAGCCGATGTACTGTTTCGGCAATTGTCGGTGGTGACTTCGACACCGGCTAGTGGCGCATCGAATGCGTCGACGCTTGACCCGTCGATGCTCAAGCCCGCCACACCGCTGAATAATTCGTTCGAGGGCGGCTTGCCCGCATTGACAGTTCCGGTGCGCAAGAGCTATCCGGCTCAGCCGGCGCATGTGAAAGCGTTTCAGGACAAGCTCGGTGCCGAGGCTGAAATAGCCAGTCGTGCTACCGGTATTCCGGCCAAGTTCATGCTCGGTCAGGCCGCACTCGAAACCGGTTGGGGTAAAAAAGAAATCATTGCCACTAATGGCAAGACCAGCCACAACCTGTTCGGTATCAAGGCCGGTTCAGGATGGCAAGGCAAGGTCGTCGAGGCCAGGACCACTGAATATGTCAATGGTGTTGCGCACAGCCGGATCGAAAAATTCCGCGCCTACGATTCTTACGCCGATGCCTTCAAGGATTACGGCCGGCTCATCACCAATAATCCCCGCTACAAGAATGTGATGGATAACGTCACCGATGCAACCGGTTTTGCGCAGAGTCTGCAACGCGCCGGCTATGCGACCGATCCACAGTACGCGGCCAAAGTGGCCAGCATCATCAAGAACTCATTGCTGGCATAAAACGTTACGGCGCGATACGGCGCTCAAGTTTCCGGCGGCGCTGCCGTCAACAGCTTTGTCACCGGAAAGAAGATAACTATCATGGGCAATATACTAAGCGTTGGTCAAAGTGGATTACTGGCAGCCCAGCTCGGGGTGACCACGACGGGGCATAACATCGCCAATGCAGCGACACCCGGATACAGTCGTCAAGTAGTAATCCAAACCTCGGCCGGCGGCCAGAGTTCGGGTGATGGTTTCGTGGGGCAGGGCACAACAGTGGCATCGATCCAGCGGGTGTACGACGCCTACACCGCGACCCGTGTCAACGCTGCGCAGACCAGCAAGGCCAGTCTGGATGCGTATTCCACACAGGTCTCGCAGATCAATAATTTGCTGGCCGACTCAACGACAGGTCTGTCGCCAACCCTCAGTAATTTTTTCAACAACGTGCAGGGGCTGGCGGCAGCACCGAACGGCACCGCACAGCGCCAGACCATGCTGTCTGCGGGCGAGTCACTGGCGGCACGCTTCAAGAGTCTCGATGGCCAGTTGTCCCAAATCGGCGAGGGAGTCAACGCGCAGATCATCAGCAATGTCGGATCGATTAATGCTTACGGCCAGCAAATTGCCAAGCTCAACGATGCCATCGAAAAGGCAAGTTCCGGCGATGGCGGTGCGCCACCGAACGATTTGCTCGATCAGCGCGACCAGATCGTTTCCGAACTGAGCAAGCTGGTCAAGGTCTCGGTGGATAATCAGGCCGGCAGCGGATATAACGTCAGCATCGGCAACGGCCAGCCGATTGTGGTCGGGGCAACCACGTTTGCTCTCAGCATTGCCACCTCGCAGACCGATGCCAGCAAACTGGTCGTCGCGTACAAGAGTGGTAACGCTTTGCTGCAGTTACCGGACTCGTCGATCAGCGGCGGTACCCTCGGTGGTTTGCTCGACTTTCGTACCAATTCACTCGATCCTGCCCGCAACGAGCTGGGTCGCGTCGCGATCGGACTGTCAGCTAGCTTCAATGAACAGTCGAGACTCGGAGTCGATCAAAACGGCAAGCCTGGCACGGACTTTTTTAAACTAACGGGACCAATAGTTTCGGCGAACAGTACCAATTCCAACAGCAATCCAGCCATTACTGCAACGATCGCATCGTCGACCGATGCGGTCGACCTGACTGCTAGCGACTACAGCGTTGCTTACGACGGTACCAATTATACGGTCACGCGCTTGAGCAATAACTCGCAAGTCTATCAAGGTGGCTTTCCGCCACTAAAATCGGTGGACGGCATGACCTTCTCGGTCGGCGCCGGGACTATGGCGGCAAATAGTAGTTTCCTGGTACGTCCGACCGTTGCTGCTGCTGGCAGCATAGCCGTTTTACTGACCGATGCCAGCGAAATTGCCGCTGCCGCACCAGTTGTGCTTGCCTCGACATCGACCAATGGCGGTAATGGCAAGATCAGTGAGGGCGTCGTTGATGCTAGCTTTCTGAGTTCGCCACCGACCTTGCCGGTAACGTTCAAGTTCAGTAATGGAAAAATCGACACGGTGCCGACTTCGACTAACTTTCCGGTAACGTATTCCTCGGGTGGCAATATCAGTATTGGCGGCGTCAGCTTCAACATCACCGGCGCTCCACTCGAAGGTGATACCTTCAAGATGAGTACCAATACGACGGGCGTAGCGACCGGCGACAGTCGTAATGCAGTGGCACTTGGCGCACTACAGACCAAGAGTTTGCTAGTTGGTGTCGGTGGTGCTGCAAGTACCACCTTGTCAGGTGCGTTCGGTCTGATGGTCAACAACGTGGGTAACAAAACCCGCGAGGTGGTGGCCAATGCGGCGTCGGAAGGCAAGCTGGTTGATAGCGTACTAGCCATCCAGCAATCACAATCCGGCGTCAATCTCGATGAAGAAGCCAGCAATTTGCTGCGCTACCAGCAGGCCTATCAGGCCGCCGGAAAAATCATGCAAACCGCCAGCACGCTGTTCGATGTTTTACTTAGCCTTGGCCGATAGGAGTCCGGATCATGCGTATCAGTACCGCTGCTTTTTATGACAACGCCAGCACCAAAATCAGCGACCTGCAATCGAGCGTGGCGCAAAAACAGACGCAAATTGCCTCTGGCAAGCGCATCCTGACTCCGGCCGATGATCCTGTGGCGGCGGCGGCTGCGCTCAGAGTATCGCAAGCCATCGACATCAATACCCAGTTTGCCGCTAACCGCGATACCGCGAAGAGCGCGTTATCTCTGCAGGAAAGCATCCTTGGCAATTACACGACCTTGCTGCAAAATGTAAAAACGCTGACTATTGCTGCCGGCAATGGCGCACTCGATGACAGTCAGCGTCAATACATGGCCAGCGAACTGGCCGGTCGTTATCAGGAACTGATGGGTATCGCAAACAGCCGTGACAGTACTGGCAATTACATCTTTGGCGGTTTTCAAAACACCACCGCACCATTTACCGACGTCTCGGGAACAGACGCCACTTATACCGGCGACCAAGGCCAGCGCCAGCTGCAAGTGAGCACCTCGCGCCAGCTACCGATCAACGATCCCGGCAGTGCGATTTTTCAGAATATCAAGAGCGGTGACGATAGCGTGTCAGTGACACCTGATGTCAGCAACACTAGCGTTGTCGCCGGTACCGTAGGTGCAGGTGTCGTGACTGATGCGACGGCGTTGAAGCATCATAATTACAGTATCGATTTCACGATGATTGCCGGTGTTAAAAGTTACGTAGTCTACGACTTGAGCGCTGATCCAGGAAAAACCAAGCCACCGTTAGCGTCGGCCAATTACACAGATGGCCAGGACATTGCCTTTGCTGGCTTGAAATTTACCACCACTGGATCGCCCGACATCGGCAACAAGTTCAACGTCAATCCGAATGCACAGAGCATCTTCAAAACTATCGGTGACCTGATTACGTCGTTGAATACGCCAGCAACTACGGCGGGCGCCAAAGCTAGTCTGACAGCCAGTCTCAGTTCGGCGAACAACAATGTGACAGCGGCATTGGATACGGTGTTGAACGTACGGGCAGCGGGTGGTGCACGATTGCAGGAACTCGACACGCTCGACACCGAAGGCGATAACCGTAGTTTGCAATATGCGTCGACCTTGTCGGGCCTGCAGGATCTCGACTACGCCAAGGCGATCAGCGAATTGACGCAGAACCAACTGACGTTGCAAGCGGCCCAGCAATCGTTCGTCAAGATCGCAAATTTGTCGCTCTTCAATTACATCAACTGATTTTGGTGTGGGGGGGCGAACCCCACCTCTTATGCATTAATCATCTTCAACCGGGTTCCTCGTAATCGAGGAAAGTGGAACAACGCCACTTAAACCTGCCAACGGGCGGCAAGCTGTACGGTGATTTCGTACTGATGAAATGGTAGAAGCAGCCCCATTAGCTTGTGGTGATAACGCAGATCATATCGACGGACGACGCACTGGTGCGTTTGCTTGATGTAGCTGATTCTCCGTTTGACCAGCAGTTGCGTCAGTTTGTGTTGACCGTGTCCGGGACGACACCGGCCAATGTTGAATCTGAGGTGTCTGAGGTGTCTGAGGTGTCTCAGGTTCGCCGTTTGTTTGGCCAACGGTCACGTCAGCTTGGTTTGAGCGCGCTGAAGGAGTTGTTCTTTGAGAACGGGCTGATCGCGTCTTTTGCTTAGCGTTGGGTTCGCGCATTGGAATTGTCCTGACCGACACATCCGGCGCAATCGCGACACGTTTTTGTCTAACCGACCTAGGCAGAACGTCTCTTATTTCATCGAGCAACGCCAGTTGCTGGGCAGATTGAGGTGGTGAAGTGCGCGGGTCTGTGCGAACAGACGTGTTCGCGGCCCGCATTGCCCCGTGATTTCTCTGGTCAGTCGTTGTGTTCAGGTCGCCATTCCCGTTCATCGCTGTGGTTGTCGCTGTCGTTTTTGGTGTTATCTGTTTTGCCGGAATTTTCATGATGTTCCCATAAGAAAAAAACTACATTCGGTATGAATTTCTACGGCTAAGGAAATTTTTGCCTAGCCTGTCGATTTCGTAATGGCAGAGAAATTTTTTTTGACCAGAGTCGCATTTGTTGCGAATGCGAGCATGCATGAGGGCAACCGTTCGATAGGCCTTTGCCAAATGTTTAGGAGCCTATTTCTAATGAGTAGAAAAAGGTCACAAATAGTTCAGTTCAGTTCAGCTCAGTTCAGCTTAGTTCAGAAGTATTAAGTCCAACATGATTGAAAATGATCACTCAGATCAGCGTCGAATTCATGGGAATGACTCGAAAGGGGAGGGACAAACTCAGTGATTGAGCCGCACGATCGCACATTGCTGCGCCAGCACCACCAGCTTTACCCCTGGCAGGTCCGGGCTGTTACCAAGCTGTACCAGTTGGCATTGAAGCGTACCGGTTAGTTGCCCGTCGTACTGCACCAATCGCAAGAAGCGGCCAGCCGAAATCGATCCATCTGAAATCGCATACAGTGGCACGCTCTGCCCCTGAAAATCCCGCGTTCGTCCCTGTAGTCCATTGAGGTCACGACCACGCCCCAGTTCTGCCGCACTGCCGGCATCGAGGTTGACGATGACGTTGCGCTTTTCTTCCAGAACATTCATATGCGCGGCAACCAGCGGTGTCGATGCACCAGCTGACAAGGTGGTAGCACTTAGTAGCAGGATGCAGAGATGGGAGAGTGTTTTCATCGGGGACTTCCTTGCAAATTAACCACCTGTAAGCTGGCGGATTGTAGTAATGGTCTCTTCGAATAGATTGAGGATCGGCGTTGTCAGGTAGGGCAGGATCAGGCCGAGCATCGTGAAGCCGATTGCCAGCGTGATCGGGAAACCGATACCGAACAGATTGAGGGACGGTGCGGCCCGCGTCAGGATACCGAGTGCGATATTGGTGATGAGCAGCGCAGCGACAATCGGCAAGGATAATTGCAGCCCCGCGCTGAACAGGCGACCGCCCCAGCGCGCAACCTGTTCGGCAATATTGCCGGTCAATGGGCCCACTGTGATCGGCATGGTCGTGAAGCTGTCAACGAGTGTCGACAGCAAGGCCAGATGAACATTCGCCGCCAGATAAAGCATCAGCACCAGCAAACCGAGGAACTGACTGACGGCGTTCGAGCGACCGCGTGATTGCGGATCAAAAAAAGTCGCAAAACCCAGTCCCATCGTCATGCTTGATACTTCGCCGGCCATTTCAACGGCAGAAAAAATAATCCGCATCGAAAAGCCCATCGCGATTCCTATCATCAATTGCTGCACCAGGATCAGTAATCCCTGCATCGACATCGGTTCCAGTCCGGCAGGTACCTGCACCAATGGTGCAACAATCATTGCCAGCAAGATGCCCAGTCCGACTTTGGTACGGCGCGGCACGCTGCCATTGCTGAACAATGGCGCGACCGCAATCAATCCGAGAATGCGGGTCAACGGCCACAGGAAGCCGGTGATCAGGGCGTTGAGTTCGGCGGAGCTAAAGTTGAGCATGCAATTGGCTGGTCGGAATCAGCCGATCATCGACGGAATGCCGCTGAACATCTCGCGCATGTAGTCGAGCATGATTGACAGCATCCACGGACCGGCAATGATCAGCGTGACAAAAATACCGACCAGTTTTGGAATGAAAGACAGGGTCTGTTCATTGATCTGTGTCGCAGCCTGGAAAATACTGACGATCAGGCCGATGACCAATGCCACCATTAGCAACGGTGCAGCGACCATTAGCGTGACTTCCATTGCATGCCGTCCCATGGACATGACGCTTTCGGGTGTCATTGGCGTCTCCTAGTAAAAGCTTTGTGCCAGCGAACCGATGAGTAACTGCCAGCCATCGACCAGGACGAACAGCATGACCTTGAATGGTAGTGACACGATAGACGGGGATACCATCATCATCCCCATCGACATCAGCACGCTGGCAACCACCATGTCGATGATCAGGAACGGGATGAAAATGGCAAAACTGATCTGGAAGGCCGTCTTCAGTTCGCTCGTGACGAAGGCCGGCACCAGGATGCGCAGAGGAACATCTTCGGGACCTTGAAGCGCCGGGCTGTTGGACAACTTGACGTAAAGGGCCAGATCAGTCTGACGCGTCTGCTTCATCATGAAGGCTTTTAGCGGCGCAATGCCGCGCTCCATGGCCTGGGTCATGTTGATTTTGTTTTCCTGTAACGGCAAATAGGCATCGGCATAGATTTTGTCGAGTACCGGACCCATGACGAACAGGGTAAGGAAAAGTGCCAGTCCGACCATCACCTGATTCGGGGGTGCCGATTGCGTGCCAAGCGCCTGCCGCAGCAGCGACAATACGATGATGATGCGAGTAAAACTGGTCATCATCAGAAGGGCCGCCGGCAGGAAGGACAGCGCGGTCAGCAAGAGCAGCGTCTGCAGGCTCAACGTATAGCTCTGTCCGCCACCGGCGGTCGGAGTACTGGTCAAGGCGGGCAGGCCGGCTTGCTGGGCATACGCGAACAGCGGTAATGCGACCAGGGCTACTGCGCTCCAGCGCAGGCAGGTCGACAACTTAATGTGCATTGTCCAGTCCGGAAGGGTTCGACGCGCTCTTGAGCTGATCAGTCTTGCGTTTGTCGATGGTCTGTTTGAGCCAGTCCGAGAAATTCTTGGCAAGTGGTGCGGCGGCGGAGAGTTCTACGCCTTCCTGTTTGGGCATCGTCGAGAGCGCGTTGATTGATGTTGGCGTAACACCGACCACGATCCACTGGTTAGCGACTTCGACGACCAAGATGCGTTCGCGGTTGCCGACGCTGACACCACCGACGATTTTCAGGGCGCCGGCCGCCGCATGTTTGCCGGCTCCCATTTTTTTCATTGACCAGGCGACGGCGACCAGCAGGCCTAACACGACCATCAGGCCGACCATTACTTGTAGCATGTTGCCCGGGGAAGTTGAGGCCGTTACCGGCGCTGCAACCGGTGCCGTCGCCGAGACTGCTTGCGCGAAAATGTCCGGCGCTACCAGCAGCGCCGGAAAATACCTCGCAGCCCCCTTCATCGGTTGAGCTTCTTGATGCGTTCGGCTGGCGAAATGATATCGGTCAGGCGGATACCGAACTTGTCATTGACCACTACGACCTCGCCCTGAGCAATGAGGCAGCCGTTGACCAGCACATCCATCGGTTCGCCGGCAAGGCCATCAAGTTCGACAACCGAACCTTGCGCCAGTTGCAGCAGGTTTTTGATGGCGATCTTGGTACGACCCAGTTCGACAGTCAGCTGGACCGGGATATCGAGAATGAAATCAATATCGTTGTGGGTGGTGGTTTTGCTGGTGCTGGCGAATTCCTGAAACACGCTCGGGCTGGCTTGTTGCGCGTTGAGCGCCGCTTTTTCGGCTTGCTCCTGCTCGGCAATCGCTGCGCCCCAGTCGTCTTCTGCTGCTTGTTGTTCGTCGTTGTCAGCCATTGTCATCTCCATGCAGTGCGTCGGTTGAACTATGGGCCAGTAATTTATCGACCCGTAGTGCGTATTGCCCATTGAGTTTGCCGTACGTGCATTCCATCACCGGCACGCCATCGACTTTCGCCAGCACGACCTCCGGGACGGTGAGCGGAATAATGTCGCCGACCCGCATGTTCAGGATATCCCCGAAGTTGCTTCGGGCGACACCGAAATCGGCAACGATTTCGACCTCCGCTGTCTGAATCTGTTGCGTCATCAGGCGAATCCAGCGCTTATCGACTTCCAGCGTCTCGCCTTGCAGGCTACTGGTGAGTATGTCGCGGATCGGCTCGATGGTGGAGTACGGAATACAGAAGTGCATTTCGCCGCTCACAGGACCGAGTTCGACCGTGAATGTGGTGCAGATCACGACTTCGTTAGGCGTGGCGATATTGGCAAACTGTGTATTCATTTCGGAACGTATGTACTCGAATTCGACCGGATAGACCGGCTCCCATGACTTCGCATAGTTTTCGAAAACAATAGCCAGGATGCGCTGGATGATGCGCTGTTCGGTCTGGGTGAAATCACGACCTTCGACCCGGGTATGGAAACGGCCATCGCCACCGAACAGATTGTCGACGATCAGAAACACCAGATTCGGATCGAACACCATCAGCACTGTGCCGCGCAACGGCTTCATGTGTACCAGATTCAGGTTGGTCGGGACCACCAGATTGCGGATGAATTCACTGTACTTCGATACGCGTACGGGGCCGATCGATACTTCGGCGCTGCGCCGCAAGAAGTTAAACAGGCCAATGCGCAGCAGGCGTGCAAACCGTTCATTGATGATTTCCAGCGTCGGCATGCGGCCGCGGACGATACGTTCCTGCGTGGCCAGGTTGTAAGGTCGTACGCCAGATTGATCCTCCGGCGCATGCACGTCGTCCTGATCGCCGTTGACGCCCTTGAGTAGCGCATCGACTTCTTCTTGCGAAAGAAAATTGTCAGCCATAGCCGGTTACTGAATCACAAACGAGGTGAAAAACACGTCATTAACTTTTTGCGCTTTGCCCCTCTCCGAAAAAGGCTTTTTGATCTGCGCAATGATGTCGTCAGCCAGCTGCTTTTTTCCCTCGGGCGTATTGATTTCCGATGCCTTCTTACTCGACAGGACCATCAGAACGCGACTGCGCACTTGTGGCAGGTAGACCTTGATTTCTTCGGATTGCTTGTCGTCTTCAACCTGAACCGTCATCGCTACTTGCAAGTACTGGTCGCCGTTTTCCTGTTGCAGATTGACTGTAAACGGATCAAGCACCAGAAACACCGGTGCCTTGGCTTTCTCATGAGATTCTTCTTCAACATGCTCACCTGCAGGCTTGGCTTTTTTCATCAGTAAAAAATAACCCGCCGCACCACCGCCGATTGCCAGCACCACAAGCGCGATGATGATCAGCTTGAGCTTCGATTTCTTTTTACCGCCGGTCGCGTCGTCTGCTGCTGCTGCTGCCGGAGCGGCGGGTTTAGGTGCTGTCGCCATCTTGTTTCCTTGTGAACTGCACTGAACTTTCAGTAACCATTATTGAAAAAAAATGCGCTCCCGGATGCGTCGAAAAGAGCACGTAACACCATGCAAATCGTGGCATGTCCGGGTGCTGGTTTTTGCATCGCCATGGTACGCGAGAAATGGTTACGTGACGACCTCACAAGGGATGCATTTATGTACAGCCACCTGCTTCACGCGAAGGTATCAACCATGCCATTGCCCGCGGAAGTGATGCGACGTGCCGTCACGGCAGTGGTGCCGGACGCGCCGGACTCAACCGTGCGGCGCGCTCCATTGTCACGTTGACCTGAATGACTTTGCGGATTGGGACTGCCGGAACTGACATTGGCCTGGCCCAGTGAAATGCCGGCATCGCCGAGCATTTCGCGTAATTTTGGCAGGGCTGCTTCAAGTGCCTGACGCACTTCCGGCTGGGTCGCAAAGAAGCTGGCGTCAGCCTGGCCGTTGGAAACATTAAGCACTACTTGCAACGGACCGAGGTCGGGGGGATTGAGTGTCAGCGTAGCGGACTGTTCGGCACCTGCCGCCATCCACACCACACGCTGGCCCAAAGCCTGACTCCAGGCGCTGTTATCTATTTGTGGCGTCAAGCTATTGCCGGGATGGACACCAGCAGGTGCTGTCATTGTGAATGCAGTTTGCTGTGCCATTTGCTGCACCAGTGGCAGTCCGTTGCCGGCGACCGGCTGCTCGACAAGTCTGGCAAGTGCGGTGTCCTTGTCGACATTGGCCATCGCAGCTGTTTGCAACGCATTGGTAAATTTGCCGGCATCTTTGGCAACCAGCTCCTTGACCGCTGCATCGGTAGGTCCATCGTCAGGCTTGGCGCGCGGGTCGATCCGGAAATTTTTTGCCAGCACATCCGGATCAAGATCGCCTTTCGTCGACGTCGATGGCGGGACTGCCGCGGGCATGCCGGCATTGGCAACCAGCGCCATGATGGCGGCCGACGCACTGAGTGTGGCATCGGTGCTATTAACCGGCAGGGCAGAAGCGTTGCTATCCGCTTTCTCTTTGGTGTCGGTATTCGTCGACTTACTGTCAGCTTGCTCGCTGGCTGGCGCGGTTGTCGTGCTGGTCTTCGCAGCGGGTTCGTCAATGGTGGCTTTGTTTGATCCATCCGGTGATTTTGCCGATGCTGGCTTCGGTGGATCAGCCGGTTTGGTCGTGGATTTCGGGGCGATGCGCTCAGTCATCTGACGTGACAGCATTTGATTGAATTGCTGGTCAGGCACATTGTTTTCCGGTGCCCGTGGCTTGGCAGCAGATGCGCTGACGACAGGTGCCAGAGTATTCATGATCGGCTTGTTTTGCATGATGGCTGCCTGAAGAGGTTTTATCGTTTGTAGAGGATTGCGCGCGCCGCATGCTCATCCATGGCTTTTTGGTCGCGTTTGGCTTCTTTTTGTTGAGCCATCTTGAGCGCGCGGCTGGCCAGTGTGCCGTAGGACATGCGCTTGCGCTCGCTTGATTGCCATGCTGTGCGTGCTTCTTCAATACGATATCTGGCATCGAGCAGAACCAATTGCTGGCTGGCGATCGCACCATCAAGCTTATCGATAAAAAGCTGAAAATTGCGATAACCGGATGGGCTCAGGCCGACCGACAGGCTGTGCTGGAACCGGTTGGCATAATCGTCACGGTATTGTGTCAGCAGAGTCATTTTCTGTTCGACTTCCTCGCATGCACGGATGGCAAGGCCAAGGCGTTTGGCAGCCTCGTCCGTATCCTTGACGGCGAGTTCGATCAGGGTGTCGATTGCGGAAGAAGTAGCCATATCGAATTATCGGTGTCGCATTGATGGTCTCATCGGACGAACAGGCTGGAAAGTTGGGTCATGCTTTCGCTTATGGTGGCGCACTCGCGAATGTCCTGCTGCAAAAAATCTTCGATGCGGGTATTGAGTGCGATCGCTTCGTCGAGCACCGGATCGGAACCGGCACTGTAGGCGCCGACGCTGATGAGGTCACGGTTGCGCTGGTAGCGCGAATACAGTTGCTTGAGCCGGCGCGTCAGTTTCTGGTGTTCCGGGGTAGTGATACTGTGCATCGCGCGGCTGATCGATTGTTCGATATCGATGGCCGGATAATGGCCGGCTTCAGCCAGTTGCCTGTTCAGCACGATATGGCCGTCAAGAATGGCGCGCGCCGCATCGGCGATCGGATCCTGCTGGTCATCGCCCTCGGTCAGTACGGTATAAAAAGCGGTGATCGAACCGCCACCTTCACGGCCATTACCGGCGCGCTCGACTAACGCCGGCAATTTTGCGAATACTGATGGCGGATAGCCTTTGGTGGCGGGGGGTTCGCCAATGGCCAGGGCGATTTCGCGCTGCGCCATTGCATACCGGGTCAGCGAATCCATGATCATCAGCACATGCTTGCCCTGATCGCGAAAATGTTCGGCGATTGCCGTTGTATAAGCGGCACCTTGCAGACGCATTAGCGGTGGTGTGTCGGCCGGTGCGGCGACCACGACCGAGCGTGCCAGACCTTCCGGCCCGAGGATCTGCTCAATGAATTCCTTGACTTCGCGGCCGCGTTCACCGATCAGGCCGACGACGATCACGTCAGCGGTGGTGTAGCGCGCCATCATGCCAAGCAACACGCTTTTACCGACACCGGAACCGGCAAAGAGTCCCATCCGCTGACCTCGTCCGACGGTCAGCATGCTGTTGATGGCCCGAACGCCGACATCGAGTACATCGACGATAGGCGCGCGGGTGAGCGGATTGGCGGCGCGCACATTGAGTGGCGCTGCCGAACTTGCATTGAGCGGACCGAGGGTGTCGAGCGGCCGGCCGGCGCCATCGAGTACCCGTCCCAGCAGTTCATCGCCAACCGGCAAGTGACGGCCACGGTCGCTGGGGCGTCGACGCGGATGGTTGACCGAACCGGCCCGCGGCAGAGATTGCACCGCTTCGACCGGGAATACCCGGGTGCCGGGCACTACGCCTTCGACATCACTTTGCGGCATCAGGAACAGACGGTCATTATCGAAACCGACCACTTCGGCTTCGATACGGGCACCATTGGGCAGCGGAACGGTACAGGCGCTGCCAACGGCCAGACGGAGTCCGATCGCTTCCATGACCAGTCCGGCGACGCGGGTTACGCGGCCCGAAACCTGCATCGGTTCAGCAATCTGCAGCAATTCACGGCAATCGCGCAAATAAGCCTGCCAGCGCTGGCTACGTTCATGTTGCATTGTTATTGCTTGAGCCAGCCGGGAGTCTCCCCGAGGGCTTCAGTGAGGCGCTGCCAGCGAATTTCGATGCTGGCATCGATCTGGTTAGTGGCGGTATCAATGCGACAGCCGCCACGGAGCATCTGGCTATCATCGGCGATGCGCCACCCGGCCTTTTCAAGCTCCTCATGCATTTCTTCGCGGACCAGCAAGGCATCAGCCGGATGCAGGTACAGCAGCGCCGGTTGCTGAACGTTCGGCAAATAGCGGATTGCCTCGGCGACGATCGGTAAAACCAGTTCGGGTTTGATTTCCAGCGCGGTTTTCAGCATCGCCTGCGCGAGATCGAGTGCCAGTTGCATGACGTCAGTAGAAATCAGTTCATCGGCACGTGCGGCCTCGCTACCGAGTGCAACGGCGATCTGGCGCAGATGGTCGATTTCGGCATGGGCTTCTTCGCGTCCCAGGCGCAAGCCTTCAATACGGCCGTCAACCAGGCCGGTTGCATGACCTTTGATGTGTGCAGCCTCGCGGATAGCGGCCTGTTCTTCGATGGTGACGCGCGCGACCGGTGGTGCGACCGTGACGGATGCCGTCTGAGCGCTGGGCCGGTTGTCGCCGAACGAATCGATCTCCCAGCGTTGATAAGCCGATTGCCGTTCCTTCGGAATAAGGGTGTCAGACATAAGCGTCGTCACCTTTTGCGCCTAGCTGGATCTGGCCTTCGTCGGATAACCGTCTTACCACCTGAAGGATTTCTTTTTGCTGGGCTTCGACTTCGGATAGCCTCACCGGCCCTTTGGATTCGAGATCTTCGCGCATCATTTCTGCGGCGCGACTGGACATGTTCTTGAATATCTTTTCACGCAAGTCAACATTAGCGCCTTTAAGTGCAACGATCAGCGAGTCGGACTGGACTTCGCGCAGAATGATCTGGATGCCACGGTCGTCAATGTCCATGATGTTGTCGAAGACAAACATTTCATCCATGATTTTTTGCGCCATATCGCTGTCGTAATTCTTCAGGTTGGCGATGACCGATTGTTCATTTTCACCGGATAGGAAGTTGAGAATTTCTGCCGCTGCACGAATGCCGCCCATCGGCTTTTTCTTCAGGCTTTCGTTGCCCGTCAGCAGCTTGGTCAGCACTTCGTTCAGTTCACGCAAGGCAGCTGGCTGAACGCCGTCAAGTGTGGCGATACGCAACACCACATCATTACGCAGGCGTTCGGTAAAGTGATCCAGCACTTCGCAAGCGTGATACCGCTCCAGGTGAACCAGAATAGTGGCGATGATTTGCGGATGCTCATTGCGAATCAGTTCGGCGACCGATTGCGAGTCCATCCACTTGAGACCCTCGATGCCGCTTGCATCGCGCGCGCCGAGAATGCGGTTAAGCAGCGATGATGCCTTGTCATCCCCAAGTGCCTTGGTCAGCACGGTACGAATGTATTCGTCGGAGTCAAGTCCCAATGCGGAACTGGATTCGGTCTCCGCGCGAAAGTTCTTCAGGACGCCATCCAGTTCTTCATGGCTGATGGCCTTCATTGTCGACATTGCCGCGCCGAGTTTCTGCACTTCGCGAGGACTGAGAAATTTCATTACTTCGGCGGCTTCGTCTTCACCCAGGGCGAGCATTAGCACGGCACCTTTATGGACTCCATCGTCACTCATTTCCACTCACCCAGTTCTTGACTATGTTGGCAACCACTTTAGGATCATCTTTGGCTAGCTGCTTTGCCAGGTCGAGGTTGTCCTGATAACTCAAGCCAGCAGGTTCAGCAGGGGCATGAGTGGCGCGCTCCGCATTTTGTGCGGCGAGCATTTCAGGCGTTTCCGGCTCTTCGCTCTCATCGTCGACTACTGCATTGATTTTCTTGGCTGGCGTATTGAATTTCTTAAGCATGGGTCGCAGCACGCCGAAGAACAGATACAGTAATACAATCCCGCCCAACAGATATTTGCCCAGTTCCTTGGCCAACTGGATCATTTCAGGCTTTTTCCAGATCGGCACTTCAGGGAATATCTCTTTCGGTACGCCTGCAAATGCAGTGTTGACGACGTTAAGCGTATCACCACGATCCTTGTTGAACCCCATCGCTTCTCTGGCCAGGTCGGTTATTTGCATCCGTTCAGCTTCGGTTAGCGGGGTCGCAACGACCTTACCAGTCTTGTCGATGACTTGCTTGAAATTTACCACAACCGCCACTGAAATCCGTTTCACGCCGCCCATCGGTTGCTGTACATAGCGCACTGTTTTGTCAACTTCATAATTGACCGTCGACTCCTTTTGTGAGGGAGTGGCAGCCGCGGCAGTTGCACCCGTTGCTATTGTTGGAGTCGCACCTGGCGCAGCGGGTAACGCTGGCGCAGCCGGATTGATCGGGGCCGTAGCGTTAGCCGCCGGTTGGTTGGACAGCGCGCCCGGAACGCCACCTGCACCCGTGCTGCTACCTTGCGACTCGCTGCTTTGCTGGCTGCGCATGGTGGACTGGTTCGGTGGACTGTTCGGCTTGTAGGTTTCGGCCGCTTGCTCACTGGTAGAAAAGTCAATATCCGCAGTAGCTTCGGCGCGGACATTATTTGGTCCGACGATAGGTGTAATGATTGACTCGATCCGGCGCACGATATTCTGCTGGATCTCTTGCACGTACTTAAGTTGGGTAGGATCAAGTCCGTTGGCTTTGGCGGCTTTACTGGTATCTGATAAAAGGTTGCCATTCTGGTCGATGACGCTAATGTTACCCGGTGGCAGTTCAGGTACGCTGCTGGCGACCAGATGGACGATAGCGCTGACTTGCTGCTCGCTGAGCGGGCGAGCGGTCTGCAGGTTCAGAACCACCGAGGCAGTAGGCTTTTGCTGGTCGCGGACGAACACCGACGCCTTTGGCATTGCCAGGTGTACCCGGGCTGACTCAACTACACCAATCGATTGAATCGAACGTGCCAGTTCTCCTTCTAGTGCCCGCTGAAAATTGACCTGTTCGAGAAATTGAGACACACCAAGCTTCTGGTTTTCCATCAACTCGAAACCGACGTTGCCTCCCTTGGGCAAGCCCATGGCAGCGATGCGCAAGCGTGTATCGTGGACCTGTTCGGCCGGTACCAGGATGGCTCCGCCGCCTTCGGCAAATTTATAGGGCACATTCATTTGCTGCAACTGAGTGACGATGGCGCCTCCATCGCGATCTGAAAAATTGGAAAACAAAACCCGATATTCGGGTTGCTGGCTCCACATCCAGACACCAGCCATGACCGCCAGCACGATGGCCGCTCCCAACATGAGCAACAAATTGCGCCCGCCCTGGGACTCCCCAAAACTGATCAGTGGATTCGGTATGACGCTGCCATCGGCGGCTACAGCCATGATGAAACTCTCCGGATATTGCGGTTGGTATGCACGTACTTCATTTTTTCCTAAATGCAATAATTACTTTAAGAACTATTGTCGTTCAGTTGCCCCGATTCAATCAGGGGAATAGAAGAGGATTTGTACGAGTTATCGTCCTGCTGCGTGGGGATTCGGATGCTACCGTGTAATCGTGAAAAAACCGTCTAGTCACCCGATTTTCCAGGTGCTATCGATTTTGCGATGACAGGAATGGAACATCCATGAAAACTTCAATGATAGATTCGGGCCGGATCGAAGCGATGATCAGCCAGCTCAAGGCTGCGGCAACGCGTCCTCAGGTCGAGGTGCCGAATGTGGCAGCTGGTCCGGTAGCGGTAACAAAACCGGGATTTGCCGATGCACTTAAAGCATCATTGGACGGCGTCAATGCCTCCCAGAAAACAGCTGCCGACTTAGGTTCAAAATTTGCGCTTGGTGATGACAAGGTCAGTTTATCCGACGTAATGATTTCATCGCAAAAAGCGAATATCGGTTTCCAAGCCACGATTCAGGTGCGCAACAAGTTGGTTTCGGCTTATCAGGACATCATGAACATGCAAATTTGAAATTATTTTTAAATGAATGATTGGTTCAAATAATTGCGCGGTTTTGCCGTGCATTTTTTTATTGTCAGTTGCCTTTGCGTTGTTTATTTCAACGAAACAACTAGTTTTCCAGCCCACATATTTCTCCTTTATAGATTAACCGCGTATTCAGTACATCATTAATTGTGTCCTTTAAACGACAATTTATCGATATACCGACGATGAAATTTATATAAATAATTGACGTTGTTAAATTGATTAGACAACAATGCGTTCAGGTCCGAGGTGGCAACTTTTTTTTAAAGATTAGTCAGCCTTGATTGCAGGTACTGGACGTCGGACTTTTATTAATTTTTCAGGGGCCGAGCGACTGAGCCAACTTGATGTCGACTTTGTGGCCAGTGGCGACGGTTTGAATCTGTTTCGCTGTTTCGCTTCATTCTATAAAGGAATTTCAATGAAACAATCAACAATCTTATTGTTGCTGTTGGGGACTGCAGCAGGTTCTGCGGTTGCGCAAACCAATGTCACAATTTACGGTATCGCCGATGTTGGTGTGGTTGCCGAACGGGGTGGTTCTGCGGGATCAGTCACAAAATTAACCAGCGGTATGGCGTCAGGATCACGACTCGGTTTTCGCGGCACTGAGGATCTCGGAGGTGGCCTTGCCGCTAATTTTTTGCTGGAAACAGGGATTGCGCTCGATACTGGTGGATTCAACCAGGCTAATACCGCTTTCGGTCGTCAAGCTTTCGTTGGTTTGTCCGGTGGTTTCGGTGGCGTGACATTTGGTCGACAGTACACCCCGCAATACGCTACGTTGCTATTAGCTGATCCGTTCAGTACCGGACTGGCTGGAGATGCTGCCAATCTGATGCCAAATACCGGTGATGCTGCGAGCCGGATGAATAATGCTATTAAGTATGTCTCGCCAAATTTGGAAGGATTTACTGGTGAACTTGCTTATGGATTCGGCGAAGTGGCAGGGGATAACTCTTCTGCAAGACAGTATGGTGCTGCAATCGGTTATGCCAACGGCCCACTGGCCATCCGTCTGGGCTACCACAATCGTAACAACAACACGGCCGTGATCAAAAATACGTCCAGTGCAAAAGATACTTTGCTCGCATTGACTTATGACTTGAAAGTCGCGAAGTTGCACTTGGGATACGGGGTCGACAAGGGTACCAATAGTTCGCCGTTACGCAACACGACTAATCCATATGGGAGTTTGGTAGCACCGTCGGCCTCGACGGATAGTCGTGATCTGTTGCTCGGGGTGACCGTGCCATTTGGTGTGCACACTGTGTTGGCTTCGTATATCCGTAAGGACGACAAAAACAGTGCCAATCAGGACGCCAATCAGTGGGCATTGGGTTACCGTTATGCGTTTTCCAAACGGACTGACTTGTATGCGTCCTATGCACGCATCAACAATGACAACGGTGCCGGATATACCGTTGGTAGCGCAATCGAAGCCGGTTCTGGCGATAAGGCGTTCAGTGTTGGTATCCGTCATGCGTTCTAATATTTTGAACTGCTAACAAGACACTTTTTGCAGCCATTCAATTCATCGTTGAATGGCTGTATTTGTGTGTGGCAGACATTTAGCCCTATGACACGGCCATGTGCACCTTAAAGTTGGTGGGTTTATTAATTATTGTGTCGCTTAGCCGCTTTCTTTGTAACCCTAATACTTAGGGAGCCGCTAATTTACTCGACTGATTTTGTAGTTAAAATTCTTTTCCCGTTTAATTTTAAAGACACTGCAATGGCCCTGGAGCGAACTAGTTTTCGCGTGCCGAATTTTCCATGAAGAAGTACAGCACTCGCCGCGAGTAGTTTCTGGCGGTCTTGGAGCAAGCCGTACCCTGAGCCGAATACCGGGGAAGTTGAGTCACCGGGGCCGACACGGTAAAAGTGTCCAAGTACACCAATAAGCTCACGTCCAGGTAAGCCAACGGAGTTTTGCCTTGGCATCAGTTATTGCGCTGACATTTTTGAGTTAGGAGTTGAATATAACGGACCCCTGCAGCCAAGTAGGTGAATCGAGAATGGGGATGGGAGCGATGCCGACGTGGTTTTTTGTTCAGTCAGCCGAAATAACCATGCAGGAACCAGCCACTGTCCGCATTTCCGACGCGTTGACGGTAAATCCAAAGCAGGGTGTGGTTGTCGTTTTCGGCGATGAAGTAATCCCGCAGTGCCAGCGCATCGTCCCACCAGCCAGACTCAATTCGTTCCGGTCCAGCAAGTATGGTGAGTGGACTTTGATAAAACGGCTTGTGCTGGCGTGTAATTAGAGCAAGAGGACGCGCTAACAGCCAAGTCGGGCGAACCATCATTGGTTGTGCAGAAGCATTGGTACTGCTGTTTCGTGGAGGTTGCGATGACAGCTGTATCGGCAGTAGTGCATAGCTTTTTTCTGGTCGGTGATCCGGCACCAGCGAGATTTGGCGGACGGCTTCGTTGCCAAGCCGGCTTTGCAGGCGCTCGATGAGCAAGCTTATGCTTTCGGCCTGTGAAGCGGCACTTGGAAATAGTTCGGTGTTAGGTGTCGCCAATGCCACAATCTGATCGGCTGCAAGCGATAGTTCGATCACCGGTGCCATTAGCACAACTTGTCCGAGGCGCTCCCGGAGCAGCAGTGTCAGATGTGCCGGGTCACGACTTGCGCAGGCCAGCTGGATGTGTACTGGCGTACTGCGACGATCGCGTTGGCGGGTAGTCTCATGATGCAACAACAAGGTGATGCTATTAATAGCCGATTGGTGTGCACTAAGCCAGCCAGTGAGTTGCAGCAGCAACCGACGCGCGGCAAACAGCAATGCATCGGTGTTACTGACTTGTGCGGGCAGTTCCAGACGAACGTCAAAACTGGCCGGTGCCGTGAACCAAGCATGGACTTCCACTTCGTCGCCATAGGCCTGATCAATTTCCCGCAACACGGCACTGCCGAAGCGCCTTGCAATCCCGGCGCGCGGCATACGATGCAACTGGCCAAGCGTATGGCAGCCGATCCCAAGCAGCGTATCGAGATGGGGCTGCGCCGAGACTAGCGCTACCAGTGGCACTGTCGCGAGCATTTCGTCGAGCGTTTTGTCTTTCCATTCGCCGCTACTGCGTGCCAACAACCATGCTGCGCTGGCAGTTGGTGCACATGCCATTTGCGCGTACAGGCCGAGGTCATTGATACCGCCGGCGAGTTGTGTCGATAAATTATCAAATCCACCAAACAATCGCAAACTGGCTGTAATGTCAATTAGCAAGCCGGCTTCCTGCAGAACAACTTGCGGTGTGAAATGTAATGCCCACAGTGCGGCTTCGTGTAACGCTTCGATTTCCTGAGCCGGTGCACGCGGGAATGTCAGCAAAGCGGCGTTCATGCTCCAAGCATTGGCTTCCGACATGCCTGGAGTGATGCCGCATTGCATTGCGGATTGGTTACCTGAGGTGACCCGTTTGCGCTCGACCACCACGACCGGTCTGGTCGAAACCTCAGGCCGGCAGCGCAGTACGGTATCGAGTGGCAGTTGCGGGAAGTGCAGGGCAATCCACAGCATGGAGTGGGGGAACCGGTAAGTTGAATGGAAGGATATCGGCCGACACCAGGTTGGCAAAGGGCTGATCCAGTACAGACGGTACCGCCAGCGGCAGGATCACTGGCTGGCTGTGCACCGGTCCGCGCCGTTTGATCACCTCGACGGACAACTGGCCCGATGCGGCTGCCCGGCACACCAAACGCAGCGGTGCTGGTGACGACTCATGCTGCGCTGCGGCCGGTCGAAATACAAAAGTCAGGCCTTCGCCTGCACCTGCGGCCAGTTGCAGCCGGCGCAAATGGTCAGCGCGGCACTGTGGCAACCAGCACAACAGCGCGCCGAAACTGGCGCTCTTAAGTGCCTGTTCAATGGCCCAGATACGGTCGGCTGGTTTTTCGGCCTCAACCAGCAGGATGTGGGTCAGATCGATACCAAGCTCCGCCAGCGCGGCAGCAAACGGAATATGCGGCGGAGCCATCAAAATCACGGTTTTTTTAGCCTGGGTAAGTGACGCAATCAGGGGCGCCAGCAAACGCAATTCACCGATGCCCGGTTGTGCCAGCAATAACTCGATCAATACCGACGCCGGCCAGCCGCCATTGGGCAACTCGCGATCCAGTGTCCGGAATCCGGATGGAGTCACCACAGCGCGCTGCGATCCCATCTGGTTGCCGCGCCAGACGGTGTCGGGCATATTTGCCAGCAAGGCATTGGCGACAGCAGGAGTGGCAAAGCGGGTGGTGGATGCGAGCATGGGAATCTCCGTTATGATGAACTGGGTCAGTCTTCCGGGTGTCGTTTAAAACACTGTATGGATGCACAGTATATGTGATTTCGGGTACCTGCCGTCAAGTCGTTTTTCGATAAATAAATCTTGAGCAACGATGAGTGAACCGCTACTCTTGCGATGATTTTCCTGCCTGATCCCCCCGCCTACAGCTTCAGTGAAAGACTTTACCCATGGCCTATAACCCGGCCCATCCCCGCCTTGCCTTCGTCGACCTGGAAACCACCGGTGCTACGGCTGTCACTGATCGCATCACCGAAGTCGGCATCGTTGAAGTCGATGAGGAGGGCGTGCGGCACTGGAGCAGTCTGGTTAATCCGCATCGGCATATTCCCGAATTCATCGAAGGCCTGACCGGGATTTCGGATGCGATGGTGGCCAATGCCCCGGGGTTTGACGAGCTTGCAGTCGAGATTCACAAGCGATTGGAAGGGCGAATTTTCCTGGCCCACAATGCGCGCTTCGACCATGGATTTTTAAAGAACGAATTCAAGCGTGTCGGTATCGACTTTCGTCCAACCGTGTTGTGCACTGTCAAGCTCTCGCGCAAGCTGTATCCCGAATTCGCCAAACACAATCTCGACACGCTGGCCGAGCGTCATCAGTTGCAGGTGACCGAACGCCATCGCGCGCTCGGTGACGCCCAGCTGATCTGGCAATTCTGGGAAACCATCCATGCCACCTTGCCGCATGCGGTGATTAACGCCGCCGTCAAGGAACTCACAGCGCGGCCAAATTTACCGTCGAATCTGGATGCCGAGATGGTCGACGACTTGCCTTCTACCCACGGTGTCTATCTGTTTTTTGGAGAAGGAGCGTTGCCTCTTTACGTTGGCAAGGCTAACAACTTGCGTCGTCGCGTGCTGTCGCATTTCAGCGGGGATCATCATTCGGCCAAGGAGCTGGAGCTGTCGCAGCAAATCCGCCGCATCGAATGGATCGAGACTGCCGGCGAACTGGAAGCGCTACTCAAGGAAGCGATGCTGATCAAGCAAATGTCCCCTTCGCATAACCGCCAGTTACGCCGTTCCGATGCCGCTTGCCTTTGGCGTCTTGATGCGCAATCG